>NZ_JBIAGA010000003.1:0-440020 GCF_042869555.1 Nocardiopsis sp. NPDC006938 | reverse complement strand
CCTCGACCGTGCACCGGATCCTGACCCGCTACAAGTGTGCCCGCCTGACCCACACCGACCGGGCCACAAGGCGCGCGGTGCGCCGCTACGAACGTTGCCGCCCTGGTGAGCTGGTGCACGTGGACATCAAAAAGCTCGGCAACGTCCCCGACGGCGGTGGCCACAAGACCCTGGGACGTTCCCAGGGCCGCAAGAACCGCTCCAGGGCCGGGTACGCCTACCTGCACAACGCCGTGGACGATCACTCACGCCTGGCCTACACCGAGATCCTCGCCGACGAGAGGAAAGACACCGCGACCGGGTTCTGGCAGCGTGCCCAGGCGTTCTTCGCCTCGGCGGGGATCATCGTGGAGCGGGTGATGACTGACAACGGGTCCTGCTACAAGTCCCACCTGTGGCGTGATCTGCTCGCTGCGCAGGGCATCAAGCACAAGCGCATCCGCCCTTACCGGCCCCAGACCAACGGCAAGGTGGAGCGGTTCAACCGGACACTGACCGAGGAGTGGGCCTACGCCCGCCCCTACCGGTCAGAGGCTGACAAGCGGGAGGC
This sequence comes from Nocardiopsis sp. NPDC006938, assembly GCF_042869555.1. Classification (NCBI taxonomy): domain Bacteria; kingdom Bacillati; phylum Actinomycetota; class Actinomycetes; order Streptosporangiales; family Nocardiopsidaceae; genus Nocardiopsis; species Nocardiopsis sp. NPDC006938. The sequence continues at coordinate 439,470 of NZ_JBIAGA010000003.1, read as the reverse complement.
GTTCACCGGATGGTTGCACCACTACAATCACCACCGGTTCCACACCGCCATTGGCGGCCCTCCCGCCTCCCGCGTACCTAACCTCTCAGGTCAGTACACCTAGGCCCCGCCGCCGCTCCGCCGGCCTCAGCCGACCAGCATCAGGAAGAACGCGCCCAGGGCGAGCAACACCACCGAGCCGACGATGATCGCGGTCGAGCCCACGGCGACGATCAGCACCTCCACGGTCACCGCGCCGCCCAGCGCCGCCGCGATCCACGGCCACCGGGCCCTGGGGGCCCAGTCGTGTCGGCGCTCACGTGCCGTCGCGACCAGGAACGCCAGCCCGATCAGGAGCCAGAAGCCCAGGTGGGCGGCGATGCGCACTCCCGGTTCGACGTGGTCGGCGATGCCGCCGACGATCATGACGTAGAAGACGGTGCCGACGGCCAGGTGCCAGAACCCCCGACCGCGTTCGACGGGGATGACCTTGCTCCTGGCCGGTGTGGTGCGCCGGAAGCGTTCCGCCGCGACCGGGGGTTCGCCGCTCCCCGGTGCGGGGTCCGGTCGGGGTCCGGCGCGCGGCGCCCGTCCGGGTTCGGTGGGGCGGACGTACCCGCCCTCCGGTGGTGGTTCCTCTGGCTGGTGGTATCCGCCGGGGTACTGGGGGGAGTCGGACACGGAGGTTCCGCCCCTTCACGGTCGATCCGGACCTGACTGTCCTGTTGTCGTACCGTGGTCCTACCCGCCACGGCCCGTGGTCAAATCCCGGCCTCCGGGGCGGTACGCCCCGCCGCGGGCCGTCCGTTCCGCACGGCCGCGCGCCCCGGGCACGGCGAAGGGGCCCGCCGACGAGGTCGGACGGGCCCCCGACACGTGAGTTCCCTAAAGAACGTTCAGCGTGTGCTGGTTACCACCAGCTCCAGCCGTTGCCCTTGCGAGAGGTCTTCGCGTGCATGGTCATAGCATCCACCTTTCCATCGATGTCTCCGGCCCATCCCGCAACCAAGATGTCCCATACGGGCGGGCTTCACAAGACCCGGGTTCGAATATTCGTCATTCCGTGGTCGACCCTCGACCGTGTATTGCAGCGGCGGTGCGCGAAAGCCCACCGAAGCCGCCGTTCTCGCAGTTCAGGCAAGTGCCCATTGCCCCACGTCAAACCTGCCCTCCCCGGTGACCTGCCAAGACAACACCGGCGCGGGGCAAAATCCCCGAACAAGAACATTACAGAGTGTGATGGTATCGCTATTGTGGTGGGCGCGCTGGGAAACGGCCCAATCGCCCCGGAACGATCCGCTCCGTGGTCGCGGTCGACGTGACGGCACGTACCAGCAAGTGGACGGACCAGAAGATACCCACACAGAACATCGCTTCTCGGGCTTTTCGCTACAACGGCGTGGTCACCCTTCGTAGTGGCGAAGGAACCTGCTCCCTCGCGGAAGTCGGTCCCCGATCGGGCCTCAAAGGCGGGTTTCGGGCCACACTTAAGGCGGGTTATCTTTCTCGCCAAAAACGCGGGCGGCCCTGGACCCGTTCCGGGTCCAGGGCCGCCCGCGGACAGCGTGAGGGTCGGGAGGGGGGACGGGGTCAGGGCATCGCCAGACCGCCCACGATCAGGGCGGCCCCGGCGGAGACCAGGCCGACGACCAGACTGACCGCTCCGCACTGGATCAGGACCCGGAACCGGTTCGGGCTCCGGGGTTCGCGGCCGATGACCGAGAGGAAGAACCCGGCGGGCATGAGGATCGCGGACAGGAGCACCAGGTCGCCCAGGAGTCGGCCCCAGTCCGGGACGGTGGGCTGGTCCAACAGCAGGCGCACGACCAGTCCGAGAATCACCAGGACCCCGGCGTGCGCGTGTCCCGCGCGAAAGTGGGTCCGCTGGAGTTCGTTGGCGGGGACGACGCCGTTGACCACGCGGAGGAGGAACGTGCCCCCGTAGGCGATGCCGACCACGGTGAGGAGGACGGCACCGGAGGTGATGAGCGTCGCGGCTGACATGGGTCTACTCCCGATCTGGTGTGGGGGGTGGTTCCGGCGCCGCGAAGAGCAGACCGGCGCTGCGCCGGGTGACGGTGGACAGGTCGGCGTCCCCGAGCAGGGCCCGCACCCCGGAGCTGTCGAGGTTCCCGGAGAGCGCCAGGGTGGCGATGCCGTGCACGATCGCCCAACCCGCCACGACCCCGGCCGCGGGGTCCTCGACCCGGCGACCCGCCTCGGAGACCGAGGCGACCCCGGAGCGCAGTTCGCCGAAGGCCTCGCCGCGAGCGGCGGCGAGCTCGGGGTCGTCCTCGTCGAGCAGGGTCGGCGCGAACATCACCTGGAAGTGCGCGGGGCGCTCCGTGGCGAAGCGCACGTACTCCACCCCGGACTCCAGGAAGCCGCCGTCGGCCTCGCGGTTGGCCCGCAGCCGGGCGGCCAGCTCGGTGAAACCCTCGGTGGCCAGGGCGTTGAGGACGCCCTCCCTACTGCCGAAGTGGTACCTGGGGGCCGTGTGGCTCACCCCGAGGTCGGCCGCGAGCGAGCGCAGGCTGAAGGTGTAGGGACCGTCCCGTTCGATGACCTCCGCGGCCCGGGCCAGGACGGCGGTCCGTAGGTTTCCGTGGTGGTATCCGTCTGCCATGCGCTGAACTATACACCGAAAAGTTTCCACCGTATAGATTCGGGCGTGGAAATACGGAGCCCCTGGGGCATAGGCGGTTCGGGTCCGCCAGGGTAGTGTGGGAGGACACCGGCCACCCGCCTCAGGGGATAGACGCTTCGCCGGTGACACTCGCGGCTCCGGCCCGGACGCACTCCCGCCACAGGGATCAGCGGCATCCGTCCAGCAGGGCCCGGCACACGTCGAGGGGCCCGGTTCATTGAACCGGGCCCCTCGACGTGTGTCCTGTGCGAAAACCGGCGCGGAACACCTCCCACGCCTGCCCCACGACAAAGGCCCCGCCGTTGAGGCGAGGCCCTGTGTGTCTTGATCTGTGGTGGAGCTATGGGGATTTGAACCCCAGACCCCCTCGATGCGAACGAGGTGCGCTACCGGACTGCGCCATAGCCCCTGAAGACATGTGAAACTCTATCAGGAGATACGGGGTGGTCCGAACCCGCGCCGCGACTCAGTCCCCTGCGGCCCGCAACCGGGCGTCGGCGTACTGGTCGTACACCTGGCTGCGGCGTTCGATGAAGGCGATGATCTGCGCCTCGCGCTCGGCCTCGCGGGCCTGCTCCGCCTCGGCACGACGCGCCCGCACCGCGGCCTGGCGGCGCGCTCGGGCCACGGCCACACGGCGCTCGGCGTCGGCCTTGGCGGCCTCGCGCAGCAGTGCCATGTGCCCGACCAACAGCAGGACCGGCGGGGCGACGACCCACCACGGCCCCAGACCGAAGGCGACCGCCACGACGGTGCCGACGTTCAGCAGGATCAGCACGGTGGTGCGACGGCGCCGACGGGCGATGACGCGGGCGCGCGGCTCGTGGCCCGGACGGACCCGCCCCTGGACCTCGGGGCGCTCCGCCTCCGTCGGCCGCTCGTCGGCGCCGTCGTCGACGCTGACGGCGGGACGGGGGATCACCTGGGTCTCGGTGAGGTCCGGGCTCCCCTCGTCGCCTGAGGCGTCCTCGGCGGAGTCGTCGGCCTCGGCCGTCTCGACGTCGTCGTCCTCACGGCGGGCGTCCTCCGGGACGGTGTCCACGGAGTCCTTCCGCAGCAGCATCGGAACCAGGACGATGAGCCAGACCACCACGATGGCCAGGTACAGAGGAGAGCTGCTCATCACCCCTCCTCACGATGACGGCCACTGAACGTTGGTCGACACTTCGTCGACACCGCTCCGCGTGTGGCTGGACGTACTCCCGGAAGTAGAGACGTCCTCCGGCTGGACATCGTTCCTGGCCCTCGTCGGACCGGGGTCGATTCCCGTACGGCAAATCCACGCGTAGCCCGCATCGTCAATGCGTCTATGTTCCGCACGGTACGACCCCGTGTCCATAAATGCGCCACATTCCGACCGGAGTGTCGCAAGATTGTGGACCCTCAGTTTCGGTCGTCACACCCTCCAGAACGAAAGACCAGGTCAGACGGCGACTGCGGAGAGCAGCGCCAATTCAACGCAAAGTAATGAATCATTGTGCTTAAAGAGGGGTTTAAGATCCCGACGCATCCGTGATGGTGCCATGTTCACGGTGATCCGGGGCGCGGACTCGCCGGGTCCCACGGATCACCGCCGCCGTTCGGGCCTTGTGGCCCCAATGCGGAACCAGAGCCGGAACCCCCTTCCTCCGGTGGACCGGAAGGGCCTCCGTCGTACCAGCGGCGCAGCACGCCCCGGGGCACCTCCTCCGCCGTGAGGGCGTAGCAGATGTGGTCCCGCCACGCGCCGTCGATGTGCAACTGGCGTCTGCGAACCCCCTCGTCCCGGAAGCCCAGTTTGGTGGCCACCCGTCTGCTGGCGCGGTTCTCGGGGCGGATGTTGGCCTCGATCCGGTGGAGTCCGACGGTGAAGAACGAGTGGTCGACGGCGAGGGCGACGGCGGTCGGGGTGATGCCGCGCCCCGCGTGGCCGCTGTCCACCCAGTAGCCGACCTGCGCCGACCTGGCCGACCCCCACACGATGGCTCCCACGGTGAGCTGGCCCACGAAGGCGCCCTCGTAGGTGATCGCCCACGGCATCGACAAGCCCGCCCTGGCCTCGCGCCGGATCGCCTGGAGCATGGCCACGTAGGGCGCGAGCCCGGTGGTGCGCAGCGGCATCTCCGGGTAGGTGGGCTCCCAGGGCCGCAACCACTCGGCGTTGCGCGCCCGGGTGTCCCGGAGCACGGGGGCGTCGCGAAGCCGCAGAGGGCGAAGAGCGATCGGCCCCTCCTGAAGGGTGACGGGCCACCCCTGTCTGCGGTTCACGTCCGTCCTTCCGAGCCCTCCGGACCGCCCTGCGCGGTCGCGCCTTCCAGCCCTCGGCGCTCGTGCGCGCCCGGAGCCGGTGACGCCCTCCAGTATTCCACTCCGTGGGCGTGAGGTGGCGGGCGTCACCCCCACCGCACGAGAATCGGCCGTTTCCAAACTCCATTCACTCCAGCACCGAAAACCGGCACCGGGTCAAGGAATTGCCTCGCCCCGGAATGCCCCCGATGTGATTCCGGTCATTGTCCGGTGTCATTCGGACGAAGGGTGGTCCCCGCCACACAGCTGGTCGATCGCGTGGCCCAGAACCGGCTCCAGCACGTCCATCCCGTCGCGGACTCCCCCCCTGGACCCGGGCAGGTTCACCACGATCGCGCGGTGACCGGAACGTTCGGCGACACCCGCCAGCCCCCGCGAGAGCACGGCGGCGGGCACGCCCCGGTCCCGCCCCGCAGCGCGCAAGGCCTCGGCGATCCCGGGGATCTCCAGGGTCAGGAGCGGGCGCGTCACCTCGGGAGTGAGGTCCTGCGGGGTGAGGCCGGTGCCCCCGGTGGTCAGCACGGCGTCCACGCCCTCGTCGAGCGCGCGCTCGATCGCCTCGGCGACCGCGGAGCCGTCCGGTACCACCCAGGGCCCCACGACCGCGCAGCCCATGGACCGCAGCCGCTCCGCGATCACCGGCCCGGAACGGTCCGGATACACGCCGCTGGCGGCCCGGTTGGACGCCGTCACCACCGCGACCCGGCGCACGGGATCACTCACCGCGCCTCCAGTGCCCCTTCTTGCCGCCGGTCTTCTCCTCGACCCGTACCCGGGTCACCTCGGCCTCGGGGTCGATCGCCTTCACCATGTCGACCAGACCGAGCGCGGCGGTCATCACACAGGTGAGCGCCTCCATCTCGACCCCGGTGCGGTCGGCGGTGCGCACCGTGGCGCTGACGTTCACCCCGTCGTCCACCACCGTGAGGTCCACGTCCACGCCGTGCACGGCGATGGGGTGGCACAGCGGGACGAGGTCGGGGGTGCGCTTGGCGCCCTGGATGCCCGCGATCCGCGCGACCGCGAGGGCGTCGCCCTTGGGCACGGCGCCGTCACGCAGGGCGGCGACGGTCTCCGGACTGAGCAGGACGCGCCCGGTGGCCGTGGCGGAACGGGCGCTGACATCCTTGGCGGAGACGTCCACCATGCGCGCGGAACCGGACTCGTCGAGGTGCGTGAGGCCTGAGGGGTGCGCCTCCGGCCGTGGGGTGTCGGTCATCGCTGTGGAGCCACTCATCGTCTCGTGCGGGCACGCTGCCGCCCGGATCGGTCGACCGCGGGGACACGGGGTGCCGAGTCCCACGATGACCGTACTCCCCCGCGAGGACACACGGACCGCGTCCGTCGAGTGTGGTCCGTGGTCGCCCGCACCGGCCCGGACGCCCGCCCCTGGCACGCGCCCGGCGAACCAGAGGAAGGCGGACGTACCGCCTTCCCGGCCGGACCCCCGCCCTGCGGACCGGGCCCGCCGACCTCAGTACCGGGGCAGGACGAGGACCTCCGCCAGGTCTCCGGCGGCCAGCGCGACGGCCTCCTCCGGCACCACGAGGAGCGCGTTGGCGTCGGCCAGCGCGGACAGCTGGTGCGAACCCTGCCGCACCGCCGGGGCGACGGTCGGCACCGGGTCCTGGGCGGTGGGCTCGGACAGTACGGCACGCAGGTAGGAGCGCCGTCCCTCGGGCGAATCCACCTCGGTGGCCAACCGTGCCCGCACGCTCGGCAGCGGAGTCGGGGGCAGGCCGCGCAGCCTGCGCAGCACGGGCCGGACGAACAGGTGGAACGAGACGAAGGCGCTCACCGGGTTGCCGGGCAGCGTGAGGATCGGGGTGGCGTCCGGGCCGATGGTGCCGAACCCCTGGGGCTTGCCCGGCTGCATCGCCACCTGGGTGAACTCCACGGTTCCCTTCGTGGAGAGCACCTCCTTGACCACGTCGTAGGCCCCCATGCTCACTCCGCCGGTGGTCACCACGACGTCGGCGCGCACCAGGAGGCCCTCCAGCGTGTCCCAGACGGCGGCCGGGTCGTCGCCGACGAAGCCGTGGCGGTAGACCTCGCAGCCCTCGTCCCTGGCGGCGGCGGCCAGCATGTGACTGTTGGACTCGTAGATCTGCCCGGGCCCGAGAGGGCGTCCGGGCTCCACCAGCTCCTCGCCCGTGGAGAGCACCACCACGCGCGGCCGGGGCCGCACCGGAACCGAGCGGCGCCCGACCGCGGCCAGCACCCCCATCTCCCCCGCGCCGACCCGGACCCCCGCCCCCAGTACGGTCGCGCCCTCGTGGACGTCCTCGCCCCGGCGCCGCACGAAGGAGCCCGGTCGCGCGGGGCGGTCGACGGACACCTCCACGGTGCCGCCGTCGGTCCACTCCACCGGGACCACGGCGTCGGCGCCCTCGGGCATGGGGGCCCCGGTCATGATCCGGGCGCACAGCCCGGGCCGGATCGCCGTTGGGCTCGCGTCGCCCGCCGGGATGTCGGCCACCACGGGGAGCCGGACCGGGTGCGCGGCCGAGGCGTCGGCCAGGTCGGCGGCGTGTACCGCGTAGCCGTCCATCGACGAGTTGTCGAAGCCCGGCAGGGACACCGGGGAGACGACCGGCTCGGCGAGCACCGTCCCGTGGGCCCGCAGCAGGTCGAGCTCGGTCGGTTCGGGCACGGCGACCAGGCCCAGGAGGTCGGAGATGTGCTGTTCGACGCTCTTCATGAGGTCCTTCCGGGTCGCGGACGCGCTGGAGGTGCCGCCCCGTCGCCGAGGGGCACCGGACCCATTGTGGCCACCTCCGCCCCCGGACGCCGGACCCCGCGACGGGACGGGTGCGGGCCCGCCCCGCAACGATCAGCCCCGGAGCCGCTCCTGGCGGTCCAGGAACTCCCTCAGCCAGGGCAGGAGCTCGTCCGCGAGGTCCGGGCGCCCGCAGGCGAACTCGACCACGGTGCGGATGTACTCGGCCTTGTTCCCGGTGTCGTAGCGGTTGCCGCGCAGCAGCACACCGTGCACGCCGCCGCCCCGCTCGGCCGGGATACGCGCCAGGTCCTTGAGGGCGTCGGTCAGCTGGATCTCCCCGCCCCGGCCGGGAGGGGTGTCGTGCAGGACCGGGAAGACCGCCGGGTCGCACACGTAGCGGCCGATGATCGCCCACCGGCTGGGCGCCTGGTCCGGGGAGGGCTTCTCGACCAGGTCGGTGACGGTGACGACGTCGTCTTCGTCGGTGGTCTCCACCGCCGCGCAGCCGTAGAGCGAGACCTGCTCGGGCTCCACCTCCATGAGCGCGACGACGCTGCCGCCCCTGGCCTGGCGCACCTCGATCATGCGGCGGAGCAGGTCGGCGGACTCGATGAGGTCGTCGCCGAGGAGCACCGCGAAGGGGTTGTCGCCGACGTGGGCCTCCGCGCACAGCACGGCGTGTCCCAGCCCCCGGGGCTCGCCCTGGCGGACGTAGTGCACCTGGGCGAGGTCGCTGGACTCGCGGACCGACCTGAGCTTGTCGTCCTCGCCCTTGGCCGCGAGCGCCTCCTCCAGCTCGTAGGCGCGGTCGAAGTGGTCCTCGATGGAGCGTTTGCTGCGCCCGGTGATCATGAGCACGTCGCTGAGCCCGGCTTCGACGGCCTCCTCCACGACGTACTGGATCGCGGGCTTGTCCACGATCGGCAGCATCTCCTTGGGGGTGGCCTTGGTGGCGGGAAGGAAGCGGGTGCCCAGCCCGGCCGCCGGTACGACCGCCTTGGTCACGGCGGCGTCGGTACGGGGTCGCTTCTGATCGGTGTCGGCGCTCATGAACGGCACTTTAGGACAGACAACCCCGGTTACGTGGCCTGATACCGCCCCGTGGCCGAGAAGTCCCCGCTGTTTCGGGCGAACGCGTGGAAACCGCAACCGGGTGTTCACCCCCTCGGGGAACCCGGCTCCGGGTGCCACACTGGACCCCATGGCTGCCACGAACGACCCCGAACGCACCGCCAAGCGCGCGCTGCGCACCCGTCTGCTCGCCGAGCGGCGGGAGCGGAGCCAGCGTGAGCGCGACCGCGCGGGTTCGGCGATCCGCGACGCCCTCCTGGGGCTGCCGCGGCTGGCCGCGGCCGGGACCGTCGCCTGCTACTACTCCGTGGGAGGCGAGCCCGGCACCCGGGAGCTGGTGGACGCCCTGCGCGGGCGGGGCACGCGGGTGCTCCTCCCGGTCTTCCTTCCCGACGGGTCGCTGGACTGGGCGGACTACGACGGCCCGGCCGGTCTCGCCCCCGCCGGGCACGGACTGCTGGAGCCGACCGGTCGGCGGTACGGGGTCGGGGCGCTGGACCGCGCCGAAGCGGTGGTGTGCCCGGCCGTGGCCGTGGACCGGCGCGGGACGCGGATGGGGCGCGGCGCGGGCTGCTACGACCGCGCGCTGCCGCTCCGGGGTCCGCGCACTCCGGCGATCGCCGTGGTGCACGACGAGGAGTTCGTGGACCTGCTGCCCTCGGAGGCGCACGACCGCCCGGTGGACGCGGTGGTGACCCCCGGCGGCGGGCTGCGGGTGTTCGATCCTGAATCGGCCGTCTGGACCGGCGACCACCCGGGGTGACCCGGCCCGCACGGGGATTAAGGCACCCGGGCGCGGCGTTATGGCTGGCGGTCGTGTCCCGGACGGGCCCCCGGTACGCGCGTCCCCTCCCCACCGGCCCGGAGCCGCCCCGCTCACGCGGGGGCGCCCGGGACACGGACGGCGAGGGGCTGTCGCGGCGGCGGTCGGCGAACGCGTACTATTTAGCAGTCGACGGGTGTGAGTGCCAGCAAGGAGGACCCGGAACAGTGCCTACGTACCAGTACGCGTGCACCGCGTGTGACGCCCAGATGGAGGTCGTGCAGAGCTTCAGCGACGACTCGCTGACGGTCTGCCCCGAGTGCGAGGGACGCCTGCGCAAGGTGTACTCCGCGGTCGGCATCGTCTTCAAGGGTTCGGGCTTCTACCGCACCGACAGCGGCAAGTCCACCACGAACAGCTCCGCCCTGACCGGCTCCAACTCCGCCGACGGCGGCACCGAGGCCAAGAGCGACAAGGCCGCCGAGCCCGCCAAGGCCTCCTCCGACTCCGGCGCGGCCGCCCCCGCCGCCTCGACCGCGGGTGCCGGCACCGGCGGCGACTCGTCGAGCGGCAAGAGCACCAGCGGCAGCACCGCCGCCGCCAGCAGCTGAGCCACCCACCGTTGACCGTGGCAGCGCCGCCGAGACCCCTCGGCGGCGCTTTCGTCCTTCCTGGGGGGCTTCGAGCCCTGTGAGCGCGGCGGCGGCCCGGGGGCCGAGGCTCCGACGCGTGTCGGCACGGCCCGCTGACCGCGCGGGGGAGCCACCCGCACCGGAGCGTGAACGCGCCGCAATCCCCCCTGTGGACAACCCCTCGGACCGCCCCCGGCCCGCCTAGCGTTGGAGGCATGACCCCCTCCCCGCCCCCGTACCGGCACCGGAGCGGCCCGCTCCGCCTGCTCGACCGCCACCGGCGCCTCGTCGCCTCGCTGCTGACCGCCCTGGCCGTGCTCTGCGCCGTCCTGGTGCTGCGGCCCCCTCCCGAGCCCGTCACCCGGGTCCTGGCCGCGGCCCGGGACCTCGACGCAAGCGCGCCGCTGTCCGAGGACGACCTCGTCCCCCTGGCGCTGGCCGGGCGCGCCGCGCCCGACGGGGCCCTGTCCCCCGGCGACCGGGCCGCCGGGATGTCGCTGAACGCCCCGGTACGCCGGGGCGAGGTGCTCACCGACGCGCGCCTGAGCGACCCCCCGGCGCTCCCCTACGGCGCCGACATGGTCGCGGTGCCGGTGCGTGTGGCCGACCCCGGGATGGTGGGACTGCTCTCCCCCGGCAGACGGGTGGACGTCCTGGCCGCCGCCGGAGCCGCCGGGGCCGATCCGTTCGGCGGGCCGACCGCCCGGTCCGGGCCCGCCGTCGAGGTGGTCGGCGACCGCCCGGTCCTGGCCGTTCCCGACGAGGAGGGCGGCGGCGGGGAGGGCGGCGCACTGGTCGTCATCGCCGCGACCAGGGAGGAGGCCCGGGCCCTGGCCGGGCACGCGCCCTCCTCGCGCCTGTCTGTCACCATTCGCGGTTGACCGATGACCAGGGGTGGTGAAAGCTGTCCGGGCGCCGTTCGGCGCGTTCACCACTCACGAACACGTAGGGCAGTTCCATGGAAGGCTTCAAGAAGTTCCTGCTCCAGGGAAACCTGGTGCAGCTGGCGGTCGCGGTCGTCATCGGCTCCGTCTTCGCCGGGCTCATCTCGGCCCTGACCGAAGGGTTCATCACCCCGCTCCTGGGGATCTTCGGCGGCGTCCCCACCTTCGGGGACCTCTACTTCGAGATCAACGGCAGTCGGTTCCTGTACGGGGCGTTCGTCGACGCCCTGGTGTCGTTCCTGATCACCGCAGCGGTGCTCTACTTCCTCGTGGTGCTGCCCATGGGCAAGCTGATGGAGAAGTTCATCAAGGCGGAGGAGGCCACCACCCGCGAGTGCCCGCACTGCGTCACGGAGATCAGCAAGAAGGCCAGCAAGTGCCCCCACTGCACCAGTGAGGTCACCCCGGAGACCGTCGCCTAGGGTTCCGGGACGCCCCGGCGGGCCCCGACCAGCCCCCGGACACGCGGGAGGGCGGCCCCCACGGGACCGCCCTCCGGGTCGTGCGTCGTACCGGCCAAACAAGCCCTAACCCTTGTACTCCCAGTGCCAGGGCTCGAAGGGGCTCGACTTGGCCCAGGCCGGGTGAATCCAGTTGTACTTGGCGCCGTTGGTCTCCATCCAGTTCCACCGCTCGGAACGGAAGTTCTGGATGCCGCACCCGAGGTCGATCGCCTCGCCCAGACCGTGGTTACTGGTGCCCGGGATCGCCGCGAAGCCGGGCGGCTGCTCGGCGTACACGCGGTGCTGGTTGGGCAGGTCGCGGTAGGCGCTGGTGATGCAGATGTTCTCGCCGAACTCCTCGACGTACTCCACGTTCAGCTGGAGGAACTCGACGGCCGCGTCGGCGCGCAGGAACTTGTCGTCGTAGAGCGAGCAGAGCGCCTCCTGCGGGAGCAGGCCGTTGGGGTAGCCGCCCGCGTTCGATGCCTTGCTCGGGTCGCAGTCGGCCGCCGCCATGTACGCCTCCGGGTCCAGCCCCCGGGACTCCAGTTCGTCGGTGAGCTCGTTCATGCTCGTCTCGGACTGCTCCCGCAACGAGTCCACCTCTGCCGCGAGCTCCGCCTGCTCCAGCTGCGTGAACGTCTGGAGCTCCTGCGCCTCGCCGGCGAGTTCCACCTGGTCCTCGCGCAGGTTGGTGGCGTCCTGGATGAGCGCCTGGTTGTCCTCGGACAGCTTGGCCGCGTAGGACTGCGTCTGGAGGTCCTCGTCGAGGTCTCCCGCGGCGAGGATGCCGATGACACCCGCGTCGGGCTGCTGGTACATGGTGCTGGCCAGCCGCGCGAGCGGTTCCCGCATCTCGTTGAGGTCGCCCTCGATCTGCTGGAGCTCGTGGAGCGTGGAGATCAGGTCCTCCTGCGCCGCCTCCAGCTCGTCCTGGCGCTTGACGTACTCGTCGGTGGCCTTCTCCAGGGCTTCGGCGGCGTTCTCGGCGCGCTCACGGAGGTCCTCCAGGCTCGCCTCGGCTGGCGGGGCGACGGTCACCGACCCGGGAACGACGAACAGGGACGTGACCAGCATGAGTGTCAGCGCCTGCGCGATCCGGACCCGGTGGTGTGCCCCCAGGGCGGTCAGCACCCCGCTACCCGGTACGCGGGACCTACGCCGCGCCGACTCGGAAGTGAACGGCACGAATGATCCTCCGGCTGCATTTTCCTCGAACACCTACTCGTGGCCGCAAGGCAACGTACTACATGTCCACATGCGGTCACACTGGACCGTACGGCCCCGCGGCCGTACCAGCGGACGGTCGGCCACCGTCCTCCCGGCCGTCTCACCGGGCCTTTGGAAGAAGACCTGGTCGTCGGGGTGCGGTGCTCCCTCGCACCCGCCCGCCCAGAGTGACCGAAGCACGCGGGCGACTCTGATCACGACACGCGAAATGAACAACATCACACCGCGACCAGGACAACCGATCGTAGGTCAGCGTACTGTGCCGCGCACGTAGAGTGCCTCGCCCGCACCGCCCCAACGCCAATCGGGACCCCAGGCACCCCCATCCTGGGTTAGGCTTGGCCCCGTGGTCGGGTAACGTCCGGGCCAGGCATCACCCATGGCTCCATAGCTCAGGGGATAGAGCACCGCTCTCCTAAAGCGGGTGTCGCAGGTTCGAATCCTGCTGGGGCCGCATCACGTGACCTGCGAGAACGTCGCGGAGTCACCGACTGGGGAAGCCCCGTGGTTCGCAATCCAGGTTGCGGCCCGCGGGGCTTTTCCCGTCTCCGGGGTCCGTCAAATCACCACAAGTCCCCGTACGTCTCTCCTGCTCAGTGAGAAAGTCGGCTCCCCGCCCGTGTCGGGCGGCGGGGAGCGCTCCCTCCCACGCCATCATGAAGCAGGGAAAGACCAGGTCGAGGGCGTGCGCGCGCACGGACGGGGGTGGCCGTATGGGGGACGCGAACGACGCGACCGGACCCGACGAAGGCGCCGGAGGGCGTCAGCGCGGCGGGTCTCCCTCAGCGATCTCCGGGGCCCTGAAGAAGGCGCCCCACCCCGGCCCGCAGCACTGGGGAGGCCCCCGACCGCGCAGGTCGGAGCCGGAACGGCTCTTCCCTCGAAGCTTCGCCCGGCTGTCACCCAAGGACCTGTGAGGCGGCCCCTCTGCGGAACGGCGCCTACGGGTGACCGGACTCACAGGAACCCGCGCCAGGGGGCGAGCACGATCTCGCTGAACTTGGCCGCGAACGGGCGCCCCCGCCACTCCTCCTCGGTGAGCTCGCGGGCGTTGGTGAGGTCGGTCTCGAAGACCTTCTCCAGGTGTCGGGCCACGCTCTCGTCGAAGATCTCGACGTTGATCTCGTAGTTGCCGGTGAGGCTGAGACGGTCGACGTTGGCCGTGCCGATCGTGCTCCACCTGCCGTCCACGGTGGCGGTCTTGGCGTGCACCATGGCGTCCTGGTAGAGCCACAGCCGCACCCCGCCCCGGAGCAGTTCGGAGTACCGGCCGCGCGCCATCCAGTCGGCGACGACGTGGTTGGAGTTCTCGGGCACGAGCACGTTGACGTCCACACCCCGCCCCGCCGCCTCGACGAGGACGTTGGCGAGTTCGCGGTCCGGGATGAAGTAGGCCTGGGTGAAGATCACTCTCTCCTTGGCCCGGTCGACCGCCTCCAGGAACATGGCGCGGATGGGGTAGATGATGAGTTCGGGGACGTTGCGGTGGACCCGGATGCGCGAGTCCCACTCCGCTTCTCCGAGCCCGTCCAGCGCGGGCTGGTCCGCCCGCCGGTTGGTGTTCCAGAAGTCCACGAAGGCGTTCTCCAGCTCCCACACCGCCGGGCCGACCAACCTGAGGTGGGTGTCGCGCCACTCGATGGCGTAGGTGGAGCCGACGTTGAACCCGCCGACGAACCCCGTTTCACCGTCCACCGTGAGGATCTTGCGGTGATCCCGGCCGGACTTGCGCACGTTGAGCAGGAGCACTCCCGGGCGGAACGCCGGGTAGCGCATGACGTGGACCGAGGGAGGGAAGCGGAAGAAGGAGCGCGGCACGACGAGGTTGGCGAAGCCGTCGTAGATGACGTACACCTCGACGCCGCGTTCGGCCGCCTCGATCAGCGCGGCCTTGAACTCCTGCCCCACCACGTCGGACTTGACGATGTAGGACTCGAAGAGGACCCGGTGGCGTGCGCCCCGGATGGCGGAGAGCATGTCCTCGAAGAGGTCCGCCCCGTAGGTGTAGACCGTGGCGGTGGTCTCCCCCACCGGTACCGAGGCGGGGTCGGTACGCGGGAAGTCGACGCGGTGCGGGCGCACCCTCTTGCGCCACTGGTCGATCCCGACGAGGGTCGCGACCACCGCGACCTGGGTGGCCAACAGTCCCAGCAGTCCCCGCCTGACCCAGGTCGTGATGGTCGAGCGTCTCAGCATGCGGTCGCCTCCCGAACGGCCGTCCGCCGTGCCCCCGCGACGGCGGCCACCCCGGAACCAAGGTGGAGCACCACCGTAACCCGGTGCCCGTGCGGGAACCGGGCACGAACCGCGTACCGGGAGCAACTCGGCGCCGACCCCCTCCCCGGCCTGGTCCGCGCGTACCGTGCCGGGGGCCGGGCCTCTCACCGCCCCGGTCAGGCCTCCTCGCGCCGCCGCAGCACCAGGAGTTCGGTGGTGGGGCTCTCCCTGCGACCGCGCACGAGCCTGCGGTCCAGCCGGTAGAGCAGGGCTCCGGCGAGCCACCCCGTCGCAGCGGTCACGGTGGCGGCGCGGAGGACCCCGCCCCAGACCTTGCGCCACGGCAGGGAGGCGTCGACCTGCGCGTTCATCAGCATGAG
Source organism: Nocardiopsis sp. NPDC006938 (assembly GCF_042869555.1). NCBI lineage: Bacteria > Bacillati > Actinomycetota > Actinomycetes > Streptosporangiales > Nocardiopsidaceae > Nocardiopsis > Nocardiopsis sp. NPDC006938. The sequence continues at coordinate 424,156 of NZ_JBIAGA010000003.1, read as the reverse complement.
CATGGGCACGCGGCGCACGATGTCGAATCCGGCCTTGTCGGCCAGAGCCGCGATCGTCTCCAGGGTGCGATTGACCTGGTGTTCGCCGCGCTGCTCGGGGCGCTGGAGACAGTTCTCGGAGATCACGAGGGTGCCTCCGGGGCGCACGACCCGGCCGAGGGCGCCGAAGGCGGCCGCGTAGCGGTCGTCGTCGGTGATGTGGAAGAGCACGTCCATGCAGGAGGCGGCGTCGAAGCTGGCGTCCTCGAAGGCGTCCAGCTCCGAGACGTCCTGGCGGAGGAACCGGTGCTGGGGGAACCGGCCGCGGAGGCGGTCGACGGCGGCGTCGGTCATGTCGCAGCCGGTGACGTCCCCGGCCCCCAGGCGCTCCCACTGGCTCACGTAGAAGCCCGTGCCGCTGCCCGCGTCGAGAACGCTGGCGCCCCGGAGTCCCAGTTGGCCGACCTCGCGGAGGAAGACCTCCTCGCGGACCCGGTACATCCAGGTGTTGAAGGGTCGGCCGAGGGCCCGGTAGCCGACGCCGCTCTCGGTCCAGTCACCTTCGAGGCGGTGTTCCCAGAAGTCACGGAGTTCACTGTGCGTAGCCATGACGCCACTCTCACACTGGCGACCCCCGTTGTCCTGCCGCAGCGCCGACCCGGACCCGATCCCCGTGGGCCGCCCCGCCCCGTACGGCTCCGGACGGGGTCGCGGACGCGGGGACACGCCCACATCGCCCGTGTGAGCCGCCATGAAAGAGGAATGATCCCCTTCCGTGGCATGTGCGGACTTCGTCCGGCCCGAGCGCCCGCCGTCCACGGCATCTGACGGGCCGGTGTGAGATGCGCCGAAACGCCTACGAATCCGTCGGACTTCGACGGCATAATGCGCCCATGGCCCTTCCTCGCGTGATCGCCACCGACCTTGACGGAACCCTCCTCGGCCGCACCGGCCAGGTCTCCCCCCGCAACCACCGCGCCCTGACCGCCGCCGTGGAGGCGGGCGTGCGGGTCGTCCTCGTCACCGCCCGCCCGCCGCGCGCCACCGAAGCCTTCGCCGCCCTGTTCGACTGCGCCGCCGTGGTCTGCGGCAACGGCGCCCACGCCCAGCTCCCCGGGGGCGCCGAACCGATGGTCCGGGCGATCGACCGGGAGACCTCCGGCACGATCGTGGAGAAGCTGCGGGCCTCCCTACCGGGGCTGGGGTTCGGGGTGGAGACCGGCCTGGACTTCTACCACGACGCCGACTACCAGCTGGAGCCGTGGATCGAACCGGGCTCGGTGACGGTGCTCGACGACACCGACGCGCTGCTGGACGCCGCGACCCCCGTCACCAAGCTCGTCGCCCGGTCCCAGGACTACCCCGTGCACGTGATGTACGAGGCGGCGGTGGCCTCCGTGGGCACGCTCGCCGAACCCACCTACTCGGGCGGGGCGGGGCTGGTGGAGATCAGCGCGACCGGCGTCAACAAGGGCAGCACCCTCGCGATGCTGTGCGAGGGCTGGGGCGTGACCCGCGAGGAGGTCGTGTTCTTCGGGGACATGCCCAACGACCGTTCGGCGCTGACCTGGGCGGGGGCCGGGTACGCGATGAGCAGTGGCCACCCGGACCTGCTCGACCCCGCGCTCGGCCTCCGGGTGGCGCCCTCCAGCTTCGAGGACGGGGTGGGCCGCGTGGTGGAGGAGATCCTGGAACGGGCCTGACCGCCGCCGGGGCCCGCGCCCCGATATTCGGTGGCCGGGAACGCGGCGCGGCTCCTACGGTGACGGGGACCTTGGCCCCGACTCCGTAGAGAAACCCCCGTGCCGCACCCCACCCAGCTCGTGTCGTCGCTCGCCTCCCCCGATCGGCTGTCGCTGTTCGCCCGGATCGTCTCCGCGGGCCCCGAGGGGTGGGAGCCGAGCGGTCCGGGCGGTGCGGCGGGCAAGCACCTGGACCGGCTACTCAAGGACGGTCTGGTTTGCGAGGAGGACGGGCGGATCGTCGCCGTGCCCGAGGTCTTCGCCGAGGCCATGCGCGAGCACAAGGCGCAGACCCGGGTGACCGACCCCGTGGACGCGCTGTTCCACGAGGGTCGGCTCACCTCGATGCCCGCCAGGCGGGATCTGCGCCTGGCGGTGCTGGAACGCCTCTGCGGGCGGTTGTTCGCCCCGGAACTGGAGTACACGGAGAAGCAGGTGAACACGGCGCTGCTGACCTGTTTCGACGACCCCTCCGCGCTGCGCCGCTACCTGGTCGAAGAGGGGTTCCTGGAGCGGGAGGACGACGGCAGCCGGTACCGCCGCTCCCGGAGCTAGGGGTACTCAACCTCCATGGTCAGTACACCCAGCCGCCCCGGGCCCCCTGACCACGGCTCCGTGAGCGCGCCCGGCGCTCCGGGCAGGGCCGGTGATGCGCGAACGGTCGCGCCCCCGGCCCGGGCCGGGCCACGGGTTCCCGGGCGGCTTCGCCGCCGCGTCCGTGCCCGGGCCCGGACGCGGCTCAGACCGGGGCCGGAGCGCCCTCGGCCGTGCGTCTGAGGGCGCTCGCGTGTGCGTCGAAGGCCTCCCGACCAGAGGCGGTGAGGGCCACGTGGGGCCCGGACCGGGTTCCGCGCTCCCGCGTGACGACGGTGAGGTACCCCTCCTCCCGGAGGGCGCGGATCGGCTCGGACAGTGCGGACGCGTCCGTCCCCAGCGTGTTGGCCAGCGCGCCGGTGCCCGCGCGGTCCACCCCGGACAGGGCGGCGGCGAGGGCGAACCGGTCGGTGGGGAGCAGCGCCTCGTCCAGCGCGCCGCCGGGGTGGGCGGTGTGCCGGAGCGCCCGGCCGCGCACCCCGATCCGGTTGAGCGCCACCGACGCGAGCAGGGGCAGAGCGCTCAGGAGCGCCCCGCCGACCCACCACGGTGTGGACGCGGGGAAGAGGGCGAGCCCGAACACGACGGTGCCGGTGAGCATCGCCACGCCGGTGCCGGTGAGCGCGTAGTGCGCCGCCAGGCGCCCCGGGAGCCGCACCGGCTGGTGGTACGCGTAGAGGTTGAGGACGATCGGGACGGTCGTGACGAGCACGAGGAACGGCAGGGGGATACGGCCGCCGCCCGCCGCGATGGCCACGGCCGGGAGGACGACGGCGAGGACGAGCCCCGCGACGCCGCTCGCGGGCCATCGGGCGTGCGCCCGCATGTCCCTCCTGAGGGGTTCGGCGTCGTTCAGGGTCTGGAGTGCTGCTTCGCGGTTCACTGGACCACCCTGGGTCGGACTGGACATCCGTTCCAGGGTGACACTCACTTTCCTTATTGGCAAGTATGTGCACAGGGGCACAGTCGGCCGCGGCCCCCCTGTGTCGTCAGTGCGCGGGCTTGACCACGCAGAACGCGTTGCCCTCGGGATCGCGCAGCACCTGGAACGCCCCGTGTTCGTCGGTGACGGGCTCCCCCACGGCGACGGCCCCGAGCGCCACGGCCGCGCGGGAGGCGTCCGCCAGGTCGCCGACGAGCAGGTCCGGGTGGACGCGGTCGCGCCCGCCCCCTGGTTCGGAGGTCGGCTGGAACGAGATCCGGGGCTGCCCCGAGGCGCCGTGGAGAACGGCCCAACCGTCCGGCCGCACCTCGACCTCCCCTCCGAGCAGCGAGGACCAGAAACGGGCGAGGGCAGGCGGGTCGACGGCGTTGACCACCCACTGGACAAGGCTTCCCACAGTCATGCGGACACACTAACGGCCGCCGGGGCATCCCCCCGGCGGCCGCGCGGACGACGAGTCAGTGGAGGACCTTCAGCCCCACCACACCGGCGACGATGGCGATCAGACACAGGGCCTTGGGCACACTGAAGCCCTCACCGAGGACGAACATGCCGATCAGCGCCGTGCCGACCACACCGATGGAGACCCAGACGGCGTACCCGGTACCGAGGGGGATCGTGCGCAGGGCGTAGGCCAGGCCGGCCATGCTCAGGGCCAGGGTGACGCCGAAGGTCACCGTGGGCCACAGGCGGGTGAAGCCCTGCGACGCGTTGAGCGCGGCGGCCCACGCGGTTTCGAGAAGACCGGAGATCACCAGAACGATCCAGGCCATGACCTTTACCTCCAAGACGTGCGAACTGTGGTTCGCGCCGTCTTGTCTTGACCGGGTACGGCGCACCTCGTCCGGAGTCTTCAGGTACTCGCACAGTACAACGGCCCCGGCGGTGCCGCCCTTCCGGGGTGACCGGAGAGTCCGGTCACCCCGGCGGACCGGTCCGGCGGGGCTGAGACCCTGGTCGGGGACCGCGCGCCGCCCACGGCGTGGCGCTCCGCGCGACCGCCCCTCGACACCCGGTGCCGGGAGGCGTAGACACAGTAGACGAACGAGAGCCCGGAAGGCGGTGACGAGGCATGGGACGGGTGACCGCCCGCGAGAGAATCCTCCGAATCAGGGAGGGGGTCGCGAGCGAACGCGTCGACACCCTCGTGGTGGAGGAACCCCTGGAGATCAGGCTGGACGGCTCCCCGCTGAGCATCACCATGCGCACCCCGGGGAGCGACTTCGACCTGGCCGCCGGGTTCCTGGTGAGCGAGGGGGTGGTGTCCGAGGGCCCGCACGTCGCGGCCATCCGCTACTGCGCCGGGGCCACCGAGGACGGCTCCAACACCTACAACGTGCTGGACGTGTCCCTGGCGCCCGAGGTACCGCGCCCCGACACCTCCCTGGAGCGCAACTTCTACACCTCCTCCTCGTGCGGACTGTGCGGGAAGGCCAGCCTGGACGCCGTGCGCACCAAGGCGCGGTGGCCGGTGGACGACGACCCCCTGCGCGTCGACGTGCCCACCGTGACCGTGCTGCCCGATCGTCTGCGCGAGGCCCAGCGGGTGTTCGACCGCACCGGCGGCCTGCACGCCGCCGGACTGTTCACCGCCACGGGCGAGCTGCTCGCCCTGCGCGAGGACGTGGGACGGCACAACGCGGTGGACAAGCTGGTCGGCTGGGCGCTGCGCTCCGGTCGGCTCCCCCTGCGCGAGACCGTGCTCATGGTGTCGGGACGCGCCTCGTTCGAGCTGGTCCAGAAGGCGTGGATGGCGGGCATCCCCATGATGACGGCCGTCTCCGCTCCCTCGTCGCTCGCCGTCGACCTCGCGACGGAGGCGGGCATCACCCTCGTCGGCTTCCTGCGCGGCGACTCCATGAACGTCTACAGCGGCACGCACCGCGTCCTGGTGTAGGGCGCGACCTCCGGGCTCCAGGACTCCCGGGCTCCGAGCGGGCAAGCGGCCCCGGAACGGCAGGTGAGCGCGGACGGGGGCCGTGCGCCGGGGCGCGTGCGCCCGGGCCCGCACCGCCCGCCGACCGTTCGGCGCGCCAGTCGACCGTTCGTCGCACGGTGGGCGACCGCTCGACGCTCCTCGTCCGCGTTCGGCGCGCGCCCCGGCACGCCCCCCTGCTCAGACGTGGTGTCGCTCCTTACAGTGCCGGGTAACCCACGTCACACGAACTGGTCATACCAGGCGTCACCGCACCAACAGCGCGAACGCGACCAGACGCGGCACCGTCCCCGCCATCCCCCCGGAGGTAACGAACAGCATGACAAGCCAACCCTCGGCCAAGGACCCCACGTCCCAGCCGGCCACGGACGAGGCCCACGAGTCGGAACCCATCCCGACCGAGACCTTCGTCGCCATGCACGGCGACCCCAGGTTCCTCCAGCTCAGGCGGACCCTGTACGTCTTCGTCTTCCCGATGACGGTGCTGTTCCTCATCTGGTACGCCATCTACGTCGCCATGTCCGGGTTCGCCCGCGACATCATGGCGATCGAGGTCGCCGCCGGGTTCAACGTGGCGCTGCTCCTGGGGCTGCTCCAGTTCGTCTCGACCTTCGGGATCGCGATCCTCTACTCCTGGTACGCCCGCAAGAAGTTCGACCCGCTCTCGTACGAACTGCGTGACGAGCTCCTGGGCGCCAACGGCTCCAAGGAGGAGGCCAAGTGATCCTCTCGACCGGACTCCTCCTCGCGCAGGAGGGCACCGTCAGCGGTGCCAGCCGGACCATCACCATGGTCCTGTTCCTGCTCACCATCGCGGGCACGCTGGCCATCACCGCGTGGGCCAACAAACGCACGCACACGGCCACCGACTTCCACTCCGGCGGACGCGGCTTCACCGCCACCCAGAACGGGTTCGCCATCGCGGGCGACTACATGTCGGCCGCGTCCTTCCTCGGCATCGCGGGCATGATCGCGCTGTCCGGCTATGACGGCTTCCTGTACTCCATCGGGTTCCTCGTCGCCTGGCTGATCGCGCTCCTACTGGTCGCCGAGATGCTGCGCAACTCCGGCCGCTTCACCATGGGCGACGTGCTGTCGTACCGGATGCAGCAGCGCCCGGTCCGCACGGCCGCGGCCGTGTCCACCCTGACCGTGTCGATCTTCTACCTGATCGCGCAGATGGTCGGCGCGGGCGCCCTCATCGCCCTGCTGCTGGGCATCCAGGGCGACCAGACCTACCTCGGCATGTCCGGTGACGTCGCCAAGATCCTCGGCATCGTCGTGGTCGGCCTGCTGATGGTCATCTACGTGACCTTCGGCGGGATGAAGGGCACCACCTGGGTCCAGATCGTCCAGGCCGCCTTCCTCATGATCAGCGTCGCCTTCCTGGTGCTGCTGACCCTGTCCATCTACGGTTTCAGCCTGCCCGAGCTGATGACCCAGGCGGCCAACTCCAGCCGGGTCGGCGACGAGACCTTCCTCCAGCCCGGCCTGCTGTACGGCCAGGAGGTCGACAGCGCCGTCCAGACCATGTGGAACAAGCTCGACCTGATCAGCCTCGGCATGGCCCTGGTGCTCGGCACCGCCGGGCTGCCCCACGTCCTGATCCGCTTCTACACGGTCCCGGACTCCACCACCGCCCGCAAGTCCGTCAACTGGGGCATCGGCCTCATCGGCGTCTTCTACCTGATGACCCTGGTGCTGGGCTTCGGCGCCGCCGCTCTGGTCGGCTACGAGACCATCCAGGACCAGAACCCGGCGGGCAACACCGCCGCGCCGATGCTCGCGGAGGCGGTCGGCGCCCACATCGGCGGGCCGGTCTTCGCGTCGATCATGCTGGCGGTCATCGCCTCGGTGGCCTTCGCGACCATCCTCACCACGGTCGCCGGCCTCACCATCGCCTCGTCCTCGTCCCTGGCCCACGACTTCTACAACTCCGTGATCCGCAAGGGGAAGGCGACCGGTGCCGAGGAGGTGAAGGTCGCCCGGGTCGTCACCTGGTTCGTCGGCTTGGTCGCCATCGTCCTCGCGGTGTTCGCGCAGAACCTCAACGTGGCCTTCCTGGTCTCGTTGGCGTTCGCCATCGCGGCCTCCGCGAACCTGCCGACGCTCCTGCTCAGCCTGTTCTGGAAGCGCTTCAACACCGCCGGCGCCCTCGCGGGCATCTACGGCGGTCTGATCAGCGCGGTCGGCCTGGTGTTCTTCTCGCCGGTGGTCTCGGGTTCGGAGACCGCGCTCATCCCCGGCGCGGACTTCGCGTGGTTCCCGATGCCCAACCCGGCGCTGGTCTCGGTTCCGCTGGGCCTGCTCTGCGCGGTCGTCGGAACGCTGATGTCCAAGGAGAGCGACTACGAGAAGTTCGCGATGCTCCAGGTCCGCGCCCTGACCGGCGCGGGCGCGGAGAAGGCCAGCAGCCACTAGCCCGCCGGTCTCCCTGACGGGCCCGCCGCCCCACCGGGCGGCGGGCCCGTCCCGTGTGCCGACTCTGAGGACCCGCGTCACCACCCGCCCCACCAGCGGCCCGGCCGTATCGCACCGGCGACGACGGGGAGAACGGGACATCACGACACGAACAGGAAAGCGGAGGCCAACACGTGAGCGCCGACACATTTCGCGGGGATAGGATCGGTCTGTGTCCTCTCGGTGGCTGTCGCGGCTTTCCCCCTCCCGGCGCCCCACGTCCTCGGAACGCCAGGCGAGTGTCGAGTTGATGCGCCAGATCCACGCCCTGGGGGCCGACCTCCGGGACGGCCTGCACGGGCGCGGCGCGCACTCCGCGGCCCGTCGCCTGCGCCAGGTCCTGGCCGTGGACGGGGTGCTCCTCGCCGATCTCGACGGAACGGTCGCCTCCCACGGGAGCCAACCGGCCCCCGCCGAGGTCGAAGCCGTGCTGTGCCAGGTGTTCGAGTACGGCGGCACCGTCCGCGCCCGGCTGCCCGACGCCACCTCGGTGTGCGCCGTCCCACTGACCGTCGCCGACGAGCTCTCGGGCGCCCTCGTGGCCTCGGGGCACCCGGTGGAGGCCGACGTGGAGGCCGCCGCCGCACTGGTCTCCGACTCCCTGGACCACGCCGCCCTGCGGCGTGCCCGTGCCCGGATCGCCGCCGCCGACCTGCGGACCCTGCGCGCACAGATCTCCCCGCACTTCGTGCACAACGCGCTCGCGGTGATCGCCGCCCTGGTGCGCACCGACCCCGACCGCGCCCGCCACCTGCTGTCGGACTTCGCCGACTACCTCCGGTACGGGTTCTCGGAGAAGGGCGACTACGCCACGGTCTCCGACGAGCTGGAGGCCACCCAGACCTACCTCGAACTCCAGCGGGCCCGTTTCCACGACCGCCTCGACATCACCGTGCGGATGGCCCCCGAGGTGCTTCCCGTGGCCATCCCCTTCCTGGTGGTGCAGCCGATCGTGGAGAACGCGATCCGGCACGGCCTGGAGCGCAAGGAGGGGACGGGGCACATCAGCGTCTCCGGGTTCGGCGAGGGGCCCCTGTGCGTGATCGAGATCGAGGACGACGGCGTGGGCATGCACCCCGAACTGGCCCGAGCACTGCTCGCCGGGACCGGCCCCGAGTCCCGGGGCGTCGGCCTGGCCAACGTCGACCAGAGGCTGCGCGCGGTCTACGGGCCCGAGTACGGTCTGGTGATCGAGACCGCGCTGGGAGAAGGGACGAAGGTGACCGTGCGCGTACCCAGGTTCGCCCCCGGGGTGGTGGTCCTGTGAAGCCCGAACTCCGTGTGCTGGTGGTGGAGGACGAGTCGTCCACCCGGCAGGAGATGGCCGCGCTGCTGGGCGACATGCCCGAGGTGGCGGAGGTCCTGGTGGCCTCCAACGGCGCCACCGCCGTGCGTCTGCTGGGCACGACCAGTATCGACGCCGCCTTCCTCGACATCCTCATGCCGGGACTGGACGGCATGGACGTGGCCCGGGTGCTGAGCGTGATGTCCGAACCGCCGTCCATCGTGTTCGTGACCGCCTCCGAGGCGCACGCCGTGGAGGCCTTCGGGATCGGCGCCGTCGACTACCTGCTCAAACCCATCCGCCCGGAGCGGCTGGCCGAGGCCGTGGGGCGGATCGCCCAGCTGCGCGGCTCCGGTGGCGGCACCTCACCGGCCGAGGACCTGCACGTGGTGCAGATCGACACCGGCCGCCGCACCGTCTTCGTCAAACGCGACGACGTGCAGTTCGTGGAGGCCCAGGGCGACTACGTGCGGCTGCACACGGCCGAGGGCACGCACCTGATCCGGCTGTCGCTGTCGTACCTGGAGGAGGTGTGGGCGCCGGCGGGGTTCGTGCGCGTGCACCGGGGGTTCCTCATCGCCATTCCGTGGGTGCGGGACCTGCGGGTGACCTCCTCCTCCGGGCTGGTGGCCGGGACACCCGCCGGGGACGTCCCGGTGAGCCGACGCCACAGCCGCCACCTGCGCGCCCAGCTCATGGAGGCGGCCCGGCGCGACCAGTTGGGCCGTTCGGCCCGCCCGCCGGGAACGGTCAAGGAGCAGCAGTGACCTCCGGTCGGGGGCGGGGATGAGCCCGCGCCGGGAGAAGCTCACCAGCCCGCAGACCCGTATCGCGCTGACGCGCGGCAACCGGCCCGCGCACCATCTCATCCCGGTGCCGGAGCCCGTGGACGCCGAGGCCGCGCGGCGGCTCTTCCGGGCGCAGCGGCGCACCGCGGTGCGCACCGTGGTGCTGCTGGCGGTGGTGCTCTTCGGGTTGAGCGGGGCCTTCGCCCTGTTCCCCGAACTGGGCCGGGTGCGTCTGGCCGAGGTGCCCGTCTCGTGGCTGCTGCTGACGGTGGCGGTGTACCCGCTGCTGTTCGGGCTGGCCCTGTGGCACGTGCGCGGGGCGGAGCGCCTGGAGGAGCGGGCCGAGGCGCGCGCGGCCGACCGGGCCCGGGGCACCGGCCGGGGCGGGGAGGACGTCGCGGGCGGGACCGGAACCGGCGGGGCGGGCGGGTTCGTGGGAGCGGGCGGGTCGGTCCAGGCCGGAGGGAGCGGCCGGGCGGGCGGGGAGCGCCCGCCCGACACCGCCGCGGACCACGGGAGGACACCGTGACCACGGCGGTGCTGGCGATCGGTCTGGTCCTGGTCACCAGCCTGGTCATCGGGGTGTACGGGGTGCGGGCGGCCCGGTCGACCTCGGACTTCCTGGTGGCCTCGCGACGGGTGTCACCGAACTGGAACGCCCTCGCCATCGCGGGCGAGTACCTGTCGGCCGCGTCGGTGCTGGGCCTGGCCGGGCTCCTACTCAAGAACGGGCTGGGCACCATGTGGTACGCGGTGGGGTTCACCGCGGGCTACGTGGCGGTGGTGGCGCTGGTCGCCGGTCCCATGCGCCGCTCGGGGGCGTTCACCGTGCCCGACTTCGCCGAGTACCGGCTGGGCGCGCCCCGGCTGCGCAAGCTCTGCGGGTGCGTGGTGCTGGTGATCATGCTGCTGTACCTGGTGCCGCAGTTCAAGGGCGCCGGGGTGGTGCTGAGCCTGGTCAGCGGCACGCCGTACTGGGTGGGTGTGCTGCTCGCGGGACTGGTGGTGAGCGGTTCCATCGCGGCGGGCGGGATGCGCTCGGCCACCTACGTGCAGGCCTTCCACTACGTCGTGAAACTGGCGTTCCTCGCCGTGCCCGCGATCTTCCTCGTCGTGCACGCGGGCGCCGACACCCGTGCCGAGGCTCTGCACCCCGAGTGGGGCACCCACTTCCCCCGGGACACTCCGGTGGAGTTCACCGTGGCCACCGAGTTCGCTCTGGACCGGGCCGTCACCGTCACCACCCCCGACGGCGGGGAGCGGGTGCTGGCCGCGGGTACGCACGCGGTCGACGCGGGCACGGAGTTCGTGTTCCCGGAGGGGGCCGTCATCCCGCACCCGGAGGGTCTGCCGGAGCTGGGGAGCGAGCGGTGGAGCGCCCCGTTGCTGGACGTGGGCGGGTACCCGCTCTTCGAGACGTGGTCGACCCTGCTCGCGATCACCCTCGGATGCATGGGTCTGCCGCACGTCATCATGCGCTTCCACACCAGCCCGACCGCACGGACGGCCCGCCGGGTGGCGGTCGGCGTGATCGCCCTGCTCGGACTCTTCTACCTGTTCCCCACGGTCTACGGCCTGCTGGGGCGCGTGCTCACGCCGCAGCTGGTGCTGCTCCAGGGAACGGACACGGTGGCGGTGGTGCTGCCCGCGGAGGCGGTCCCCGGCTCGGCGGGCACGATGCTCACGGCGCTGGTGGCGGCGGGGGCGTTCGGCGCGTTCCTGTCGACCTCGTCCGGGCTGTTGCTGGCGCTGGCCGGGGGGCTGTCCCACGACCTGTTCCGGGGAAGCGTGCCCCGGTTGCGGTTGGCGGTGGCGGTGGGCGCGTGCGTGGCGGTGCTGTTGGCGCTGCCCGCGCAGGCGATCGACATCAACGTGTTGGTGGTGTGGGCGTTCACGGTGGCGGCGTCGACGTTCTGTCCCTTGCTGGTGCTGGGGATCTGGTGGCGTCGGCTCACGCTGCCGGGGGCGGTGGCCGGGCTGGTCGTGGGCGGGGTCACCGCGACCGGCGCCGTCGGCTGGTCCATCCTGTTCGCCACCCCCGGGGGCTGGGTCACCGTTCTCCTGGCCCAACCGGCGGCCTGGACGATCCCGCTGGCGTTCCTCACGATGGTGGTGGTCTCCCTGCGCACCCGCCCTCCGGAGTGGGCCGAGCACGCGGTACTGCGCCTGCACTCCCCGTAGGCGGTTTCCGGGCGTGGGCGCCGGTGTGGAAGGGGCGGGGTCGTGCCTGGCGCGGGTGGGAGCGGGTCGACGGGACGAAGGGCCTTGGTTCGCCGGAAGGACGGTTGGTAGGTTCACAGCACCCCCGCGCGAACCCACCACCGGAGGACGAAGTGCCCTTATCTTCCCCCCACCCGAAGCTCCCGGCCCGCCTCACGGCGCTGACCGCCCTGGTCACGGCCACTGTCCTCCTGGTTCCCGGTACCGCCAGCGCCGAGATGGGCGAGGTCCGGACCGAGAGCCAGGAGATCATCGTCACCGACGAGGGCGTCTACGAGGTCGGCGAGGACGTGGAGAGCCTGGAGGCGTTCCTGGAGGAGAACCCCGAGTACGCTCCGGCCGACGAGGACTCCGACCCGATCGGCGCCCGCGCCACCACCGGCCTCCCCATCACCCACGGCACCTTGACCACGAGCACCACCGGGTGCAAGAGCGCGACGGTCACCTACCGCAAGACCACCGGAACCCCGGTGACCATCAGGTTCTCCGTCGCCCAACTGGGCAGCCTCACCCGCAACGGGCCCACGCACACCATCAGGGCGGGCCAGACCCGCAGTTTCACGTCCAACCTCTCCCCCATCGGCAACGTCCAGGGCCGTATGCGGGTGGACGAGCAGAACAAGACGTTCGTCAACGGGTTCATCAGCTGCCGGTGACCCCGGTGCGCGGGCAGGTCGGGACCCGGGCCCGGTGACGCGGAGGGGCGGGCGCCGTGGCGACCGCCCCTCCACCGGGACACCGATTCCGACCTGTGGCGGGACCCCCACCCCGTAGCATCACGGTGTGAACAGACCTCAGTACGCGGGGTCACGAACCCGCTCCTCTCCCACACCCCGACTCCCGTCCGGGGCCCACCTCGCGCGCAGGCGCGCCCCCGTGGGCCGCGAACGGACCGCCGCCCTCCTCGCCCTGGCGGCGGCGGGGGCGCTCGCGTTCGCATGGGGGTCCGCCCCGGCCCTCGCACGAGCGGCCTCCGTCCCCGAATCCCCGGCGGCGGCCGGGCAGGCACGGACCGGAGACGGCTCCTCCCAGGTGGACGCGGGACCCGGCGGCGCCCACACGCAGAGCACCGAGGGGTACGTCAACGTCGTCCCCGGATCGCACGTCCTGGTGTGCACCAACGGCGCCCACGTGGTCATCCACGCGGGGCAGGCGCCCACGTGCCCCCAGCCCCCGCCGCTCCCGGAGCCGGAGGAACCCCCCGCATCCCAGCCGCCCGCGCCGGAACAACCCGTTCCACCCGAACGGCAGGAGCCCCAGGCTCCCCCCGGCCCACCCGAGCCCGGCACGCCCGGAGACGACGCACCCGAGCCGGAAGCCTCCCCGACACCCTCCGAGTCGGCCCCCGCCTCGGACCCGGCTCCGCCCGACCCCGTACCGGCACCGGAGGCGGACCCGGCCGTCGAGCCGCCGAACGCCCCGCCCCCGGCGGCCGTGCGGGCGGAGATCCTGGCCGACCCCGGGGTGGCGTCCCCGGAACAGGCGGCGTCGGCGTTCACCCCGATGCGCACGATGATGGTCATCGCGATCGTCGCCGCCGGAGCCGCCGTCGGCGCGGGCCGCGCGGTGGCGGCCTCGTCCGCCGACTGACGCCGGGGCCCGTCCCGCCGGGCACGGCGGGACGGGCCCCGGGGAGCGGTGGCGCCGGACGCCGCTACTACGGCCGGTCCAGGGTGAGGTCGGCGCGGTCGAACGCGGCCACGGCGTCCTCCATCGCGCCCGCGTCGTTGGCCAGAATCCCGTTGTAGGGGTTGCCCATGAACAACAGCAGCACGATCGTGCCGAAGACGAACACCAGGTTCACCGCGGCCCAGAAGTAGGCGGGCCCGGACCCCTTCCGGATCATCGCGAACGGCAGCACCGCGATCACCACGGCCGTCAGCGCCGAGATGGCCAACAGGGCGCTCGGGATCTGGTCCTCGGCCGCGTCGGCGCGCTGACTCCGCGCGTCGCTGAGCTTGGTGACCTCCTGCCGGGCGGTCAGCCGGTCCAGGCCGTCGCCGGTGTCCGACACCGACAGGCCCCGCACCGACCCGGCGAGCAGTGCCAGGTCGTCGTCGCCGCCGGGGCTGAGTTCGCCCTGCGACTCCATCAGGGGCCAGTCGTCCTCGATCACCGTCTCCATGTAGGTGCGCAGCTGGACGCGCACCTGTTCGCCCTCGGCCCCCGGGATCGCGGTGCTGCTCCAGTACAGGGCCTGGGCCGCGCCGGCCTCGGCGATCATGTCGTCCTCGGCCGACTTGTAGTCCTCCCACCCGATGACCACCGCCATTGCCGCGGCGACCAGGTACAGCGACAGCACGCACGGCGCGATGACGACGCCCACCGCGCCACCGGCCGTGTCACCGGTGAGTTGGTAGCGCCGGGCGGCCAGGACGGCGCCGCCGACCATGACGGCCAGAACGGCCACGAGGGAGAGGATGACGGACAACGTGAGCATGTGGTTTTCCCGGATTCTCGGCAGAGGACGGACCATCCTTAGCACGCGGCACCGCGCCCCTTTCGGGGAAATCCGAAAGCGTCACCGGGCCGTGGCCGCCTCCACCGGAGACCTTTCGCCCATGTCCTGACCTGCCCGGACACATCCCCCGCACCGAACCCGCCGTGCCGGGTCGGGCGGCGGGACACGCGAAGAGGGTGCGGACACCGCGGTGTCCGCACCCTCTCGGGAGGTGACCGGCCGAGTGGAGGGGTCGGCCGGTCGGGGGGAGCGCTACTTCTCCAGGCGGTTCAGCAGCGCGTGGTACTCGTCCCAGAGCTCGCTGGGCAGCTGGTCACCGAAGGTCGCGAAGAACTCGGGGACCAGGGCGGCCTCCTTCTTCCAGACCTCCGTGTCGACGTCGAGGACGAACTCCATGTCCTCGGCGGAGACGTCCAGGCCCTCGGTGTCGATGCCGTCCGCCGTCGGCAGGTAGCCGATGGGGGTCTCGACCGCGGCGGCCTCGCCCTCCAGGCGGTCGACGATCCACTTGATGACCCGGCTGTTCTCGCCGAAGCCCGGCCACACGATCTTGCCGTCGGCGTTCTTCTTGAACCAGTTGACGTAGAAGATCTTCGGCAGCTTGGAGGCGTCGGCCTGCTTGCCGACCCGCACCCAGTGGGCGAAGTAGTCGCCCATGTTGTAACCGCAGAAGGGCAGCATCGCGAACGGGTCGCGGCGCAGCTCGCCGACCGAGCCCTCCTGGGCGGCGGTCTTCTCCGAGGAGACGTTGGCGCCCAGGTACACGCCGTGCTGCCAGCTGAAGGACTCGGACACCAGCGGCACCGCGGTGGCGCGACGGCCGCCGAAGAGGATCGCGGAGATCGGGACGCCGGCCGGGTCCTCCCACTCGTCGGCGATGGTCGGGGCCTGCCCCGCCGGGGTCGTGAAACGGGAGTTCGGGTGGGCGGCGGGCTCCGGGGACTCGGGGGTCCACGGCCGGCCCTTCCAGTCGGTGAGGCGCGCCGGGGGCTCCTCGGTCAGGCCCTCCCACCACACGTCGCCGTCCTCGGTGAGCGCGACGTTGGTGAAGATGCTGTTGCCGTGGAGGGTCTCCACCGCGTTGGCGTTGGTCTTGGCGCCGGTGCCGGGCGCGACGCCGAAGAAGCCCGCCTCGGGGTTGATGGCGCGCAGCTGTCCGTCGGCGCCGAAGCGCATCCAGGCGATGTCGTCGCCGACGGTCTCGACCTTCCAGCCGGGGATGGTCGGCTGGAGCATGGCCAGGTTGGTCTTGCCGCAGGCGCTCGGGAACGCGGCGGCGACGTAGTGGGACTTCCCCGCGGGGGAGGTCACCTTGAGGATGAGCATGTGCTCGGCGAGCCAGCCCTCGTCGCGGGCCATCACCGAGGCGATGCGCAGCGCGTAGCACTTCTTGCCGAGCAGGGCGTTGCCGCCGTAGCCGGAGCCGTAGGACCAGATCTCACGGGTCTCGGGGAAGTGCGAGATGTACTTGGTGGAGTTGCAGGGCCAGGCGACGTCCTGCTGGCCGGGCTCCAGAGGGGCGCCGACGGAGTGGACGGCCTTGACGAACTCGCCGCGCTCCTCGATGAGGCGCAGGGCGGCGGCGCCCATGCGGGCCATGATGCGCATGGAGACGACGACGTACGCGGAGTCGGTGATCTCGACACCGAGCTGGGAGATGTCGCCGCCGAGCGGGCCCATGCAGAAGGGCACGACGTACATGGTGCGGCCGCGCATGGAGCCCTTGAAGACCTCGCCGAAGGTGGCGCGCATCTCGTCGGGGGCGATCCAGTTGTTGGTGGGACCGGCGTCCTCCTCGCGCTCGGAGCAGATGAAGGTGCGGTCCTCGACGCGGGCGACGTCGGTCGGGTCCGACGTGCAGTAGAAGCTGTTGGGGCGCTTCTCGGAGTTGAGGCGGGTGAAGGTGCCCTGCTCGACCAGCTGGTCGGTCAGGCGGGTCCACTCCTCCTCGGAGCCGTCGCACCAGACGACCTCGTCCGGCTGGGTGAGCTCAGCGACCTCACGGACCCAGGAGACGAGTTCCTCGTTCTTGGTCGGGGCGGCGCCCACATCGGTACCCACGTCAGCAGTCACAACGGCTCCTCATCGAATTACGAGATCCCTCGCATCATGAACGACGACCGCCGAAGCTGACCAATTGGACTAGGCCAATGGTCTATACGGCCCCCATGGAGGGAACCGATTCCGCTGCACAGCAAGGGATTCGAGGAGTTCGGGTACGTGCCGGAACACCTCCGCGTGGACCGCGCTCCGGCACTGTTCGAAGCCGGTTTCGCCCGTACCGGGGGCGGAATCGGCGCCCGCACCGACACACGGTGCTGTTCGTCACACAACGGACGGGATGCGCCGAACCCCAGGAATAGACCTCTGTCGCGCGGCGGGGCGCTCAGCGGAGGATGGCGACCGGCCCCCGGGCCCCGTGCAGGACCGAGTGGCTGACCGAACCGAGCAGCAGCCCCCGGAAGCCTCCTCGCCCCCGCGATCCCACCACGATGAGGTCGGCGGGGGTGGCCTCCTCCAGTAGGGCGACGACCGGGTGCGCGCGCACCACGCGGGTGTGGACGCGCACCTCGGGGTGGAGCAGCCGCAGGTCGGCGAGTTCCTCCTCCAGCGCGTGCCGGGCCGCCTCGGCCGCGGTGGCGTCGTCGAACAGTTCCGGCGGGATCGGGCCGGTGGCCGCCGCGAAGGCGACCAGGGGCTGCCAGGCGCTCACCGCGACCAGGTCGGCGTCGGCGAATGCCGCCTGGGAGAAGGCGAACTCCATGGCGTGGCGGCTGGGCCCGGAACCGTCCACCCCCACGATGACGCGGCTGCGGACCCCGTGCGCGGAGGCGTGGTCGCGCGGCAGCACGACCACCGGAACCGGGGAACGGGCGGCCAGCTCGATGCCAACCGACCCCACGAACGCGGCGGCGATCCCGCTCAGCCCGCGCGAGCCCACCACCACGGCCACCGCGTCGGGGGCGGAGGCTTCGGCGACCAGGGCGTCGGCCGGGCGGGCGTGGGAGAGGCGGGTCTGGACGGACAGTTCGGGGAACAGCCGGGACGTCCAGTCGCCCGCGCGGTCGAGCAGGAGTCGGGCGCCCGCCCCGGCGCCGCCCCCGGTGTGTTCCCCAGCGCCGTCCCAGACTCCGAAGTCGTCGGCGGAGACCGGGCCCGCCGCGGCGACGATCCGTACCCCGAGACCACGGAGCGCGGCCTGGTGAGCGGACCACTCCAGGGCGTGCCTGCTGGAGTCGGTGCCGTCCACCCCCACGATCACCCATCGCGCCGTGGCTGCGCCGTTCATCACGTGCGCCCTTCCGTAGGTCGTCGATACCCGTGCGGTTGCCGGACCTACCGGCCGGTGTCCCGCGGTGTTCCACGATGATGCCGCTCGAACACACACCCGTGGATAACAGTGCCGCCGCGAGTTGACCGACACGGGGTGCCGGAACGAACCGTGTTCCGTCGGCGACGGAACGTATGGGCGCGTCGGCGCGTCATAGGAAACGACACGAGTTCCGCCGTGGAGACTGGGGGCGCGATGCCTGACTCGAACAGCGCGACACTGCACTGGGACCACCGGGACGGCCGGGTCGCCGCCGTGGCCGCCGCCGTCGTCTACAGCCTGTGGACCGTGGAGGTCCTGCTCCCCGCCGGTTCCGGGGTGCCCTCAGGGGCCCTCGCCGACCCCCACTCCGCCCTCGGTCAGTTCCTCGACAGCGCGTACCGGACCGCCGCGATCCTGGTGGCCCTCGCCGCCGGGCTGGGCCTGGCGCTGGGGGCCCGGCGTCCGCGCCGCTGGCTCACGCTGTCCTGGTGGTCGATGGCCGTCTTCGGCGCCGCGTCGTTGGCCGCCTCCCTGCTGCCCGGCCGGTGCGTGGTGTCCACCGACGCCGCCTGCACCGTGGAGTCCCTGGTGGAGGGGGTGGAGGGGGCGACGGCGGCGCAGCCGGTGCTGGCCGTGGTCGCCACCCTGGCCGCCTTGGTGGCCTCCGCCGCGCTGACGCTGGACCGCAGGGACGCCGGGGACCGCGCCTGGGCGGTCCTGGCGGTGATCACCGTCGCGCAGGCTGCGGCCGCCGCGGCGGTCCTGGTGCTGGCCGCGCTGGTGTTCGCGGCCTCCGGGGACGGTGCGCCCGGGGTCGCCCTCGGCCTGGCCGAACGCGCCCATCTGGTGACGGTGGCGCTGTGGCTGCTGGCCGCGGGGGTCGTACCGGGGCAGTGGAAGCGCGATCGCCGTCTCCGGACCACGGGCCACCCGACCCGCTGACCGGTGCTCCTTCCGGCGCTCGGCCGGGCGCGGGCCCTGGGCGGGACCGCCCCGCAGCGCTGCGCGGGCGCGGGGCCCACGAGGCTGGGGCACCCCCGGCCCGGGCCGACCCGGCCCGGGGGGACGGGGTTCGGGCCCGCGCGGGTCCCGGGGCCGCGGTACCCGCCATCTCGTGACTCTCACGCGGACCGCTCCGCCTCCCCGAGCACGTGGCCCCGCCACTCCGTGTAGGCCTCCAGCGCGGCCCGGGTCCCGGCGGCCTCCGGCCCCAGGACGGTGGCACACCCCCGGTAGAGGTCGCCGAGCTCGGCCAGGGCGGTGGCCGCGTCCGAGCGCAGGGTGATCACGAACGCCCGGAACATCACGGTCAGCCCGTGGTCGGGCCCCATCACCAGGCCGAACTCGTCGAACAGCTCGGTGAGCCGCCGCTGTCCCTCCTCCCCCGTGAGATCGCCCTGGGCGGCCAGGCGCAGACGGACCAGCAGCACGTTGGGGTGCGACGGCCCCAGTTCCGGCTCCCAGAGCTCGCGCAGACGCTCGTGGACGGCACCCACCCGGCAGTCGCCCCGGGCCTCCATGACCTGCGCGCGGGCGAACAGGGTCGCGGGGTGGTCGTCCCCGTGCAACCGCCTCAGATCGGGCAGCAGCGCCCCCGCCTCGGCGAGCGCCCCGTCCGGGTCCCCCGCGGTCACACGGGCCACAGTGGTCAGGAACCGGGCCTCCACGGTGGACTCGTGACCGGTTCCCAGCACGCGCGCGAGGGCTCCGGTCGCCCCCGCGACCACCGCCCCCGCCGCCTCCGGGTCGCCCAACAGGAACAGCAGGCGCGCCCGACCGACCCGCGCCAGCAGGGTCAGGCGGTGGTCAGGAGCCAGGTGGCGCTCCAGGTCGGGCAGGAGGTCCGCGTAGTCGCGGTCGGCGCCGAGCAGGTCACCGGCGTCCGTACGGTGCTCGGCGAGCAGGCGGCGGGTGTTGAGGACCTCCCGGTGGTGCTCGGGCTGGACCGCCCGCCGGGCCGCGAGCAGGTCCTCCCCGGCCCGGACCGCCCCGACGTGGTCCCCCGCCCGGGACCGCCAGCGCACCAGGAGTACCCGGGCCGCCAGGGTGTCGGGGTGTCCCGGCCCGTGGACGCGTTCGCGGGCGGCGACCTGGTCCGCGCAGGCCCGGGCCGCGCTGGTGGCGTCGCCCGCCCGGGCGTGCCAGCGGATCAGCTCCGCTCGGGCCTCCAGGACGTCCTCGTGGTTGGGACCGAGCGCCCGGCGCTGGCGGACGAGGAGGCGCGCGTAGGCCGCCACGGTCGCGTCGACCCGGTCGGTCTTCCCCGTCCACCAGGCGAACCGCTCGAAGGCGGCCAGCGCCCCCGGGTCGTCGGCGCCCCGGGCCAGCTCGACCGCCTCCGCCAACCGCCGGTAGCTGTCGGCGGCCAGGTCGGTGAGGTCGGACTCGCCCCACAGGCGGGCGATCTCCGCTTGGAGCGCCAGCATGCGCGGGTGTAGCGGTCCGGCGGTGTCCGACAGCCGTCCCGCCGCGCCGCTCAGCGCGATGGCCGCCCCGGCCGGGTCCCCCTGTCCCTCCCGGCACAGGGCCAGGTGCACCCGCAGGCTGAGGGTGTCGGGGTGGTCGGCGCCGAACCGCTCCTCCGCCTCCGCGCACAGCGCCTCCAGTTCGTCGGCCGCGCCGCGTCCGACCGCCCCCCGCACCCGCCGGTCGAAACCCGGGTCGCCGGTGCCGACCGGTTCCCGCAGGTCGTCCAGGACCACACCCCTCATGCCGTTCCCCCTTCCGCGCGTGTGTCCGCACCAGGTCCGACGGCGGGGGCGGGCGCGGGGTTGCACCCGTCTTCGCGTTCCGCCCGTCCCGGGGCGGGACGGCGGGACGGGTCAGCCGAGCGCGTCGGGCAGGGGGCGGGCGTGCACGACGTACAAGGAGCTCACCGCGCGGGTGAGGACCACGTACAGCCGGTTCACGCCGCGCTCCTCGGCCTCCGCGATCGCGGCGGGCTCGGCGACCACCACCGCGTCGAACTCCAGTCCCTTGGCCAGGCTGGCGGGGACCGCCACCAGCCGGGCACCGTCCATGCCGGCCTCTCCCAGGAGCGGGGCGTCCACCCCCGCCGCTTCCAGGGCCTCGCGCAGTCCGGTCAGCTGGTGGTCGGCGGCGATCAGCCCCACCGAGCCCTCTCCCGTGAGCGCGTCCCGGCAGGCCTCGGCGACACCCGCGACGACGTCCCCCTCGGCCGGGAGCAGCCGGAGGGCGCCCGGCGAACGCCGCACCGCCACCGGAGCCCCCAGACCGGGGGCGATGGACGGCAGGAGGCGTGCGGCGAAGTCGATGATCTGCGCCGGAACCCGGTAGCCCCGGTTCAGGGCGTGCAGGTGGCCGGTGGGCTTTCCCAGGTGTTCCAACAGCGTGCTCCAGCTCCGGGCCGCCGAGGGGCTGGTGCCCTGGGCCACGTCGCCCAGCACGGTGAGCGAACCGGAACCGGCGCGGCGGCCGATCGCACGGCACTGCATGGGGCTCAGGTCCTGGGCCTCGTCCACGACCACGTGGCCCAGCCCCGGGACCCGTTCGATCAGCGCCGCCGCCTCGTCCACCAGGGCCAGGTCCTCTTCGGACCACCGCGCCGACTTGGGGCCGCGCGGGTTCCCGGGCAGCAGCAGGGTCCGCTGTTCCTCGGGGCTGAGCAGGCCGTCGGCGGCGCGGGCCAGGCGTTCGGGGTCGGTGAGCAGGCCCAGGACCAGCCGGAGCGGGTCCGCCTTGGGCCACAGGGCCGTGACGGCCGCCCGCACCGCCGGGTCGCGGCGCACCCGCGTGTGGGTGCGGTCGTCACAGACCTGCCCCTCGGCCTCCATGAGGCTCAGGACGGCGTGCGCCATGCGGTGGGACAGCAGCTCGCGCCCCGAGCCGTAGGCCACACCGCGCTCGGACAGCTCGTCGAGGAGGGGGCGCAGGTCCTCCGGATAGAGCCGATAGCGGCGTGCGCCCTGGCGCACCACCACGGCCTCCTGCGGGGTGCGCAGGTGCCACCACAGGTCACGGCGGAGCACCTCGGCCATGACGGCCGATCCCTTGGTGCGGGCCGCCTCGGGGGTCTCCGTACGGCGCACCCACCCCTGGGCGGGACGCGACCGCTCCGGCAGGTCCCGGGTGAGGAGCTCGTTGACGGTGGTCTGGTGCACGTCCACCTCTCCGAGCGCGGGGAGCACGTCCTGGATGTAGGAGAGGAACGACCGGTTGGGGCCGACGATCGCCACACCGTAGCGGGAGAGGCGTTCGCGCTCGCTGTACAGCAGGAAGGCGATGCGGTGCAGGCCCACGGCGGTCTTGCCGGTGCCGGGCGCGCCCTGCACGCACAGGGTGGTCTCCAGGGGAGCGCGGACCAGCACGTCCTGTTCGGGCTGGATCGTGGCGACGATGTCCCGCATGGGGCCGGTGCGCGGGCGCTCGATCTCGGAGTCGAGGAGCTGGCTGCCCGAAGAGGCCTCGGGGGCCCGGGCCCCGGCCATGAGGTCCTCGTCCTCGAAGGCGGTGAGGACCGACTCCGGCTCGCCGTCCTCGCCGACGACGGTGCCGAACCCGTAGCGGCGGCGGACCCGCACGGCCATGCGATCGGCGGGGGAGGCCTGGTAGTAGGCGACGCTGATCGGGGCCCGCCAGTCGAGGACGACGGGGCGGCCGTGGCCGTCGTGCACATGGCGGCGGCCGATGTGGATGCGGTCGGGTTCGTCGGCGGGGCCGTGCGGGGACCGGTCGTCGGGGACGTCGTCGAGGAAGACCGTTCCGGGCTCGAAGTCCATGCGCCCGAAGTACAGCGGGGCACCGGGGATGTCGGCCAGCGCGGCCAGCCGCCGTTCGCGGCCGCGGCGCAGGGCGGCGTCGGTGACCTTGTCCTTGGCGGCGTCGCCGAAGAGGAGCTCGGTGGTGTCGACCGTCTCGCGCATGCGGCGCAGTGCGGTGCGGGCGTCGGCGAGCGCGCGCCTCTCGGCGGCGATCTCCGGGTCCGCGGGTACGGCTGAGGAATCGATGATGGTCATGGCGGACCTCGTGGTTCGGTGGGACGGGACGCGGCCTCACGCGTGCGCGCGGTCCCGCCCCGGTCGCCGCGAGGGCCCGGTTCGTTCCGATCCATGAGCGCGCACCACGCCCGGACGGGGCGGTGATGCCGAACCCGTGAGCCTACCCGAGGAGAGCACTCCGGGGGCCCGGTTCCCCGGCCCGGGGGAACCGGGCTCACGGCTACCAGACGTCGGCGCGGTCCGGCACGAGCATCGCCTCCCGGACCGAGTCCCAGCGGACCCGGCCCAGTCCCCCGCCGGTCTCGACGTCCTCGACGACGGCGTCGATGGTGCGGCGGTCGTACTCGTCGGTGAGTTCGACGCCGCCGTCCCGGTAGTCGGAGACCAGCCCGACGACGTACTGGCGCAGGTCGGAGACGCCCCTGCGGGCGGCGGCGCGGGCCTGCTTGTCCCATCGGGCGTCATGCGGAATCCATGACGCGACGACCTCGGTGGGGGTGGGGACGTACTCGTTAGGAGTGGCCATAGGGTCACGGTAACCATGAGGCGGGGAGCACGGGGCCGTTCACCGGATTGTCGGGCCCCCGCCCCGGCCGACGGGGCGGGGGTGCCGGGTCAGGTCTTGCGCAGCCGCACCCGGCTGACCCGGTGGTCGTCGCCCTTGAACAGGACGAGGGTGGCCCGGCCGCGCGTGGGGCGGATGTTCTCCACGAGGTTGACCTCGTTGATGGTCTGCCACGTGTTGGCCGCGAACCCCATCGCCTCGTTCTCGTCGATGGTCGTGGCCATGTGGTGGAAGTAGGAGCGCGGGTCGGAGAAGGCGGTGCGTCGCAGCTCCCGGAACCGGTCCAGGTACCAGCTGCGGACGCTCTCCACCTTGGCGTCCACGTAGATGGAGTAGTCGAAGAAGTCGGCGACGGCCAGGCGTCCGGCGGTCGCGGGCTGGAGCACGTTGATGCCCTCGACGATGAGGATGTCGGGGCGGTGCACGGTCTGCCGCTCACCGGGCACGACGTCGTAGTGCAGATGGGAGTAGACGGGGATGTCGAGGCGGTCCGCGCCGGCCTTCATCTCCGACACGAACCGCACCAGGGCGCGCCGGTCGTAGCTCTCCGGAAATCCCTTGCGGCGCATGAGCCCGCGCGACTGGAGGACCGCGTTCGGGTGGAGGAAGTTGTCCGTACTGACGAGCTCGACGTCCGGGTGGTTGGGCCACTGGGCGAGCAGGGAGCGCAGCAGGCGGGCGGTGGTGGACTTGCCCACGGCGACGCTGCCCGCCACGCCGATGATGAACGGCGACGGCCGGTCGGACTCCCCGAGGAAGGCGCGCACCGCCGCGTGCCGCTGCTGGGTGGCGCCCACGTAGAGGTTCAGCAGCCGCGACAGGGGCAGGTAGATGTCGCGGACCTCGTCGAGGGAGGTGGGGTCGTTGGTACCCCGTAGGTCGCTGAGGTCGGCCTCGGTCAGGGACAGGGGTGTGGAGGCCCGGAGGGCGGCCCAGGCCGCGCGGTCCAGTTCCACGTACGGCGAGGAGATGCCGTTCTTCGTCGCGTGAGACACGGTTGACCACCTTAGACGAGGCGCTCCCCCACTCCGGGCAGCCGGTCCCCCGATTGTCCGGTGGCGGAGGGCGCGGGTGCCCGACACCACACGTTCACGCGGACGACACGCAAGGTTTTTCGCACGGGTTCGCGGCGGTCCGTCCCGACCCCACTCGACGCTCTCCCCCACCCTCCCACCTGCGTGGTATACCCCGCATACACCAAATGGTCTATACCGCCACCTGGGAAAACAATCAGTGGTATGAACCACTGGTTGGTCGATTCCGGACATCTTTTGGCCTACGCTGGCGGCCATGTGCGGAATCGTTGGCTACGTCGGGCCGCAACCGGCGCTAGAGGTCGTCGTGGACGGCCTCGCGAGGTTGGAGTACCGCGGATATGACTCCGCGGGTGTCGCTGTGCTGGGCGAGGGGGCCCTGCGCTCCGAGAAACGGGCGGGCAAACTCGCCAACCTGCGCCAGGCCCTGGAGGACCACCCGGTCTCCGGCGACGGCGCCGGGATCGGTCACACCCGTTGGGCCACGCACGGCGCGCCCAACGACGTGAACGCCCACCCCCACGTCGACAACGGCCAAAGGGTGGCGGTCGTCCACAACGGCATCATCGAGAACTTCGCCGCGCTCCGCGTGGAGCTGGAGGAGCAGGGCTGCAAGTTCCTGTCCGAGACCGACACCGAGGTCTCCTCCCACCTGCTCAGCAAGGAGCTGGAGCGGCGCGGCGACGGCGACCTGGCCGGGGCCATGCGCTCCGTGTGCCGGCGCCTGGAGGGCGCCTTCACCCTGGTGGCCGTCTCCACCGACGACCCGGGCCTGGTCGTCGCGGCCCGCCGCAACTCGCCGCTGGTCGTCGGCCGGGGCGAGGGGGAGAACTTCCTCGCCAGCGACGTGGCGGCGTTCATCGCCCACACGCGTGAGGCGGTCGAGCTCGGTCAGGACCAGGTCGTGGAGCTGCGCGCCGACTCCGTGGTCGTCACCGACTACGACGGCAACCCGGTGGACGTGCGCGAGTACCACGTGGACTGGGACGCGTCGGCCGCCGAGAAGGACGGCTTCGACTACTTCATGCTCAAGGAGATCGTCGAGCAGCCCAAGGCGGTCGCCGACACCCTCCTGGGCCGGGTCTCCGTCGACGGACAGCTCACCCTGGACGAGATGCGGCTGACCCCCGCCGAGCTGCGGTCGGTCGAGAAGATCGTCATCATCGCGTGCGGCACGTCGTACCACGCGGGCCTGATCGCCAAGTACGCGATCGAGCACTGGTGCCGGGTCCCCTGCGAGGTGGAGGTCGCGAGCGAGTTCCGCTACCGCGACCCGATCCTGGACCAGCAGACCCTGGTCATCGCCATCTCGCAGTCCGGCGAGAGCATGGACACCCTGATGGCGGTCCGCTACGCCCGCGAGCAGCGCGCCCGTGTGCTGGCGATCTGCAACGTCAACGGCTCCACGATCCCGCGCGAGTCCGACGGCGTGCTGTACACGCACGCCGGGCCGGAGGTCGGGGTGGCCGCCACCAAGACGTTCCTCACCCAGCTGGCCGCCTGCTACCTGGTCGGGCTCTACCTGGCCCAGGTGCGCGGGATGAAGTTCGGCGACGAGATCAACGCCGTGATCGCGCAGCTGGCCACCATGCCGGAGCAGATCGAACGGGTCCTGGAGACGGTGGAGCCCGTCCGCGAGCTGGCCCGTTCGCTGGCCGACGCCGACACCGTGCTGTTCCTCGGCCGCCACGTGGGCTTCCCGGTGGCGATGGAGGGCGCGCTCAAGCTCAAGGAGCTGGCGTACATGCACGCCGAGGCGTTCGCCGCCGGTGAGCTCAAGCACGGCCCGATCGCGCTGATCGAGGACGACCTGCCCGTGGTCGTCGTGGTGCCCTCGCCCAAGGGGCGCAGCGTGCTGCACGACAAGATCGTCTCGAACATCCAGGAGGTGCGCGCCCGCGGCGCCCGCACCATCGTGATCGCCGAGGAGGGCGACGAGTCGGTGCGTCCGTACTCGGACGTGCTCATCGAGATCCCGGCGGTGCCGACCCTGCTCCAGCCGATCGTCTCGACGATCCCGATGCAGGTGTTCGCGTGCGAGCTCGCCCTGGCCAAGGGCAATGACGTGGACCAGCCCCGCAACCTCGCCAAGAGCGTGACCGTGGAGTAGGCCGGGACGTCTCCGGGTTCGGGGGCGCGTCGCACGGGCAACCCCCGGCGGCGCGCCCCGTTCGCGTACGGGCCCGGGCGGTCAGCGCAGGGCGTGCGCCTCGTGGCTGGCCAGGGCCAGCTCCGCGTTGGCGTGGGTGGGCAGGGTGCCGTACAGGTCCAGGACGTCCAGGATGCGCCTCAGCTGCCGTGGCGGGCTCGCCACCAGCAGGTGGCGCTGGGCGCCGGAGGCGACCCGTACGGCGCCGACCAGCGCGTTCACTCCGGAGGCGTCGATGAACCCCACCCCGGACAGATCGACGACCGTGCAGTGCTCGACCACCGAGGAGGCCAACCGGGCGAACACGCCCTCGGCCGTGGCGATGTCGATCTCGCCCTTCAGGTGGACGACGACCACGCCGTCGCAGCGGAAGCGCTCCTGGTCCGGGTCGGTAACGGCCACGCCTTACTCCCGTGTTCGGGGTCGGTGGGGTCTGCCTGGGGCTGCCGGACAAATACCGACATGCACTGACAGCCTACTTGGCGCGCCCGCTCCCGGAGTCGTGCCGGGCGAGGGCGCCGTCCGTTCGACGCGGTCATCGCGCGGGCTCAGAACGGATCGGAACCGCAGATCGCCCACACGACCTTGCCGTGGTCGTCGAGGGGGCTCCATCCCCATTCGCGGCTGAAGGCCGCGACCAGGCCCAGGCCGCGCCCCGACTCGGCGAAGTGGTGGGCCTCGGAGTTGACCGGACCGTGCGGGCTGGGGTCGGCCACCATGCACACCACCGCGTTCTCCCAGGGCAGCGGCCGCAGTTGGAGCGTGACCCGCGTGCGCTCGGGGCGACCGCCGGCCACAGCGTGCCTACAGGCGTTGCCGACCAGCTCGGAGATGATGAGCCGGACGTCCTCGGAGAGCCAGGGAACACCCCAGGTGGTCAGGTTCGCGGCCCCGAACTCGCGCGCGGAGCGGACCGACTCGGGCACCGCTCCGTAGGCGGCGGCCGCACCACCGGGGACGCATCTGCTCTCCCCGATACCGAGCCCGCCGAGCGAGGGGTCCCACCATCCGGGCCGCGCCGCCTCGGGCGGGCGTGTCCGGGAGGGGCGGCTCCGGGGTATCCGGGAGAGCGGTTCCGAGGGCACCAGCTCTGTGTTCATCACGGTCCTCACGGGTGATGTCGGGTCGCGCGTTCGGGCCTGTGCCACACTCTGCCCCGGCGTGCGAGTTCCTTACAGACGCAAACCACGGATGCACGTGCAGCTCATCGCCCGGCAAGACTATAGGAACACTTGACCCTTTCGGTAGACCCGTTCGCGAAGAATTCGTCCGCGACCCTTCCGGGATTCTCGCCGGTACCCTTCACTGGGGCCCGAAACGGCACACGATCCCCCCTGTTCCGGAAGAACGTCGTCGGTATACTGAGCGGTCGCTCCCGCCAATACCACTCCATAGGGAGGCGAAGTGGTAGCAGACCCAACACCGAACCACCAGGTCACACAGGATTTCCTGGCCAATTCCAGTGGCGGCCCCACGGTGCTGCGCATTCTGCTCGGCACCCAGCTGCGGCGCCTGCGCCAGGAGAAGGGAATTTCCCGGGAGGACGCCGGATACGCCATCCGGGCGTCGCACGCCAAGATCAGCCGAATGGAGCTCGGTCAGGTCAGTTTCAAACACCGGGACGTCGACGACCTGCTGAAACTCTACGGAGTGAAGGAGCCCGAGCAGCGCGAGGCGCTCGTCGGGATGATCTCCAGCGCCAACGCGCAGGGCTGGTGGCACAAGTACGGCGACGTGCTGCCGCAGTGGTTCGGCGTCTACGTCGGCCTGGAGGAGGCCGCGTCGGTCATCCGCACCTTCGAGGTCCAGTTCGTGCCCGGCCTGCTCCAGACGGAGGGGTACGCCCGCTCGGTCATCCAGCTCTCCCGCACGGCCACCTCCGAGGAGGACGTGACCAGTCGCGTGAACATGCGCATGCACCGGCAACGGCGCTTCACCTCCGGTGAGGGTGATCCGCCGCGCCTGTGGGCGGTCATCGACGAGGCGGTCCTGCACCGACCCTTCGGTGGACCCGAGGTCATGCGCGAGCAGGTCGAGCACCTGCTGGAGATGGCCAGCCGGCCCAACATCACCATCCAGATCGCGACGTTCGCCATGGGCGGCCACCCGGCGGCCGGCGGCCCGTTCAGCATCCTGCGGTTCCCCACGCCCCAGCTGCCCGACGTGGTCTACCTGGAGCAGTTGAGCAGCGCCCTGTACTTCGACAAGTTCGACGACACCAGCCGCTACGCCCAGACCATGGACCACCTGGCCACCCAGGCTCCCCTCCCGGGCCAGACCCCGGAGATCCTCCAGGACTTCCTCAAGCGCTACGGGGGCTGATACCGGCCACCCGCCCGGCAGCCACCCGAGGCGCTTCGTCCGGTGCCTGACGCTGCGTGACCCGCCTCCCGCGCGCACCCCGGTACCGCCGTCCGGACCCCCACCGCCCGCGACCCCGTGAACGCCCTGCGTACGCACGGGGTCGCGGGCGTGTCCGCCTTCGGCCACGACTGGGAAACAATCCCGGAACACCGAACCATCGGCGGCTCCGGAGCGTTAGGTCTGACATGCGGTTCCATCGGCGTGCCCACCGCGCGCCACCGGGGGGTTGATTACCGATGCAATCACTGATGCACGTGCATGCACTACGCTGTGGCCTCACAAGGGGACAAAGGGATCACCCGCCAACAAACCGTCTGTCCCTGGACAAGACGGATGGGAGCCGCGTGGGCGGGTCCGGCGTGGACGGCGTTCCGGAGCCGTTCGCGGACACCCCGCCAATCCCCGAACTTCCAGGAGGATGAGGATGCAACCGATCTACAACGGTGTCCCCGCGGACCGGTTGGAGGTCGCATGGACCAAGAGCAGCTGGAGCAACCCGGACGGCAACTGCGTGGAGGTCGCGACCCTGCCCGACGGCGACATCGCCGTCCGTAACTCCCGCGACCCGCGCGGCCCGGCGCTCGTCTACACGCCCGCCGAGATCCGGGCCTTCGTCCGGGGCGCCAAGACCGGCGACTTCGACGCCCTCCTCGACTGAACCGCGCGGCGCCCGGCCGCCGCGCGTCCCGCACCACCGACCCCGGACCCACTCCTCCGCGGACAGACCATTCCGGGACCCGTGTCCGCGCCGTCGGCCCCGTGGTCGACCCCCGTCCCACGGCGGCCTGTTACCGTCCACGACGCGGACACGGACGGAGCCCGGCACCCACCAGGGTGCCGGGCTCCGCTGTTCCCCGCCCTCTCGGAGACGGGCGGGACCACCGTCACAGACGGGTGGGGTCGACCAGACCGTTGGCGCCGACCGGAGCCGACTCCCACGGGAAGTGGGTGGCGCCGAGCGCGGGCTTGAGGTCGAACAGCCAGGCCGCCTTCTCGTCGTACTTGGCGAAGAACGGCTTGCCGACCAGCTCCGGGTCACGGGCCTGGATGAAGTGCAGGACGAAGACCTTCTCTCCCAAGATCTCCGTCACGCCGTCCACACAGACCTTGCCCGGGGTGGCCGACATCGAGGGGCCCCGCACGGTCCGGGCCAGGCCCGAGACCTTCTGGTAGGCGTCCCTGAAGATGTCGTGGGCCTCGGCCAGCGGCACCGCGAAGTAGTCCTGCGGGCCGGTGTCGCGCTCGACGAACATGTAGTAGGGCACCATGCCGTGGCGCAGGTGCGTCCGCCACATGTCCTCCCACGTGGCCGCGTCGTCGTTGATCGTGCGGATCAGCGGCGCCTGGGTACGGATGACCGCCCCGGTCGCGCGGATGCGGCGCACGGCCTCCTGCACGAGCTCGGGCTTCATCTCGTTCGGGTGCGAGAAGTGGGCCATGAACGCGAGGTTCTTGCCCGAGGCCACGACCTTCTCGAACAGGCGGAGCGTGTCGTCCGCGTCCGGGTCGGTGGTGAAGCGCTGCGGCCAGTAGGCCAGCGCCTTCGTCCCGATGCGGATGGCCTCCAGGTGCTCGATCTCCAGCAGCGGCTCGATGTAGCGGGAGATGACCCCCTCGCCCATGATCATCGGGTCGCCGCCGGTGAACAGCACGCTGGTCACCTCGGGGTGCGAGCGCACGTACTCGACCATCTGGTCGATCTCGCCCGACGCGAACTTGAGGTCGGCGTCCCCGACGAACTGCGCCCAGCGGAAGCAGTAGGTGCAGTACGCGTGACAGGTCTGGCCCTGCTTCGGGAAGAAGAGGACCGTCTCCCGGTACTTGTGCTGGATGCCCGGGATGGGCTCCTCGTTGCCCGTGGTGGGCACGTTGAGGTCCATCTGGCCCGCCGGGTGCGGGTTCAGCTTGGCGCGGACCCGGTTGGCGGCCTCGTTGAGCTCCTTGCGACCGGCCCCGGAGCTGATGAGGTCGGCGATCCTGGAGACGTCGTCCGCGGGAAGCATGTCGGCCTGCGGGAAGACCAGGCGGTAGATCGGATCGTCGGGAGCGGCGTCCCAGTCGATCAGCTCGTCGACGACGTAGCTGTTGACTCGGAACGGCAGCACGTTGGCGACCGCCTTGACCGCGAGCTGCTCGTCAGCCGCGAGACCGGCTCGCGCCGTGAGCTCGTCAAGATGTTTCGTCGTGTAGGCACGAAACCGACGTCCAGCGGACGGGGACTGTGCCACGTCTGGCGTTACGCTCACGCCTCTCCTCTCCTGCTGTTGGACAGGGGCCCTCCCCGGAAGGAGGGCAGCCCTGAACGGTGGCTCCGGCTTACGGGTACCGGGCGACCACCTGGGGATGAAAAACCAGTTATCGGCTGTGACCAGAGTGTTGTCTGCGACCCAGCCAGCGAGCGGATATACCCCGTCTAGGGGATTTGTACCCACTCCGCGTCATGTCCAGCCCTGACCTGGACATACAGGAAGTATCCTCGCATGAGTACACGAACCCGCCGTCCGCAGGCAGTGCGGGACCGACCCGATAGCGTGTCACCACACCACCCAGTGCCGCCCCGTGAGGGCTCCCCCGACCCTGCCGTGCGCCCGCGCCGAACCGGGCGAACGGCGGGCCGTCCCGCGCCCCGGCACCAACCGACCGTGTGAGGAAGCTGTGACTGGGACATCCGACGCGGAGGCACCGGCACCGCGTACGTCACCGCCGATCATCGCGGTGGACGCCATGGGCGGCGACAACGCCCCCAGGGAGGTCGTGCGCGGCGCCGTCATGGCCGTCCGCGAACTGGGACTGCGGGTCCTGCTCGTGGGCCGCCGGACCGAGATCGCCGCCCAGCTCGCCGAGGAGGGCGCCCTGCGCGACATCCCGGTGGTGCACGCCGAGGACAACATCGCCATGCACGAGGGGGCCCTGGCCAGCTGGCGCAGGCCCCGCTCCAGCGCGGCGGTGGCCTGTCGGCTCATCCGCCGGGGCGACGCGGACGCCCTGGTCTCGGCGGGGTCGACCGGCGGCATCGTGGCCACGTCCACGGTGCGGCTGCGCACCCAGCCGGGCGTGCTCCGCCCGGCCCTCGCGGTGACGCTGCCGACCGGCCCGGTGCCGACGATCATGCTGGACGCCGGTGCCAACGCGGACGCCAAACCCGAGATGCTGGTGCAGTTCGCGCACCTGGGGTGCGCCTACGCGCAGACCGCGTTCGGAGTGGAACGGCCCCGCGTGGGCGTCCTGACCATCGGCTCCGAGCCGGGCAAGGGCAACAAGCTGATCCGCCGGGCCAGCGAGCTGCTCGCCACCGCCGCCGAGGGGTCGCAGACCCTGGACTTCCGCGGCAACGTCGAGGGCCACGACCTCCTCCTCGGAAAGGTGGACGTGGTGGTCACCGACGGACACAGCGGGAACGTGGCCCTCAAGACCATCGAGGGCACCGCCGCCTTCACGATGAACGCGCTCAAGGAGGCGCTCACGTCGTCCACGATGGCCAGGGCCGGGGCCGTGCTCCAACGCGGCGCCCTGCGCAGGCTCCGTGAGCGCTTCGACAGCGAGACCTACGGCGGTGCCGCCCTGCTCGGTCTCAACGGCACGGTCGTCGTGGCGCACGGGGACAGCGGCCCCGAGGGGATCGCGCACGCCTGCCGGCTCGCCCACGATCTGGCGGGTGGCCGGATAGGAGACCAGATCCGCCGCCGGGTGCCCCACCGCTCGCCGCACTGGCTGCACCGGCGCGCCGAGGAGCGCTGAGCGCCGGGCCTCCTCCGCCACCGGTGTCTCCGGGGCGACCGTCCGGTGGTCCGGACGCCCCTGGCGTCGGCGGCTCGGAGCCCGTGAGCCCGCCGCTCGGAGGTCCGAACCCGGGCCGCCCGGGCGCCCCCGGGTCGGGCAGGCTCGCCCGGGCTCAGACCGGGTCCGGGCCGAAGGCCCGCACGTAGGCCTCCTGCTCCGGGGTCTCCACCGCGTGCGGCGAGTAGTGCGCCCGCACGTAGGCCACCGCCCCCGACGCGGGCACACCGTCCAGCACCGCCATACAGGACAGCGCCGTCCCCGTCCGGCCGCGACCGCCCAGACACGCCACCTCCACCCGCTCCCGGTCCGCGCGCTCCAGGGCCTCCCGGAACCCGGCCAGGGCGTCCGCGTCGTCCCCGGGCAGCCCGAAGTCGGGCCAGCGGACCCACCGCCGGGGCCACGCGATGTCCGAGGGCTCCCGGTCCAGGACGTACAACCCGAAACCGGGCAGCGGCCCCTCCGGCATCGGGTGGCCCACGCCGCGGCCCCGCACCAGACGTCCGGACGGCAGCCTCAGCACACCGGGGTCTCCGGGATTCCACAGCTCGCTCATGCGGGCGAGGCTACCGGCCGGGCCCACCCTCCGTCCCCCGCCGGAAGGACCGTTTGAAACCTGGCGGGAGGGGGATAGGCGGTCGGTAGTCTTAGGGGTATGGCCGACCCGCAGGAAGTACTCTCGCGACGGGTCCAGTCCGCTCTCGGCGCCGCCTTCGGCCCCGAGTTCGCCGACACCGACCCCGTCATCCGCCCGTCCCAGTTCGCTGACTACCAGGCGAACGCCGCACTCGCGCTCGCCAAGCGCCTGGGCCGCAAGCCCCGCGAGGTCTCCGCGGCGATCATGGAGCACCTGGACGTCGCCGACGTCTGCAGAGACGTCGAGGTCAGCGGGCCGGGCTTCATCAACCTCACGCTCCGAGAGGACTGGATCGCCGACCAGACGCGCCAGCTCCTCGACGACCCGCGCGTGGGCGTCCCCGTCCAGGAGCGCCTGAACATCCCCATCGACTACTCCGCGCCCAACGTGGCGAAGGAGATGCACGTGGGGCACCTGCGCACGACGGTGGTCGGCGACTCCCTCGCCCGCACCCTGGAGTTCCTGGGCCACCACGTCATCCGGCAGAACCACATCGGTGACTGGGGCACGCCCTTCGGCATGCTCATCGAGCACCTGTTGGAGGCGGGGGAGGACTCCGACGAGGCCGGGCTCCTCACCACGGACCCCAACGCCTTCTACCAGGCCGCGCGGAACAAGTTCGACGCCTCGGGCGAGGGGCCGGACGACTTCGCCGCCCGCGCCCGCCGCCGGGTGGTCGCCCTCCAGAGCGGCGACGAGGAGACGCTGCGCCTGTGGCGCGAGCTGGTGGGCCTGTCCCGGGTCTACTTCAACAAGGTCTACGCCAAGCTGGGCGTCACCCTCACCGACGAGCACCTCGCCGGTGAGAGCAGCTACAACGCCATGCTCGCCGACGTGTGCGACGAGCTGGAGGCCAAGGGCATCGCGGAGGTCAGCGACGGCGCCCTGTGCGTGTTCCTCGACGGCTTCACCGGCCGCGAGGACAAGCCGGTCCCGCTGATCGTGCGCAAGAGCGACGGCGGCTACGGCTACGCCACCACGGACCTGGCGACCGTCCGGTACCGGGTCGACGACCTCAAGGCCGACCGCATCCTGTACGTGGTGGGCGCCCCGCAGGCCATGCACTTCAAGATGGTGTGGGCCACCGCGCGCGAGGCGGGCTGGCTGCCGGAGAGCGTGGAGACCACGCACGTACAGA
Source organism: Nocardiopsis sp. NPDC006938 (assembly GCF_042869555.1). Classification (NCBI taxonomy): domain Bacteria; kingdom Bacillati; phylum Actinomycetota; class Actinomycetes; order Streptosporangiales; family Nocardiopsidaceae; genus Nocardiopsis; species Nocardiopsis sp. NPDC006938. The sequence continues at coordinate 389,813 of NZ_JBIAGA010000003.1, read as the reverse complement.
TCGGCAACGTGCTGGGCCCGGACGGCAAGATCCTGCGGACCCGCAGCGGCGCCCCGGTGCGGCTCGTGCAGCTCCTGGACGAGGCGGTGGAGCGCGCCGCGGCCGTGGTCGCGCAGAACCGCCCCGACCTGGACCCCGAGAGCCAGGCGGAGATCGCCCGCAAGGTCGGCATCGGCGCGGTGAAGTACGCGGACCTGTCGGTCTCGCACGACACCGAGTACGTGTTCGACTTCGACCGCATGCTGGCGCTGACCGGCAACACCGGCCCGTACCTCCAGTACGCGCAGGCCCGTATCCGCTCCATCTTCCGCAAGGGCGGGGTGGACCCCCGGGCGGTCGACGGCACGATCACGGTCTCCGAGGGCGCCGAGCGCGACCTCGCGCTCAAACTGCTGGGCTTCGGCGCGGTGGTGGAGCAGGTCGGCGAGCACCTCCAGCCGCACCGCCTGTCCACGTACCTGTTCGAGCTGGCGCAGTCGCTCACGGCCTTCTACGAGCACTGCCCGGTGCTGACGGCCCCGACCGACGCCGAGCGCGAGTCGCGGCTGGCGCTGGTCTCGGTGGCGCTGCGGGTGCTGGTCCAGGGTCTGGAACTGCTCGGCGTGGAGTCGCCCGAGTACATGTAGCGCGAGCGCGTCTTCGCCGGGAGGGTCGGGGCCGTGGGCCCCGGCCCTCCCTTGTGTGCGCGGGTCCCGGGGCGGGCGAGTCGAAAGTCTCTCCGCAGGTCAGGCGGGAACAAAGGGTTCTGGTCGAGCGTCGGACCTACAGTAAACGGACCAATGACTTATACCGGACACAAAGGGAGATAACGCCCATGACATCCACCCCTGTCGAGTTCGGTCCGGGCCCCGGTACCTGGCACCTCGACCCGCTGCACTCCAGCCTGATCTTCGTCGCCCACTACCTGCGCTTCGGCCGGGTCCAGGGCACCTTCGGCAGCGCCGACGGGCGGATCAACGTGGCGGACGACCCCGCGCGGTCCTCGGTGGAGGTCGTCATCGACTCGGACAGCGTCAACACCGGCGTCAACGCCCGCGACGCCCACCTGCGCTCCGCCGACTTCCTGGACGTCGAACGACACCCGCGTATCCGGTTCACCTCCACCGGCCTGGAACCCGGGCGGAAGCAGAACACCTTCCGCCTCCACGGCGACCTGGAGATCCACGGCACCGCGCTGCCCGTCGCCCTCAACGCCGAGTGGGTGGGCGAGGCCCCCGACTACGCCTCCCCCGACGACACCTACGGACACTTCTTCTCCGCCACGACCCAGATCAGCCTGTCCGACTTCGGCGTCGGCGACGGCGGAGCCACCCCCTGGGGAGGCCGCCTCGTGGGCGACACCGTGGACATCGTGCTGGAGGTCCGCCTCCAGAACCAGGACCCGGCGCCGTTCCTCAAGCAGATCGGGCACACCCCCTGACCCACGGGCCGGGGAGCGTGCCCGATCCGGGCGGTCAGCCCCCGAGCAGGGCCTCGACCTCGACCCGCGAGGCCATCGACGAGCTGGCTCCGTGCCGTCCCACGGAGATCGCGGCGGCGGCAGCGGCGAACTCCATCGCCTCACGCGGTGACCGGCCCTCGGCCCTGGCCACCGCGAACGAGCCGCAGAACGTGTCACCGGCCGCCGTGGTGTCGACGGCCTCCACCCGCCGCGCCGGAACGTGCACCGGCTCCGCGCCCCGGCGACCGTACAGCGAGCCGCCCTCGCCCAGCGTCAGCAGCACCTCGGGCACCCTCTCCAGCAGCGCCGCCAGCGCGGCGCGCGGTTCGGTGTGCCCAGTGATGGCGGCGGCCTCGTGCTGGTTGGGCACGAGCACGTCGACGTCGGCCAGGAGCCCGTCCGGGAGCTCCCGCGCGGGCGCGGGGGTCAGGTAGACCGGCACCCCCACGCTCCGGCCGAGCCGGGCACCGGCCTCCACCGCCTCCATGGGCAGTTCCAGCTGGAGCAGCAGGGCCGCGGCACCGGCCACCCGTTCACGGTCCCCCTCCACCGCTCCGGCTTCGGCGTTGGCGCCCGGCACGACGACGATCCGGTTGCCGCCCCGACCGTCCACGACGATGTGCGCCACCCCGGACACCCCCGGCACCGTGCGCAGACCGGACACGTCGATCCCGGCCGCCACCAGGTTGGCGCGCAGCTCCTCCCCGAAGGAGTCGTCCCCGACCGCCCCGAGAAAGGCCACCTCCGCCCCGGCCCTCGCGGCGGCGACCGCCTGGTTGGCGCCCTTGCCCCCGGGCACCTGACGGAAGTCCGTGCCGGTGACGGTCTCGCCGCCGTTGGGCACGGTGTCCACGTAGGCCACCAGGTCCATGTTGACGCTGCCGAGGACGGCCACGCGCGGCACGGCGCTCACTTCGCTACCCACTTCACTGTCGGTTGTCCGTTCACTTCTTGGGCCGGTCCACCGGCTGGCTGTCCGCGCCGTCGAGGGCGACGATGACGGGCGCGTGGTCCGAGGCGCCCTTGCCCTTGCGCTCCTCGCGGTCGATGCTCGCCCCGGTCACCCGCGCCCTGAGGGCGGGCGAGGCCAGCACGAAGTCGATCCGCATGCCCCGGCGCTTGGGGAAGGCCAAACCCTTGTAGTCCCAGTAGGTGTAGACACCGGGGCCGGGCGTGTACCCGCGCACGACCTCGGCGAACCCGGCGTCGACCAGACCGGTGAAGGCCGAGCGCTCGGGCTCGGTGACGTGGGTGAGGCCCTCGAAGGCGGCCATGTCCCACACGTCGTCGTCCTGCGGGGCGATGTTGAAGTCGCCGACGTAGGCGATCTGCGCTTCGGGGTCCTCGGCCAGACGCGCGGCGCCCGCCCGGCGCAGCGCCTCCAGCCAGCGCAGCTTGTACGCGTAGTGGGGGTGGTCGATCTCGCGACCGTTGGGCACGTACAGGCTCCACACCTGGACGCCGCCGCAGGTGGCGCCGATGGCGCGGGCCTCGGGCTCCTCCGGGTCCCCGTATCCGGGCTGGCCGGGGAAGCCCACCTGGACGTCGGCCAGGCCCACGCGCGAGGCGATCGCGACCCCGTTCCACTGGGAGAGCCCGTGGTGGGCCACCTCGTACCCGCGGTCGGTGAGGACCGACGCGGGGAACTGGTCGTCGCGGGCCTTGGTCTCCTGGATGGCGAGGACGTCGACGTCGCTCCGGTCCAGCCAGTCGCCGATCCGTTCGGCCCTGGCGCGGGCACTGTTCACATTCCATGTCGCGATACGCACAGCCAAAGGCTAGAGGATCGCGCCGACGGCCCGCTCCGACCTGGCCGGACACGTGCGTCTGGCGGGGTACCGACATGATGAACCCCGGTGCGGCCGTCCTCCGCACCGGGGTTCGGCGACTACCGGCACAGGCTCGGTTGGTTTCCGTCGCGCTTCGTTGGACGGCCCGACCCCCCGAACGGTTCGCATTGTGCGCGAGGTTTTTGTGATGGAGCGGGGGCTCCGTCCACTCGGCGCGCTCCGGGACTGTCACCGGCGACGGATACGGTGATCGGATGGCCATGCCCCACCCTCGCCGCGACGCCGAGATCTCCCTGCCCCAGGCCCGTCGGATCGCCCTGGCCGCCCAGGGCTTCCACGATCCCCGACCGGGTTCCGCCCCCACGCTCGCCCACCTGGCGCGCGTGGTCCGCCGCGTGGGCCTGCTCCAGATCGACAGCGTGAACGTGCTCGCCCGCAGCCAGTACCTGCCGGTGTTCGCGCGGCTCGGCGCCTACCCGCCCGAGCTCCTGGACCGCGCCACCACCACGAGCGTGGGCGACAGCCCGGCCCGGCTGGTCGAGTGCTGGGCGCACGAGGCCAGCCTGGTACCGCCCTCCACCCACCGCCTCATGCGGTACCGGATGGAGCACAACCGCGCCCAGGCGAACGTGGGGTGGATGAACGGCGTCCGCGACGAACGGCCCGAACTGCTGAGGGCCGTGCGCGAGGAGGTCGCGCGGATCGGTCCGGCCACCGCCCGCGAGGTCGAGGCGGCCCTGGCCCACGACGCCCCCCGCGCCAAGGACCACTGGGGGTGGAACTGGTCCGAGGTCAAGAAGTGCCTGGAGTACCTGTTCTGGATCGGCGACCTCACCTCCAACGGTCGCAACTCCCAGTTCGAGCGCCGCTACGACCTGCCCGAACGCGTGCTCCCCGCCCAGGTGTACGCGCTCCCGCACCCCACCCCGGACGAGGCGCACCGCGCGCTGGTCTCCATCGCCGCCCGGGCGCACGGGATCGCCACCGAGCCCGACCTGCGCGACTACTTCCGGCTCAAGGCGGCCGGGTCGCGGGCGGCCGTCGCCGACCTCGTGGACGCGGGCGAGCTGGTGCCGGTGAGCGTGCGCGGCTGGGACCGCCCGGCCTACCTGCACCGTGACGCGCGGGTGCCCCGGCGGGTGGACGCCCGCGCGCTGCTCAGCCCCTTCGACTCCCTGGTGTGGACCCGCGACCGCGCCGAGGAGCTGTTCGGCTTCCGCTACCGCCTGGAGATCTACGTGCCCGCCGCCAAGCGGGTGCACGGCTACTACGTGCTGCCGTTCCTGCTCGGCGACGACCTGGTGGCCCGCGTGGACCTCAAGGCGGACCGCGCCTCGGGCACCCTGCTGGCCCGGCGGGTCACCCTGGAGGCGGACGCTCCGGCCGACACCATGCCCGAGCTGGTCGAGCAGTTGGAGGAGATGGCCGCCTGGCTCGGGCTGGAGAACGGCGTCGGCGGCGAGGGCCTGACCCACCCCGTCCGCTGACGACGGGCCGCGCGCTCCTCGTGAACGCGCGGCCCGTGCGGAAGCGACACGCGACGAGGACGCGTCAGCTTTCGGGCAGCGGCGAGAACCCCTCCATCGCGGCGGCCGCGCGCAGGCCCTTGTCGAACACCGCACACGACGTGCATCCCGGGTCGGCCGACCGGACCGCCTTGGCGGTCGCGAGCTGCATCGCGTCATAGGCCCTGAGCCCGTGTACGGCTGTTAGCCGGACCGCCTCCTCCAGGATCTCGGCGGTGACCCTGACCGCCGCGAAACGCCGCTCCTCCCCCGGGGCCCCGAAGTAGTCGGCTTCGAACTCCGCCACCAGAATCCGGGTGTCCTCGGCTCCCAGCTCTCCCACGCGATGCTTGCGCCACAGCGCCGCCGGAACCTCGACTCTGGTCAGCTGGGACACCACCAGAGGTGCCTCGATGGCGCGGATCTCGTCGCTTCCGTGCTCGTCCGCGTAGAGCTTGACCACGGCGGACGTGTCGGCGAAGACGCTCACTCACGTCCTTCTTCCACGAAGTCCTCCAACGGGGTCCCCCCGCCGGCCGCGCGGCGGGCCCTCTCGACCGCGGCACGGCTGGGCCGGGTGCGCGGCGCCCCGGACACGTCCAGGAATCCAGCCTGCGCGAGCTTGGCCCGCACCGCCTTGGCCTCGTCACTCTCCAGATCCGGATCGGTGACCGCGCGCATCACGCGGGTGACGTACTCGTTCAGGCTGACACCTCGCCGCTCAGCGGAGCACTTGACTCTGCGCATCAGCTCTTCATCGGCTCTCCACGTCATCTGACTCATGACGCCATCATAGATGCATGCATGCCTGCATCCAAGGTCGGCGAGGATGACGACGGGCCGCGCGCTCCTCGTGAACGCGCGGCCCGTGCGGAAGCTCCCGGACTCAGACCCGTTCGACGATGGTGACGTTGGCCTGGCCGCCGCCTTCACACATGGTCTGGAGGCCGTAGCGGCCGCCCGTGCGGTGCAGCTCGTTGACCAGCTTGGTCATCAGGATCGCTCCGGTGGCGCCCAGCGGGTGGCCCAGGGCGATGGCGCCACCGTTGGGGTTGACCTTCGCCGGGTCCGCGCCCAGCTCCTCGATCCACGACATCGGCACCGGGGCGAACGCCTCGTTGATCTCCGTGACGTCGATGTCGTCGATGCCCAGCCCGGCCTTCTCCAGGGCGATCCGGGTCGCCGGAATCGGCGCGGTGAGCATGTAGACCGGGTCGTCGCCGACCAGCGACAGCTGCACCACGCGGGCGAGCGGGGTGAGCCCGTGGCGCTCCACGGCGCGCTCGGAGGCGATGAGCAGTGCGCCCGCGCCCACGGAGATCTGGCTGGCGATCGCGGCGGTGAGCTCCCAGCCCTCACGCAGCGGCTTGAGCCCGGCCATCTTCTCCAGGGTGGTGTCCGGGCGCACGCCCTCGTCCCTGGCCACCCCGGCCAGGGGGGCGATCTGCGCGTCGAAGTACCCGGCCTCCTGCGCGGCGGCGGCCCGGCGGTGGCTCTCCAGCGCGAACTCCTCAAGCTGCTCGCGCTTGTAGCCCCACTTCTCGCACATCAGCTGGGCGCCGCGGAACTGGGAGATCTCCTGGAACCCGTACCGCTCGATCCAGCCCTGCCCGTAGAGCGGAAGGTCGTTGTCGAGGGCGAACTGGACGTTGGCTCCCATGGGGACCATGCCCATGTTCTCCACGCCCGCCGCCACGACGAGGTCCTGGGTGCCGGACATGACGCCCTGGGCGGCGAAGTGGAGGGACTGCTGCGAGGAACCGCACTGGCGGTCGATGGTGACGGCGGGGACCGACTCGGGCAGCCCGGCCGACAGCCACGCGGTGCGGGCCAGGTCCAGGGCCTGGGGGCCCGCCTGGCTGACCACGCCCATGATCACGTCCTCGACCGCGGCGGGGTCGACCCCGGTGCGCTCGACGAGCTCCTTGAGGACGTGCGCGCCCAGGTCCGCCGGGTGCACGGCGGCCAGGGCACCCTTCTTCGTGCCGACGGGGGTGCGCACCGCACCGACGATGTAGGCCTCAGCCACTGGGTCCTCCAAGGGGCGTGGGATGTGACGTCCTATAGAACCGAACTGTATTCGGTTATGGCCTCCTGGCAACCCCCCGGCCCCGCCTTGCGCCGCGCCCGCCCGGATCGCGGCCGGTCAGTCCGTACCGTGCTCGCGACCGCCCCCGCGCCCCGCGCCTCCCTGGTCCCCGAGCGTGGTCCCGGTGACCCGCTCCAGGACGTCGAACACGTCCGGGTGCTCGTCCGGGCCGAAGTCGGAGAGCAGCGACCGCAGCGCCGTCCGCTGCGCCTCGTACAGGTGCCGCACGGCGTCCTCGCCGCGCCAGTTGAGTTCCCACGGCTCGGTGTCGTCGGCGAGGTAGCCCGCCTCCAGCAGTTCCCGGTGGGTGTCGGCCCACCGGGAGGCGTCCAGCCCCGACATCCGGACCAGCTCGTCCACGGTGAGGGCGCCCCGCACCCCGATGTGGCTCAGCGCCCAGCAGGCCTCGGTCGAGACCTCCAGACCGGCCGCTTCGCGGAGCCGTGCGTACATGGTCTCCGTGCCCTCGGCCCCGCAGGCCGCGTAGATCTCCCGCTCCACCTGGTCCATCGCGCTGCGGCCGGGGGCGGCCACCGGGGCCACGGTCTCGTCGAGGTCCGGGGTCCTGATGGTCGTCCGCAGCACGTCCTGCCGCAGGAAGAGGGCGAGCACGAGGCCGACCAGGGCCACCGGCACCGCGCACAGGAACACGGTGTCGATGGCGTCGGCGTAGACCTCCAGGAAGCCCGCCTGCGCCTGGGGCGGCAGGCGGTCGATGGCCCCGGGGTCGCTCTCCAACGAGGCCGCGTCCACGCCCGGCGGGAGGTCGAGACCGCCCGCCCGCGCGGCCAGGTCCGAGGCGAGCTGCCCGGCGAAGACCGCCCCGAACACCGCCGTGCCGAAGGAGCCTCCCACGGACCGGAAGAAGGTCGCCGAGGAGGTCGAGACGCCCAGGTCGTCGTAGGAGGAGGCGTTCTGCACCACCAGCACGACCACCTGCATCACCAGGCCCAGCCCCGAGCCGAGGACGAAGAAGTAGACGCCCATCTCCCACAGCGAGCTGTGCGGTCCCATACCGGACATCAGGTACAGCCCGAGCGCGGTCAGCGCCATCCCCGCGATGGGGAAGACCTTGTAGCGGCCGGTCCGGGTGACCAGACGGCCGCTGGAGATCGACGTGATGAGCATCCCGGTGACCATCGGAAGCAGGTGCAGTCCCGACGCGGTGGGCGAGAGTCCGTGCACGACCTGGAGGAAGAGCGGGAGGAACGCCATCGAGCCCATCATCGCGAAGCCCACGCAGAAGCCGATCGCCATGGCGACCACGATGGTCGGGTTGCGGAACAGGCTGAGCGGCATCACCGGGTCCTGGGCCCTGCGGGCGGTGGACCACCAGCCCACGCCGAGGACCACGGAGGCGGCTGACAGGGACAGGATCTGCCAGGACGTCCAGCCGTAGACGCCACCGCCCCAGGAGGCCACCAGCGTGAGGCAGACGGCCGTGGCGGCCAGCAGCACGATGCCCGCGTAGTCGATGTCGCGGCGGCCGACCGGGCTCTGTCTCGGCAGCACGGCCAGCACCGTCAGGAAGGCGACCAGCCCCAGCGGAAGGTTCACGTAGAACACCCACCGCCAGGAGAGGTGGTCCACGAACACCCCGCCCAGCAGGGGCCCGGCCACGCTGGAGACCCCGAAGACCGCCCCGAACAGGCCCTGGTACTTGCCGCGTTCCCGGGGTGAGACGACGTCGCCGATGATCGCGGAGGCCAGCACCATGAGCCCGCCACCGCCCACGCCCTGGAGCCCGCGTGCCAGCACCAGCTGGAGCATGTCCTGGGCCAGCCCGCACAGCGCGGAGCCCACCAGGAAGATCGCGATGCACAGGAGGAAGAGGTGCTTGCGCCCGAACTGGTCGCCGAGCTTGCCCCAGAGGGGGGTGCTGGCGGTGACGGCGAGGAGGTAGGCGGTGATCACCCATGACAGGTGGTTGAGGCCGCCCAGGTCGGAGACGATCGTGGGCAGCGCCGTGGACACGATGGTCTGGTCCAGCGCCGAGAGCAGGACGGCCAGCATGAGGGCGGTCATGATCAGCGCGATCCGCCCCCCGGGTGACGCGCTCTGGTCGGCGGGGCTGTGGGTCATCGGATCGCCTCCCGGGGTCGGCCGCCCGACTCCTCGCGGCCCGGCTGCTGGTCCACCCTAGGAACCCCGGCCCGCGCCTTTCCGGGGGAACCGCCCGAGGGCCCCGGAACTTTGCCCCGGCTTGCCCCCGTACTTCAAAACCGAACGCGGTTCGGTTACCGTGTGGGAACACAGTGATCCCCGACACCTCCGGAGCTGAGCATGAAGCGGGAACTCTTCGACGCCGACCACGACCTCTTCCGCGCATCGGTGGCCGAGTTCCTCAGGCGGGACGTGGTCCCCTTCCACGACCAGTGGGAGAAGGACGGCATCGTGCCGCGCGAGGTGTGGGTGCGGGCGGGCGCCGTGGGCCTGCTCGGCCACGGGGTCCCCGAGGAGTACGGCGGCACCGGCCTCGACGACTACCGCTACAACCAGATCGTCAACGAGGAGATCTGCCGCGCACACGCCAGCGGTCTCGGGATCACCCTCCAGAACGACGTCATGGCCCCCTACATGGTCGGCCTGACCACCGACGAGCAGAAGCGGCGCTGGCTCCCCGGCTTCGCCAGCGGCGAGCTGATCACCGCCATCGCCATGACCGAGCCCGGCACCGGCAGCGACCTCCAGGGCATCCGCACCTCCGCCGTGCGCGACGGCGACCACTTCGTCGTCAACGGCAGCAAGACCTTCATCACCAACGGCGTCAACGCCGACCTCGTCATCGTGGTCTGCCAGACCGATCCCGACGCCGGGGCGCAGGGATTCTCGCTCATCGCCGTGGAACGCGGTGCCGCCGGGTTCGAGCGCGGCCGCAACCTCGACAAGGTCGGCATGAAGGCCCAGGACACCGCGGAGCTCTTCTTCGACGACGTCCGTGTCCCTGCGGCCAACCTCATCGGCACCGAGGGGCAGGGGTTCATCCACCTGCTCCAGAACCTGCCGCAGGAGCGGCTGTCCATCGCCACCTGCGCGGCCGCCTCGGCCGACCACGTCCTCCAGCACACGATCGAGTACTGCCGTGAGCGGACCGCCTTCGGACGACCGATCGGACGGTTCCAGAACACCCGTTTCGTCCTGGCCGAGTTGGCCACCGAGGTGGACCTGGCCCGCACCTACGTGGACCGCGGGGTCGAGCTGCTCAACAAGGGCGAACTCACCGTCGAGGACGCCGCCAAGGCCAAGTGGTGGACCACCGAGATGTGCAACCGGGTCATGGACCGTTGCCTCCAGCTTCACGGCGGGTACGGGTACATGATGGAATACCCCGTGGCACGGGCCTGGCAGGACTCCCGAGTCCAGACGATCTACGGTGGCACCACCGAGATCATGAAGGAGATCGTGGGCAGGGGCCTGGGCCTGTAGCACCCCCGAACCCCGAAGGGACCCCGTCGTGAGCGGATCGTGGGACGGCCTCATCGTGATGGGCCTGCTGGTGGTGCTGTTGGTCATCGCCGTGCGCAAGCTCCGGCCCAGAATCCACATCCCCTGGGCGACCAGCGGCATCGTCGTGTTCTTCGTCTTCGTGTGCCTGCTGCTGTGGGCCAACTCCTACCGCTGAACGCGGTCGCGCGGAACGCACCGAGGGCCCGCCTCCCCGTGTCGCCGGGGAGGCGGGCCCTCCGGCGTCCGGGGGGATGGACGGGCCCGGCGCACGGTCCAAAGGCGGGTGAGGACCGTGCGGGTGGACCCGACCGTGATGGTCTCGGGGCGGGTGCGGCTCAGGGGGCGTACGGGTCGAAGTCGATCCCGTCGGGCAGGGCCCGGGCCAGCGCGTCGGAGAACCGCTCGTCCTTGAGGTCGAGCTGCGCGGCCCCGTAGTCGGCGGCCACGAAGATCTCCCGGATGCCCTCCGGGTAGCCGTCCCAGCCGACCAGGTCCGGGTACTGCCACTCGCCGTAGTGGTTCTCGGGCGGGTCGTCGTGGCCCGCCGCGAACCGGAACGCGTGGGTCGAGGGGCCGTCCTTGTGGTAGACGATCTTGGGGTGCGTGCCCTCCCACAGCACGTCCTCGGCGGGGCGGGTGTCGTAGCCGCCGTGGGCGGAGGCGGACACGTACCGGGCCTCGTCCTCCAGCACCCACACGACGACGTGTTCCAGGTCGTGTCGGTGCCCGCAGCAGCCGTGCATGATCTGGTCCTTCTCGAAGTAGAGCGCGTACATGTACGCGCACCACCCGCCGTCGCAGCTGGCCCGTGAATACGAATTGGTGTTGTCGAGGTCCGACTGGTCCCGGCAGTTTCCGTTCAGGGCACCGGTGGTCTTGAGACCTTCGGCGACGGTTCCGTCCGGCCCGATGGCGGGCGTGGAATAGCAACCGTCCGTGTCGTAGTCGAAGGCGGGCTGCCATTTCGCCTCGGCCTCGGTGGAATGGGCCGGAAGGGCGGGTGGAGGTGCCGCGAAGGCGGGCGCCGCCGCCGCGACCACCAGGGCAAGGGCACCGAGGAGGGCGGCTCCACCGCGCAGACCGGAACGCACCGGCGGGCGAGGCGACCCCGGGAACCTCCTGGGACTTTGTCCCACATTTCCCCACGGGGAACCCGGAACCACTTCCACACCGCGTTCACGCAATGCGCGCACCACCATTCCCCGAACCGGTCATATCCTTTACCACTGGATAAAGTAACCAACCGACTACAGACAAACAAGGTGGGTTCGCGGCCTTTTTTTGCCGGCCGGAAACAGGTTTGCCGCGACACTGTCCCCGACCAGCGAAAAAGGGCTCCGAACGTGTTCAGAGGCGACCGGCGTCGATGATGCGTTGGAGGAACCGGCGCGTGCGCGGCTCCGTCGGGTCGCCCAGGACCCGTTCCGGCGGCCCCTGTTCGAGGACGCGCCCGCCGTCGAGGAAGCACACGGTGTCGGCCACCTGACGGGCGAAGCCCATCTCGTGCGTGGCCAGGAGCATGGTCATGCCGTCCTCCCTCAGCCCACGCACCAGGTCCAGCACCTCGCCGACCAGCTCCGGGTCCAGCGCGCTGGTCACCTCGTCCAGCAGGAGCAGGCGCGGGGAGTTGACCAGGGCCCGCACGATCGCCACGCGCTGCTGCTGCCCGCCGGAGAGCCGGTCGGGGTACTCCCCCGCCTTGTCCAGCAGACCGACCCGGTCCAGCAGGGAGCGCGCCCGCTCCTCGGCCTCCGCGCGCGCCCTGCGGTGGACGCGGCGCGGGGCGAGGGTAACGTTGTCCAGCACGGACATGTGCGGGAACAGGTTGAACGCCTGGAACACCATGCCGATCCGGCGGCGCACGCGGTCGGGGTCCACACGCGGATCGGTGACGTGCTCGCCGTCCAGGTGGATGGCGCCGTCACTGATCGGCTCCAACAGGTTGGCGCAGCGCAGCAGGGTCGACTTGCCGGAGCCCGAGGCGCCGATCAGCACCACCACACCGTGTTCGGGCACGTCGAGGTCGAGCCCGTCGAGCACCACGTTGCCCCGGAACTCCTTGCGGACCCCGCGCACCCGCAGCACCGGGGTGTCGCCCTCCAGCCGGGCGATCCGTTCGAGCTCTCTCACCTCGCCCCCTCCGATGACTGTCTGCGGGCGGCCCGGACGGTCACCCAGTCGGTCACGGCCACCAAGGGGATCGCCATGAGCACGAACAGCACCCCGGCCACCACGTAGGGCGTGAAGTTGTAGGTCTGTGCGGTGGCGATCTGCGCCGCCCTGATGGCGTCGATCGGCCCGGCCAGGGAGATCAGCCCCACATCCTTCTGGAGCGCCACCATGTCGTTGAGCAGCGGGGGCGAGACCCGGCGCACCGCCTGCGGGAGCACCACCCAGCGCATGGCCTGCGTGTAGGTGAGGCCGAGCGAGCGGGCGGCCGCGATCTGGCTGGGGTGGATCGACTCGATCCCCGCCCGGAACACCTCGGCGATGTAGGCGCCGTAGGTGATGACCAGGGCGATACCGCCGAGCACCAGCACGCTCGGAGTGCCCTCCAGCCGCAGCCCGGGCACGCCGAAGGTCATCAGGTACAGCACGATGATCAGCGGCGCGCCCCGGAACCCGTAGGTGTACGAGGCGGCCAGGGCGCGCAGCGGGAAGAACACGGGCCCGCGCAGGGTGCGCATGATCGCCACGAGGAGGCCCAGGGCCAGGGCGCCCAACGCGCAGAACAGCAGGACGCGCAGGTTGAGCCAGAGCCCGGTGAGCACCGCGGGCAGGGCCTCACGGGCGACGCCGAGGTCGAAGAAGGTCTCCCGGACCCGCTCCCACCCCGGCGAGCCGACCACCACGGTCACCAGGACGGCCCCCAGCAGCGCTGTGGAGAGCGCGCCCACCAGGACCGAGCGCACGCCCTGGCGGCGGCGGAACGTGGCGCGCTCGGTCTCCAGGAGGCTGGGGACCCGCGTTCCCTCCGTCCCGGTCACGACAGTTCGGGGGCGTCGGCGGCCTCGGCGAGCCACTCCCGTTCGAGCTCGGCGAGGGTGCCGTTCTCCCGTAGGGTGTCCACGGCCTCGGTGACGCAGTCCGTCAGGGGCGAGCCGAGGTCGAGGACCAGCCCGAACGACTCCTCCTCGGACTCCGACGCGGCCTTCGGCAGCTGCCCGACGATCTCGGCGCCCTCCAGCTCGGCGGAGGTGACGTAGAAGGCGGTGGGCAGGTCGAACACCACCGCGTCCACCTGCCCGTTCTCCAGGGCCTGCTTGGCGTCGTCGTTGTTGTTGAAGACCAGCGGCTCGGGCTCGGGGTCGATACTCGTGACCAGCGCGTCGTAGCTGGTCGTGCCGACCTGGGCGCCGATCACCAGCCCCCGCAGGTCGTCCAGGCCCTCGGCTCCGGCGGCCTCCCCGTCGGAGAGCGCCACGACCGCCTGGCGGACGTCGTAGTACGGGGAGGAGAAGTCGACGGCGGCGCGCCGCTCGTCGGTGACGGAGAACTGGTTGACGTCGAAGTCGTAGGCCTTGGGACCGGGGGCGATGGCGTTGTTGAACGTCACCACCGTCCACTCGACGCGGTCGGCGGGGTAGCCCAGCTCCTCGGCGACGGCGTAGGCCACGGCGGACTCGAACCCCTCGCCGTTGGACGGATCGTCGCCGACGAACCACGGCGGGTAGGCCGGGCTGTCCGTACCGACGGTGAGCGTGCCCTCGGTCAGCGTGGGCAGGGCTCCGGGCTCGCAGGCGGCGCCGGGCCCGGACGCGGCCGACTCCTCCTCGGGGGAGCAGGCGGTGGCCAGCAGGACGGCGGCGGCCGCGACGGCACCCAGGCGGACGAGGGGCGGGGCGAGGGGGCCACGGGCACGGGATCGCAGGGGCACGGGTTACTCCGGAAGGCTCAGGCGGGGGACGATGATTTCCCCACATTAGCGACCAAAGCAGTTGACAACCAGGTCGTCTCCGTCACGCTCACCCGTCGGGCCGCTCGCACGAATCACGGAACGGGCGGCGGACCGGTGCCACGGCGCGGACCACCTCTGACCCGTGTGCCCGGGCCGCCTACTCCCCGTCGTCCTTCTCGGCCTCGCGGACCTCCGCGTGCATCGGCATCTCGAACCACACCGCCTTGCCGTCCGGTGTGGGACGCGAACCCCACCGGCTGGCGAGCTGTTCCACCAGGTAGAGGCCGCGCCCGCCCTCGTCGTCGGCGGCCGCGCTGCGGATGCGCGGCAGCCGGAGGTCGTGGTCGAAGACCTCCACCCAGACCGCGTTCGCGCCACGGCGCAACCGGAGCAGAAACTCCTTCTCCTCCGGGTCGTCGGTGGACTCGTCCTCCTCCGCCACCGCCTCCAGCAGGTCGCTCCAGTCCTCGTCGAACTCGTCCGCTGCGCCCCCGGCGCCGAGCGGGGTCTCGGAGTCCAGCACCCCGTTGCCGGTGAACTCGCGGTGCACCGGGTGCGGGGTGGCGTGGATGACCACGTTGGTGACGATCTCGGAGACCAGCAGGCAGGCCAGTTCGGCCTGGTCGCGGTCGACCCCCCACTCCTTGAAGGTGTCGGCCGCCAGGTGCCGGGCCGCGCCCACCGTGGAGGCCTCCGAGGGGAACCAGCCCTCGCGCAGCGCCAGCTCCTCGGAGTGGGTGCGCACCACCATCAGGGCGGTGTCGTCGTCCAGGACGCCGGGCACGCTGTGCACGGCCGCCTCGGCGATCTGGTCCACGTCCTTGTCGGCCACCTCGGCGACCCGCTCGGTCATCCTGGCCAGGGCGCGCTCGGGGTCGGCGCGGCCGCCGACCGGCCGCCGGTCCACCAGGCCGTCGGTGTACATGACCAGCGTCGCCCCCAGGGGCAGCCGCAGGTCGGCCTGGTGGTAGACGATGTCCTCGCCCGAACCGCCCCGGGCACGTACCCCCAGCATGCGGTCGTTGACCTCCAGGTCGAGCGTCTCGACCGACTCGGAGGTGATGAGCAGGGGCGGGGCGTGCCCGGCGTTGGCGTAGGACAGCTCGCGGGACCAGGCGTCGTAGACCATGTACAGGCAGCTGACGCTGGGAATCCACACGTCGCCGCCGCTGTCGGGGATACCGAGCTGGCGGACCCACTCGTCGAGCTCGCGCAGGATGTCGGCGGGCTCCCGGTCGGCCTGCGCGAAGGCGCGCAGCGCGGCGCGCAGCTGCCCCATGACGGCGGCGGCGTGCGGTCCCCGGCCCTCGACGTCGCCGATGACCAGGCCGACCCGCCCGGCCGAAAGCGGGATGGCATCGTAGAAGTCGCCGCCGACCTGGGTCTGGATACCGTGTCCGTGGCCCTGGAGGGGGCCAGCCGGGAGGTAGCGGTGCGCGACCGTCAACCCGTCCAGGGGCGGGAAGTCGCTGGGCAGCAGGCTGCGTTGGAAGGCCACCGCCGTGCTGCGCTGCTCCTCGAAGAGCCGGGCGTTGTCGATGGCCAGCGCCACCCGGGAGGCGATCGCGCCGACCAGGTCGCGGTCGAAACCGCCGTAACTGCTCTTCTGCCGGGGGGAGAGCCCGGACAGGGCCATGGTGAGCACGCCCAGCACCTCGCCCCGGGCCCGGAGCGGGGCGGCGATCGCGGAGGTGACCCCGACCTGCCGGGAGACCCGGTCGGACCGGTCGTTGGGAGAGTTCTCGTAGAGGTGGTCGCTGGTCACCACCGTCTCCAGGCGGCGCATCGCCTGGGTGACGAAGTGTCGTTCGGGGTAACGGACCTCGTCGCCCACCGCGAACCACGTGTCGGGCGGGGGCGTCCAGCCCTCGGCGTGTACGGACACCTGTCTGACCAGGCGGTCGCGGTCGAAGAGGTCGATGAAGCAGTGGTCGGCGAACTGCGGCACCAGGATGCCGGCCACGCCCCTGACCGTGGAGTCGAACTCCAGGGAGCTGGCCAGTCGGCTGCCGATGCGTTCGAGCAGGCCGTACTGCTCCTCGACCCGGCCGCTGCGCAGCGCCTCGTGGGCGATGAGGGTGATCCCGTCGATCTCCCCCGAGTCGTCGCGCATGGGCACCGCCTGGGCCCGCACGTGAATCCACGTGGAGTCGCCCTTGAGCACCGCGAAAGTGCCCTCCCACGGCTCGCCGCGCAGCACGCGCCGCGCCAACTGGGAGGCGTGTTCGCGGTCGGACTCGTGGATGCCGATGTCCAGCAGGGACAGGCCCACGTAGTCGCGCCCGCCGACGAACCCGAACAGCTCGCGGGCGTACGGGTTCCAGTAGCGAAGAAGGCTGAACCGGTCGATGACGACGATGGCGATCTGGGCCTGGTCGACGACCTCGGCCGTGGCGAGCGCGTCGCTCTCCCGGAAGGGCTCACCCCACCGTGTCATCTAGCCGCCACCTCGCCGTCATGAGCTGCACACATGCCTGCTCCGGGTACCCCGAACGACCACACCTTGGGGCGAGCGTAGCAACACCGTCAACGTTCCCGCAGCGCAATGAGACAATCCCGATGAGCAACCAATCAACGTGGACGAACGCTTCACGGCTTGGCGACGAAGATGTGCCCGGCGACATCCGCCGGGAGCTCGGTGTTCTCGCTCGCGCCGATGACGCGCACGCCGTCGTCCGTTGCCTGAAGCACGACTTCCTGTCCGGGTTGTACCCCGGATTCGCGCAAGGTCAGCATGATGTCCGCGTCGGGCTGGAGCTGTTCGCTGATACGGCGCACCGTGACGGTGGTCTCGGTGTGGGAGACCGCGTCGATCATCGGCACGATGGAGTCGTCGGTGAACGGCTCGGGGGCGTACCCCTCCAGCCCCAGCTCCTCCAGGCCCGGGATCGGGTTGCCGTGCGGACACACCGAGGGCGCGTTGAGCAGCGTGACCAGGCGCTCCTCCACGGCTTCGGAGATGACGTGCTCCCAGCGGCAGGCCTCGATGTGGACGTCCTCCCACGGCAGCCCGATGACGTCGACGAGCAGGCGCTCGGCGAGACGGTGCTTGCGCATGACGTGGGTGGCGAGCCTGCGTCCCTCGGCGGTCATCACCAGGTGGCGGTCGTTCTCGACCCTCAGCAGGCCGTCGCGCTCCATACGGGCGACGGTCTGACTCACCGTGGGGCCGCTCTGGTGCAGGCGCTCGGCGATCCGGGCCCGAAGCGGGACGATGCCCTCCTCTTCGAGCTCGAAGACCGTACGGAGGTACATCTCCGTGGTGTCGATCAGCCCGTGTGCGGTCAAGACTCCCCTCCCAAGGCTCTGCGCCCGACGCGCGGTCACGTGCGGGCACGGCAGGTCTCTCACAACACAGGCCGGGACCACGTGATTCCCTGGGGCCAGGTGGGGACCGGGGCGTCCGCACGACCGCGGGAGCGACCTCCGATGCGTCCAGCATATCGTGGCGCGGCGTGCGTGGATTTCGACACCGTCTCACGATCCGGACACTCCTCCACCGCGACCCTCCGTCGGCGCAAGGGTCCAAGGTCACAGGCCTGCAGGTGATCCCGTCGGTGTGTGAAGTATCCGAAGGTCCCCCGCACAGGGGCCGGTCGGCCCCTGTCGACTCGAACCCCCGTTCGACGCGACCAACGTCACTCCGGGGAACGCGGCGTGGGAACCGGCGTCGGCGGCGCCCCCGCCCGGGAGGAGCCGGGGCTCACAGGGGGCTCACGGCGCGAGGCGCTCGACCACCCAACCCCCGTCGGTCCACAGGTAGCGGAACCGGTCGTGCATGCGGTCCTCGCCGCCCTGCCAGAACTCCACCTCGCTGGGCACCAGGCGGAAGCCGCCCCAGTAGGATGGCCTCGGGACGGGCTCGTCCGCCCGCCACACGGTGTCGAACCCCCGGTAGAGGCGGTCCAGCTCGGCGCGGTCGGCCACCGGCCGCGACTGGCGCTCGCTCGCCCACGCGCCCAGCTGCGACCCCCGGGGACGGGACGCGAAGTAGAGGTCGTTCTCCTCGTCCCCGAGCCGCTCCACGCGCCCGGCGACCAGGACCTGGCGCCGGATCGCGTGCCAGGGGAACACGACGCTGGCGCGGGGGTCGGCCGCCAGGGCGCGCCCCTTGCGCGAGGTGTAGTTGGTGAAGAAGCGCAGGCCGGTCGCGTCGTAGCCCTTCATCAGGACGGTCCTCGACCGGGGCATCCCGGAGGGCTCGACCGACGACAACACCATCGCGTTGGGCTCGGCGAGACCCGACTCGTGCGCCTCGCCGAACCACACGTGGAACTGGGCCATCGGACGGTCGGCGAGGTCGCGGCGGCGCAGCGGTGCACCCAGGTACGGTTTCCGCAGTTCCGCGGGGTTCTGGTGGTCCACACGACGCATACTCTCACGGCGCGCCAGCCCCGTTCCCGGTGCCCAGGGGCAGACACCGGGCGCCGAGTTCGACCGTGTTCGCGTTGCGCATGCCACACCTTTGGACCACGTGCTGGCGTTGGCGTTCACCGGTTTCGGGATTGACCACCTCCGGCCCCACCAGCACCAACTGCACCATGCGGCCGTCGAACCAGTTCCCCTCGTTGCCGGTGTCGAACTCGATGTAGCCCGAGACCCCGGTGAGGTTGCGGGTCCGCTTCACCGCGCCGTGCAGCTCCTCCCGCTGCTCCTCGTACTGCTCCTGGGTGCGCAGGTAGGGGTGCCGGTCCAGGCCGATCCACCGCAGCGGACCGCGGGCCCGGAGCTCCTCCGGGGTGAGGCCGACGGTGGGCAGCGCCTCGGAGACCACCAGGAGGGCGTCGCTGGCCACCGCCGCGTGCGCGACGGACGGCAGCTCTGCCTTCCCCGGCGGCCGGTCCCGCCGCCGCTCCGCCGCCCCGTCCTCGTCACCCCCGCCGTCGCCGTCGCCGTACAGCTCCCCGAGCAGCTTGCCGATGTCGTCGTAGAAGCCCTGGTCACTGCCGCCGGGACTCCCGCCCGGCCCGCCCCAGGGGCCGCTGGGCGCCAACGGCGTGTAGAACACCGAGTGGTGGTCGGCGTTGTTGCCGATCAACTCCTCCTCGTCGGAGACGAACTTGGAGACGTCGTCGCCGCCGAGGATCGTCATGCGGCCGTCGACGCAGTCCTCCCCGCCGGTGCGGATGAACCGGCGGTAGAACTCGGTGAAGTCGTCGGACCGGCCCGCGTAGTAGAGCAGGTCGGGCGGATCGTCGTCGGTGCACAGGCGCTCCAGCTGCCGCTCGTAGGTGGTGTCGGCGTCCTCGTCGCCGTCCCGGTAGAGCAGCACGCCCCGGCCGTCGTACTCCTCCGGTCCCAGGTCGCGGGCGCCCTCCCACACCCGGCCGCCGCGGTCCTCGAAGGCGGCCATGAACTCCCGCGCCAGGTGCGGGCCGTACTGCTCGTGCCGCCCGCCGTCGGCGTCCGTCTCGGCACCGGCGATGGCCACGGCGGTGTCGTGCCGCTTCAACCCGCGTTCCACCCCGTCGGCCCCCCGCCAGGACACGCCCTCCCGCGCCCAGTGCGCGGACTGCTCGGCGATCCGCGAGTTGGCCGGGGAGACCGGGAAGTAGAACTCACTGTGCTCGCGCTGGCCGTACTGGGCGACGTCGTCGAAGGTCGCGGTGGTCCCCACCATCGTGAGCGACGCGTCCCCGACCTCCTTGATCGCGTTGCTGTTGGGCACGACGCTGTGTCCGAATCCGACCGCCGCGATGGGGCGGTCCATCCCGAGGCGCTCGTCCTCCGCGCGGTCGACGATCTCCTTCGCGGCCACCAGTGAGTGCTCCCACCCCCGGCCCGCGTTGGCGATCAGCAGTCGGACGCGCGGGTACCGGGAGTCCTTGATCCGGTTGTGCTCGCGCTGCTGGTAGGCCAGGCCCAGAAGCTCCCCCTGGCTACCGGAGAGCGACGGGTCCTCGGGATCGGCCACGTCGAACTCGGCGAGGTGGGCGATGGTCACGTAGGGGTGGCCGCTCGCCTCCACCTCCTGGTTCTGCTCGTGGATGAGCTCGGTGACCTCGGTCAGCCGCTCGTGGAAGACGAACGCGCCGTCGGTGACCCCGACGCACTGGTCCCCCTTGCGGACGATGCCGCGCGGCTGCCACACGCCCTGCTGGACGCACGGGTTGCCGGCCTGCACCAGCGAGGGCACGAACACCATGCCGAGCAGGGTCAGGACGGCGGTGGCGCCCGCGACACCGGAGGTCCACATCCCCGCCAGGTACGGCCCGGACAGGACCCACTCGGGCGTGCCGCGTCGGCCGAGGACCTCCGAGGCCCCGGTCAGGGCGGGAACCCTCGCGGTGATGACGCGCTCCGTGCCGAGCACACCGGCCAGGTACCGGCGCCGCCGCCACGAGCGGACCTCCTCGGGGTCGCTCCGCACCTCGCCCTCACCCACCCTGTACTCGGGCAGGTCACCGTACAGGGCGGCGTCGACCGCACCGCCGAGCAGCGGGGCGAGCCCGGCGTCACGGACCTGCACCAACAACAGAGGGTCGGGAAAGGCCCGGCGCAACCGCTCCTGCTCGACCAACCAGACGAGGTAACGGCCGACCCGGTCCAGGCGGTGCTGGTCGTAGACGAGCACCGGCCGGGCGCCCGTTCCCCTCCTCCGGCGGCCCCGGCCCGCGCCGTAGACGCGTTGGAGGTCGTCCAGGAACGCGTTGACCGCGATCCGGTGGGTCACCGGGGGCGGGACCGACCCGATCCGACCCGCGTTCATCCTGGGGTTGTTCAGCTTGTTGAGCAGGCGCACCCCGTGGGCCCGGTGGCGACCCCGGCCCTGGTCGCCGGTCCGCGCGCCCTCGTCGTCCGCCTCCTCGTCGGCCTCCTGCCCGGCCGCCCGGTCCGCTCCCTGCGGGGAGGACCGCCTCGGGTGCGGGTCCATCACGTAGCGGTGGTGTCGCAGCCACCGGTAGGGGCGCCACGGCAGCAGGAAGAAGAACACGGTCAGCACGTAGACGGACGCCAGGAGCGCACCGACCAGCAGGGACACGAGTTCGTTGGCCTGCTGCGCGGCCAGCCCCACGTACGCGAACGTGAAGGGCGCGGCCGCCACGAAGAGGGAGAGGACGAAGGAGACCGGGGTGAGCACCTTCTCGTCCGCGTTGCCGAAGGTGATCCACTTCGACGCCACGGTGACCATGCGGGAGAAGCGGGCGGCGCCGCTCGCGAGCGAGCGCACACAGACGGTCCAGCGACCGCGCAGGAGCTCCCACCGGGTGGGGGCGGTCTCGTCGGAGCCGTCCTCGGCGGCGCGTTCCGCGCGCTCCAGCAGCTCCCTCCTCCGGTCGCGGGCGCTGTCCAGGCGCACCCCGGCGCAGGGCCTTGATCACCTCCGCCTGGGTGGCGCTGGTGTTGGGCAGGACGTCGCGGGCCCTGGGGCTCTCACCCTCGGCGTCGGAGGCACGGAAGGCCCCGGGGTGGCAGCGCTGGAGCCACAGGAGGGAGCGGACCTGCGAGAAGCGGGGCGGAGGCGGTGGTTTGCGTCCGCGCGGGGCCTCGGGCTGATCGTCCCTCCAGGCGAAACCGCCGTCGACCAGCCGCTCCAGGAGGGCGTAGAGCTCCTGGGTGGTGACGTCGGGTTCCGGTCCCGTGTCGGAGGGCGGCCCGGGTTCCGGTTCGGGGGACGGTGCGCCGTGGTCCCCGGAGACGCTCCGCCACAGCCGGGCGCGGGTCAGGCCGCCACGACGGGGTTCCCGGTGCGGCCTCGTGGCGTCGGGGCGGGTGCCGGGCGCGTGGAGGTCCGGTGCGGCGGCGTCGGCCCCGGCGGCGCCCGGTTCTCGGGCGTCAGCCGTACCCCGCCCCGCGGCTTCCCCGGGCTCCCGGTCCCGGGGCTCCCCCTCCGGTTCCTCACCGCGCGGAACACCCTCGGGCAGCAGCCACACCGGGCCGACCGCACCGGCCCGCACCAGCTCCCGGAGGACGACGGCGCGGTCGTCGCGGCGGTCGGTCACCACGTCCAGCACGGGAGGGGGCTCGGCGGCGTCGCCGCGCTGGAGGCGTCCCCTGCGGGCGGGACGGCGCCGGGCCACCGCGAGCGCCATGCCTCGGAGCGTCAGGTACTCGGAGCGCGTCGGGCGGCGGCGCAGGCTGTCGAAGACCCCGACGAAGGCGGTCCGGTCCGTCCGTTCTTCTTCGCCAGGTGTCTGATCGGACACTCGAAGCTTCCCTCCGCGATCGTGTTGTCTGGTCCGCCCCCCGGCAAGTGCCTCATTAGACAGCAAAGGGCACCGGGCCGACATCCCCTTTGTCGCGATTGGGGCTGGCCCATACCGGCCAGCACCCGCCCACCTGTGATGATTCGATGTGACGGTCACGTGATTTCACGCCACCAATCGCCGACCTGACCGGCGCTCCGGCGACCTCCACCACTACGCTGGTCCGCGTGACCGAGATTCAGATTCCCGCGAACCTGCTGCCCGCCGACGGTCGTTTCGGGAGCGGCCCCTCCAAAGTCCGTGCCGCCCAGCTCGACGCCCTCGCCTCCTCCGGCTCCCGCTACCTGGGGACCTCCCACCGGCAGAAGCCGGTCAAGTCCCTGGTCGGCCGGGTCCGTGAAGGCGTGCGCGACCTCCTCTCCCTCCCCGAGGGCTACGAGGTGGTCCTCGGCAACGGCGGCACCACCGCCTTCTGGGACATCGCCGCCCACGGCCTGGTGCGCTCCAAGTCGCAGCACCTGGCGTTCGGCGAGTTCTCCAGCAAGTTCGCGAAGGTCGTCAAGGGCGCCCCCTGGCTGGACGACCCGACGGTCATCACCACCGACCCGGGCACCCACGGCGAGAGCGTCGCCGAGGCCGGGGTGGACGTGTACGCGCTCACCCACAACGAGACCTCCACCGGTGTGGCCGCGCCGATCCGCCGCGTCGCCGGCGCGGACGAGGACGCCCTCGTCCTGGTCGACGCCACCAGCGGCGCGGGCGGCCTGCACGTCGACATCACCGAGACCGACGTCTACTACTTCGCCCCGCAGAAGAGCTTCGCCGCCGACGGCGGCCTGTGGATCGCGGTCATGTCGCCCAGGGCCCTGGCCCGGGTGGACGAGATCGCGGCCAGCGGACGCTACGTCCCCGAGTTCTTCTCGCTGCCGACGGCGGTCGCCAACTCCGCCAAGGACCAGACGTACAACACCCCGGCCGTGGCCACCCTCCTGCTCCTCGCCGAGCAGTTGGAGTGGATGAACGGCCAGGGCGGGCTGAAGTGGGCCGTGGCCCGCACCCACGAGTCCAGCTCGATCCTCTACAACTGGGCGGACCGCTCCCCCGTCGCGTCGCCGTTCGTCGCCGACCCGGCCCAGCGCTCCCAGGTGGTCGGCACCATCGACTTCTCCGATGAGGTCGACGCCGCCCGGATCGCCCAGGTGCTGCGCGCCCACGGCGTCGTGGACACCGAGCCCTACCGCAAGCTGGGCCGCAACCAGCTGCGCGTGGCGATGTTCCCCGCCGTGGAGCCCAGCGACGTGAACGCGCTCACCGAGTGCGTCGACCACGTCCTCGCCCAGCTCTCCTGACGCGGATCACCCGGAGACCGTCCTGAATCGGTCCACCGACGCTGGAGAATGGAGGCCGACCCGCCGCGCGTGGGTCGGCCTCCTCCTCCTTCTTCCGATCATCGTTTCCCAGGACGGTCCCACTGTGCGCAGGAACAAGAAGACTGAACTCCCCATCAAGATCATCAGCCACCGCGGGGCCTCCGGTCACCGGCCCGAGCACACGCTGGCCTCGTACGAACTGGGCGCCCGGCACGGCGGCGACTTCATCGAGATGGACCTGGTCTCCACCAAGGACGGGCACCTGATCTGCCGCCACGAGCAGGAGATCGGCGAGACCACCGACGTGGCCGACCGCCCCGAGTTCGCCGACCGGCGCACGGAGCGGACCATCGACGGGCGCACCGTCGAGGGGTTCTACGCGCAGGACTTCACCCTCGCCGAGATCAAGACGCTGCGCGCCCGCGAGCGCATGGCCGGGGTCCGACCGGACAACGCGGTGATGGACGGCACCTACGAGATCCCGACCCTCCAGGAGGTCGTCGAGCTGGCCCTGTCCCTGACCAAGGAGCTGGGCCGCCCCATCGGGATCTACCCGGAGACCAAGCACCCGGCCCACCACGTGGAGCAGGGCCTGGACCTCGAACCGCCGCTCATCGCCGCGCTGCGCGGGGCCGAGCTGGTCGGCGAGGAGCCCCGGGTGCCCGTGTTCCTCCAGTCCTTCGAGGCCGAGAGCCTGCGCAAGCTCGCCGAGACGGGGCTGCCGCTCGTCTACCTGATGGGGACCGAGGAGCACTGGCTGCACCACACGACCCCGGGCGGCCTGGCCGAGGTGGCGTCGTTCGCGCACGGCATCGGCCCGCACAAGAGCCTGGTCATCCCCACCAACGAGGACGGCTCGCTGGGAGAGCCCACCGACCTGGTCCGGGACGCCCACGAGGCGGGTCTGGTCGTGCACCCCTACACGTTCCGCAGCGAGAACCACTTCCTCCCCGAGGACCTGCGCTCGGACGGAGAGCCCAAGGACTACGGAGGTTTCGCCGCCGAGTACGAGGCCTTCTTCGACGCGGGGGTGGACGGCGTGTTCACCGACTTCTCACGGCACGCGTTCCTGTGCCGCGAGCACTACCTGGACCCCCAGCCCGCCAAGTAGGCCCCCGTCCCTGGGCCCTTCGGCGCGGGCTCAGGGACCGGTCCCGGCGAGGAGTGCGCGACAGGTCCCGGGGAACGCGGACTCAGCGCCCCGACCACATGGCGGCGTTGACGATCGCGCTCATCTTGTCGGACAGCTCCGCGAGGGCTTCGGCCTCCCCGTCGAGGTCTCCCTCCCGCACCTGGAGGCGGATGCGGGCCGAGAACTCGTCCAGGAGGAAAACAATGGTCAGGGCCTCGGAGGACAGGAGCTCCGCCGTCCCGCCGCGCTCCTCCACCCTGGTCGCCAGCTCCCGCTCCAGGGCCGCGCGCAGGCTGTTCACCTCTTCGGCGAAGGTGAGCGGCCGCGAGATGGACTCACCTTCCACCCCGGTATCCGCGTGATCCTGCCTTGAGAGGACATGCGTGCGCTGGTCAGGATTAGCGCCATCACCCATCAGGGACCTCCACGTAGGTTGCCGGACAGTGTAGCCCCGGGGGTCGGGACCGGCGGCCCTGAGGGCCGGACCGGCGGAGCGGGCTCAGGTACGGCGCACCAGCAGGACGATGGCGCCGATCAGGACCACCGCCACCGCCGCCCCGCCGAGGATGAGCGGCAGCGCGCCGCCCGCGTCGGCCTCCTCCGGTTCCTCGGCGGCCGACTCGTCGACGACCGGGGAGGCCTCGGCCGCTTCCTCCGCCTCCTCCGTGTCCGCGGCCATCTCCGGGAGCTGCTCGCCCGACAGCGGTACCCGCCAGACCGGGGAGTTCGCCCCCTCGGTCCCGGCCATCAGCGCGGACCCGTCCGGGGTGAAGGCCACCGACTCGCCCTGGTCCATCTCCGGCAGGTCGAAGGAACCCACCGGGCGGCCCGGCACCCCGTTCGTCCCGTCGTACACGCTCACACCCCAGTAGGTGCGGATGGCGTAGCGGGTGCCGTCCGGGCTGAACGCGGCGTCGGTGGCGAAGAGCGGCGCGGAGTCCACCCTGGTCAGGACGTTCTCACCGACCGGGTCCAGGTTCTCCGGCGCGACGTACACGCTGCCCGCGAACTCCTTGGACACCACGTACAGCCGACCGTCGCGGGGGTCGATCATCATCCCCTCCGCGTCGCGCCCACCGTCCTCGTACGTGAAGGTGAACACCGACGGGTCCAGCGCGGAGTCGCCGAGGACCTCGGGTTCGGTGAAGTGGTAGACGCGGACGCTCGGCCACCCGCCGCCGAAGTTGTCGCCGATGTCGCCCACGAAGACGGCCGGAACCCCGTCCGGACCCTGGGCGACGCTGATCGCCTCCCAGTCGCGCCGCTCCACGTTGAGGGTGACGGTGGCGACGGTCTCGCCGTCCTCGTTCACCGCGTACACCTCGGAGGGGTGGTCGCCGCTGTCGTTGTGCGTCCACCACACCCCCTCGTGCAGGAGGGAGGGTGCCAGGCCGCTGGACTCGGAGATGCGGTCGTCCTGGAACTCGAAGGCGATCTCCGAACCCTCGGGGCCCTCGCTGCCGCGCGGGTAGTCGAAGCCGCCGGTGCCGTCCTCGGGGTCCGCGGTGGCCGCCACGGCGGGAACCGCCGGAGCCAGCGCGAGGAGGGCGGCGGCGACGAGGGTCAGAGAGCTTCTCATGCCCGCCATCCTGCCAGGGCCGCCCGCCGGGGGCTTGCACCCGGGTGTGAACGGGCACATTCGGCAGTGAGAGCGCCGCAAGGAGAGACCTCATGAGGATCGTCGCCTGTCTCAACGGTGACCGCCGTCCGGGTGCGCACCCGGCGCTGCCCGTCTCCGTCGACCAACTCGTCACCGACGCGCACGCCGTGGTGGCGGCGGGCGCCACCGGCCTCCACGTCCACCCGCGCGACGCGCGCGGGGCGGAGTCCCTGGAGCCCGGGGTGGTGGCCGAGCTGATGGAGCGCCTGCGCGCGGACGGGCCCGACGTCCCGGTGTCCCTGACCACCGCCCTGTCCGCTGAGCCCGACCCCTGGCGGCGCTACGACCTGGTGAGCCGGTGGGCGTCGCCGTCGTTGCCCGACTCGGTGTCGGTGAACCTGCACGAGGCGGGTTCGGTGGACCTGGTCAACCTGTTGGGCGACCGCCGGGTGGCGGTGGAGGCGGGGGTGTGGTCGGTGGACGCCGCGCGCATCCTGGTCGCCACCCGGGTGGAGGTGGCGGCGGTGCTGGTGGAGCCGACCCAGGTGGCGGTGGAGGACGCCCGGCGCAACACGGAGGCCATCACCCGGGTGCTGGACCGGGGCCGGGTGCGGGTCCCCCGGATGCTGCACGGGGTGGACGCGACCGCGTGGCCGATGCTCGAACAGGCGCTGGAGGAGGGGCTGGACCTCCGGATCGGCCTGGAGGACACGATGCGGCTGCCCGAGGGGGTGGAGGCGCACGACAACGCCGCCCTGGTGGAGCGTGCGGTCTCCCTCGCCGGGGCGGCCGCTTAGGGGCCGGTGCCCTCGGCGAGCTGGCGTTCGATCCGGTGCTGGGTGGCGGTGAGCGCCTCGATCCGCTCCCGGACCGCCCGGAGCCTGTGCTCATAGAGCGCCACGGCCTCGGCGCAGGCGGGCTCGCGGACCAGGTCGAGTTCGAGGCAGTCCTGGAGTTCCTGCACGTCCTCCGAGGTCAGCCCGGATTCGAGGAGCAGGCGGATGTTGCGCACGCGGTCCACGGCCTCGGGTCCGTACTCGCGGTACCCGTTGGCCGTCCGCTCCGAGGCGAGCAGTCCCCTCTGTTCGTAGTACCTCAGGGAGCGCGGGCTGGCGCCCGTCCGTTCGGCGAGTTCCCCGATGCGCATGTTCGGTCTCCGACCTCGTGGGGCGGACGCGCCGGTGCGCGGCCGCCCCGCCAGCCTACGAAACGCTCTCACGCCGTGGCGGGCGCGCTCTCCGAGGGAGACCGTGCGGGGAAGCGCCGGACGGACCACGCCATGAGGGCCAGGGCGGCGAGCCCCACGGCGGTGGCGGCGACGGGCACGCCCGTTCCCCCGTACCCGGCGACGACGGCGCCGCCGAGGGCTCCGGCCACCGCCGTCCCCACGTACAGTCCGCCGGTGTTGAGGGCCAGGGCCTCGGTGCCAGCGTCCCCCGCGAGGTGGAGCAGCCGGGCGCTCATCGGTGCCGCGAACCCCCAGGCGGCGAACCCCCACAGGGCGAACACACAGCCCAGGAGCCACACCGGGACGGTGTCGGGGAGGGCGAGCGCGGCCAGGAGCGCGCTGGCCCCGACCATCCCCGCGAAGGTGGTGAGCAGGACCCGGTCGGCGCCCCAGAGGTCGGTGGCCCGACCGCACAGGAAGGTGCCGACCGCCCCGGCCGCGCCGACCACGGCGATGAGCGGGGCCAGGGCCACCGGCCCCGCCCCGGTGAGGTCGCGGGTGAGCGGGGCGACGTAGGTGTAGGTCATGAAGCCGCAGGAGGCCCCGGCGACGGTCCCGGCGACGCTGGTCAGGAGGGCGGGTCGGCCGAGGTGGCTCAGCTGTTCGCGGAGCCCGGCCTCGGGCGCCCCCGGGAGCGGCGGCAGGAACCGGAGGGAGGCGAGCAGGACCGCCCCGGTGAGCAGGGCCACGGCGGCGAAGGCCGAGCGCCAGCCGAACGCGGAGCCCAGGAGCGCGCCGATGGGCACCCCGAGGAAGAGGGCGACGGTCAGCCCGGCGGCGACCGCGCCGACCGCACGCCCGGTGTGCCCGGCCGGTGCGAGCCGGGCCGCCATGGAGAAGGCGGCGGGGGTGAGGGCGGCCGCGATCAGCGCCGCCAGCACCCGCAGGCCCATGAGGACGGCGTACGCGGACGCGAGGGCGGTGGCCAGGTTGACGAGGGCGAACAACGCGAGCCCCGCGACGAGCAGGGTGCGGCGGGGCAGCCTCGCTGTGGCGACGGCCAGGGGCGGCGCGGCCACGGCGTAAGTGAGGGAGAAGACGGTGACGAGCTGTCCGGCGGCGGCGACGCTGACGTCGAGGTCCTCGGCGATGACCGGGAGGAGCCCCGCGATGACGAGGTCGTCGGTGCCGACCGCGAAGGCCGTGAGGGCCAGGCAGGCCAGCCAGCCGGATCTGGGCGTGTGCGTGGACATGGCCGCACGTTAGGACCCTGCCACCGGTGTCAGGGTCAAGCCGGGGCTCAGCCGAAGATCGCTCCCAGCACCACGATGAGCATGATGGAACCCAGCACCACGGGCAGCAGCCAGCGCTGCTTCCTGTTGTTGGTGAGCATGCTCATGACGTGCCCCGCTCCGGTGCTCGTTGGGATTCGCTACCCCAGGGTAGTCCCCAGCTCCGAACGGTCCGGTAGCGGTCCGGCCCCGACGGGCGGCTCTCGACGAGGTCGACCCGGTCCGCCCGCCAGCCGGTGGGGATCGCCGGGCCCAGGGCACGCAGGGTCCGGGTGACGTCGTGTGGGCGCCGGGAGCGGGCGAGGGTGACGTGCGGCACGAAGGGGCGTGACGAGACGGGCACGCCCGCGCGCCGCGCGGAGTCGGCCAGGTCGGTGGCCAGCCCGGTCAGCCCGTCGCCCCGTACTCCGGCCCACACCACGGAGGCGCCCCGTCCGGCGTCCGGTTCGTCGGGGCGGGGGAAGACGCCCCAGCCGTCGAGGGTCAGGTCCAGGGGCGGGCGGCCCTCCAGGGCGCGTTCCAGGGCCTCGGCCACCCGGGGCGTGCGATCGCCGGGGTCCCCCAGGAAGACCAGGGTGAGGTGCCACCCTTGCGGCGGGCTCCAGCGCAGGTCCGGTGCCGTGGGCCGGGCCTCGCGCACCGCGCGGCGCAGGTGGTCGCGGACCCGGCCGGGCGGCCACAGCGCGACGAACAGGGGCATGGGATCATCATCCCTTCGACCCGGTCCGCCCGCCACCCTCCGACGCGGTGCGTCCCGCACGTCCGCCCCGCCCGCCACCGTCCTGTGAGCCGCCCGTGTACGTCCTCGCCTGTGTGTTCGTGGTCCTGACCGTCGCGGCCCTGGTCCGCATCACCGCCGGGTTCGGGTTCTCCCTGGCCGCCGTCCCGCCGCTGGCCCTGCTGCTGGACCCGGTGACGGCGGTGGTGGTCGCCGCGACCCTGGCCGTTCCGCTGAACCTGTGGGTCGCCCTGCGGGACCGTACGCACGTGGACCGGCGGGCGGCCTCGCTGCTGCTCGTGTGCGCGCTGGCGGGGGTGCCGTTCGGGCTGTGGGCGATCAACGTGCTCTCGGAGAGGGTGCTGCTCGTGCTGATCGCGACCACCGTGGTGCTCGGCACGGTCCTCGTGTGGCGGCGGGTGCGCGTGCCCGGCGGTCTGGGGGCGGTCGCCGGGATGAGCGCGCTCTCGGGGGCGGCGTTCGCCTCCACCGCGATCGACGGCCCGTTGATGGTGGCGGGGCTCCAGGGGTCGCGGCTGTCCGAGCTGGAACCCCGCGTCCAGCGGGCCACGCTCGCCGTCACGTTCTCCGCGACGAGCGTGGCGACACTGGTGGGTTTCGGGTTCGGCGGGCAGCTAACCTCGCAGGTCGGCGGCCTTCTGGTGGTCGGGGCCCCGGCCCTGGTGCTCGGCACCCTCGTGGGTGAGCGGCTCTTCCGCAGGCTGGACGCCGAGCTGTTCCGCCGCACCGTGCTGGTGTTGCTCGCGGTCAGTTCGGTCTCCATGGTCACCCGGGTGGTCACCGCCTGATCCCCCGGCTGGTGCCGGGGTGGCCGGAGCGCTCTCGGTCCCGCCGGGGCCTCGGACCGTCTCGGCACCGGCGGCCGCCCGGCCCCGGCGACGGCGCAGCAGGGCACCGGCGGACAGCCCGCGCGCACGCATCAGCAGCACGGTGAGGACACCGACCACCACGACCGTCACCGCGCCGCCCGTGAGGAGGCTGGCCTGCGGCCCGAAGGCGTCGGCGATCAGGCCCACCACGGGTGCGCCGATGGGGGCCACACCCATGAACACGAGCAGGAACATGCTCATGACCCGGCCGCGCATCTGGGGGTCGACGCTCAGCTGGAAGGTGGCGTTGAGCGTGGTCACGAAGGTCATGAAGAGCACGCCCATGGGCACCAGGACCACGACGAACGAGACGTAGCCGGGCATGAGGCCCGCCAGGAGCTGGGTCGCTCCGAAGCCCATCGCACCGACCAGTACCAGCTTCAGCCTCGGGTGGTCGCGGCGCGCCGCCAACAGCGCTCCGGCCAGCGCGCCCACCGCGAGCGAGGCGGCGGCCACCCCGAAGGCGGTGGCACCGGCCTCGTACACGTTGTTGACCATGAGGGCGATCTGGTTCTGCGCGTTGGCGCCGAAGAACTGCACGGAACCGGCCAGGACCAGCAGCAGGACCAGGTCGCGTCTACCGCCGATGTAGCGCAGGCCCTCACGGATCTGCCCCTTGCCGCGCGGCACGGGTTCGGTGGGGTTGAGTTCGGCGGTGCGGATCAGCAGGAGCGCCACGATGGTGAAGGCGAACGAGAGGCCGTTGACCATGAACACCGGGCCGCTGCCGACCAGACCGATGAGCACACCGGCGACGGCGGGTCCGGTGACGCGGCCGAGCTGGAAGCTGGCGCTGTTCAGGGCGATCGCGTTGGGCAGCATCTCGCGGTCGACCATCTCGGGGACGAACGCCTGGCGCCCCGGGTTGTCGAGCACGGTGATCATGCCGAGGCCGAGGGCGAACAGGTAGACGTGCCAGACCTGGGCGGCGCCGAGGGTGGCCAGGACGCCCAGGCCGACGGCGAGGACGCCCATGGTGGCCTGGGTGCCGATCAGGAGCTTGCGCTTGTCGAAGCGGTCGACCATGGCGCCGCCCCAGAGCCCGAGGAAGAGCATGGGCAGGAACTGGAGCGCGGTGGTCAGGCCGAGCGCGATTCCGCTGCCTCCGCTGAGCTGGAGGACCAGCCAGTCCTGGGCGATGCGCTGCATCCAGGTGCCGGGGTTGGAGACCAGCTGGCCGAGGGCGTAGACGCGGTAGTTGCGGACGGCCAGGGACCGGAACATCGCGGCACGGCGCATCAGTCCCTCCCCGTCCGACGGTGGAACGGGGCGGGGGCGTCCACCCGGGCGTGGTTTCGGGGGCAGAGAAGTAAACGGCGTTGACTCATCACCTGTCGCAACGCGGACCACCCCCGCCCGCATTCCCGTCGGGTCCCGCGTGGACCCCTCCCCCGCGCCCCGCGCCCGGGTTCGGCCCCTTCCTCCCGGTTGCGCCGTGCCGGGCGCGACCACCGGGGCGCTCCACGACGAGGGCCGACACCCCGATCGGGGTGTCGGCCCTCGTCCGACGCGGCTCACCGGGCCGCGAGGCACCGGTGAGGGGAGCGCGAGTCAGCCGATCAGGGCGTAGATCGGCGCCTCCGCGAAGTGGATCAGGAAGACCACCGAGATCAGCCACAGCAGCGGGTGCACCCGGCGGCCGCGGCCCGTGACCAGCATGACGAAGGCGTAGGCGAGCAGACCGAACCCGATGCCGTTCGCGATCGAGTAGGTGAACGGCATCATGATGATCGCCAGGAAGGAGCCGATGCCGATGGCCGGGTCCTTGAAGTCGATGTTGGTCACCTGGGTCATCATCATGAAGCCCACGATCACCAGGACCGGGGTGGCCGCCTCGAACGGCACCAGGGTGACCAGCGGCGTGAAGAGGGTCGCGACCAGGAACATCGCGCCGGTGACGATCGGGGCGATACCCGTGCGGGCGCCCTCGCCGACGCCCGCCGCGGACTCCGCGTAGAGCGTGGCGACCGAGGCGGAGCCGATGCCGCCGAGGACGGTGCCGAGGGAGTCGGCCACCAGCACCTCGCGGGTGCCCTCGATGTTGCCGTCCTCGTCGGCCATGCCGCCCTGGTGGGCGACGCCGACCATGGTGCCCATGGTGTCGAAGAAGTCGGCGAGCAGCAGGGTGAAGACCAGCATGACGACCGTGGCGACGCCGATGTCGGAGAAGCGTCCGGCCAGCCCGCCGTCGAGGAACAGGCCCAGCAGGGAGATGTCGGGGAGGGCGATCAGCGCACCGGGATCGCTGGGCAGGCTCGGGACGGTCAGACCCCATCCGAGGCCGTCGCCCCCGTCACCGAGGAGCGTCTCCACCGCGATGGCGAGGAACGTGGTGGCGACGATGCCGATGAGCAGGGCGCCGCGCACCTTGCGCACGTAGAGGCCGACGCTCAGGAGCAGGCCGACGACGAAGACGAGGATCGGCCAG
Organism: Nocardiopsis sp. NPDC006938; assembly: GCF_042869555.1. NCBI lineage: Bacteria > Bacillati > Actinomycetota > Actinomycetes > Streptosporangiales > Nocardiopsidaceae > Nocardiopsis > Nocardiopsis sp. NPDC006938. Next base: position 356,898 of record NZ_JBIAGA010000003.1, on the reverse strand, counting down.
CCGTTGAGGCCGCCGTCGCCGAGCTGGACCGGGGTTCCCTCACCGGCCTGCACGAACCCGGCGTTGACCAGGCCGATGAGGGCTAGGAACAGGCCCACGCCCACGGCGATCGCGACCTTGAGGCCGGGCGGGATCGCGGCGAAGACGGCGGTGCGGAAGCCGGTCAGCACGAGGACGAGCAGGACGACGCCCTCGATGATGATCAGCAGGAAGACGTCCGCCCACGGCATGAGCGGGGCGATGCCGTAGGCGACCACCGCGTTCAGGCCCATGCCCGCCGCGATAGCGAAGGGGTAGCGGCTGACCACGCCCATGAGCACGCAGGAGAGCGCGGCGACCAGGGCGGTCATGGCGGCGACGCCGGGGATGCCCAGGGTGTCGCCGTTGACGTCCTCGGCGGTGCCGATGATCAGCGGGTTGAGGACGACGATGTAGGCCATGGCGAAGAAGGTCGCCATCCCGCCGCGGATCTCGGTCCCGAGGCTGGAACCGCGCTCGGAGACGCGGAAGTAGTGGTCGAGGAAGCCCTTGGGCCTCCTCTGTTCGTCGGTGGGGGATGGTGTCGGTGCGTTCACGTCGTCAGCCTGACCTCGTCGGATTACCGGACAACAAGGATTCTGCGCCAGATTAGTTGCATCTTCGTACAACAGCCGACACCTGTTTCACATCATTTTCAGAGAAACCGCCATATCACCGGAGGATCGGATCATCGGGTGTGACCAAGGCATCTCTCCGCCGACCTCGACCTCCGGCGCCTCTCCCCCTCCCTCCGCACCCAGCGGATAGCCTGGGACCGTGCCCAAACCTCGCCAGCCCGACCCCGAAGTCCACGAGAGCGACTACCGCGTCCCGGCCGCCATCGGCACGGCCGCGTGGGCGATCGCGCTCGTGGTCCTCGTGGCCATGGGAGACGGCCTTCCGGCCTCCGAGACGTGGTGGATCGGCGTGTGTGTGACCGGGATCGCCCTCGGCGTCTTCGGGTTCCTCTACATCCCCCGCCTGTTCCGCAAACGCGACGAGGCGGCGGATCGGGCGGCCGAGCGGAGCACCGGAGGGGACACCCCCGCGCCCGGTGCCTCCTGAACCGCGACCGCCCCACCGGGGCACATCGTCACCTGACCGATAATGGGCGGGTGTCTGAGACAGAATTCCCGCGAGGACTCGCCGACCGCCTCCGCGGCATCCTGATCGACGCCGACTACACGGTGTCCGGGGTCCGCGATCGCCTCGGCGACGCCGCCGCCAAGGCCCTGGCCCGCGAGCAGCTCGTGCCCGCACTCCGCGCCACGGGCGGGGAGGAACGCCTCGGACTGCTCCTGCGCCTGTGGTGGCTCCAGTCCCCCATCCCGGCGCGCGCGGCCCGTTCCATCCTGCCCGTCGACGAACTGGCCGACGCCGGACTGGTCTCCGTCGAGGAGGGACCGGGCGGCACGGTCGTGCGCGCCCTGGTCCACCTCGGCCCCTGGGAACTGGAGGACGGCCGCCCCGGCTTCGTGGTGTCCGACCCCAAGGTCCGCCCGGGCAGCGGGGACGTCCCGCGCGCCGACCACGTCGTCGGCGCGGGCGGCGCCTCGGCCAACCTCTCCCGGCTGATGGTCGACGGCCCCTACGAGCGCGCCCTGGACCTGGGCACCGGCTGCGGCGTGCAGGCCCTGCACCTGGCCTCCCGGGCCCGCGAGGTGGTCGCCACCGACCTCAACCCGCGCGCGGTGCGCCTGGCCGGGATCAGCCTGGCGCTGTCGGGGATCTCCGGCGCGCGGCTGGCCCAGGGGTCGCTGTTCGAGCCGGTCCGGGACGAGCGCTTCGACCTCATCGTCTCCAACCCGCCGTTCGTGATCACCCCCGAGGCGGCCCGCTACACCTACCGCGAGTCGGACCTTCCCGGCGACACCGTCTGCGCCGAGCTGGTCCGGCAGGCCCCGGCCCACCTCACCGAGGGCGGGTGGGCGCAGTTCCTCGCGAACTGGACGCACACCGACTCCGATGACTGGCAGGACCGCGTGGGCGGCTGGATCACCGGCACGGGCTGTTCCGGGTGGGTGGTGCAGCGCGACGTACAGGACCCCGCCGAGTACGTGGAGCTGTGGCTGCGCGACTCCTGCGAGCACGGCACCCCCGAGTACACGCGCCGGTACGACGCCTGGCTGGACTACTTCGACCGCGAGGGCATCAAGGGCATCGGGTTCGGCTGGATCAGCCTGCGCAACGACGTCGCCCAGGACGCCACCGTGCGGGTGGAGGAGCTGCGGCACGACGTGCAGCAGCCGGTCGGCCCCTACCTGCCGGACGTGGTGGACGGGGCGATGACCGCCCACCGCCTCACCGACGCGGCCCTGCTGGCCGCGCACGTGGCCCTGGCGCCGAACGTGGTCGAGGAGCGCGTGGCCGTGCCGGGGGCGCCCGACCCGGAGAAGATCCTGCTGCGCCAGCGCGACGGGCTGCGCCGCGTGGCCCGCATCGGCACCGTGGAGGCGGCCCTGGCGAGCGTCTGCGACGGCACGATGCCGGTCGGTCCGCTACTGGACGCCATCGCCGACCTCATGGGCGAGGACCCGGTGCTGATCCGCGAACGCACCCCGGAGGCACTGCGCACGCTGATCTCCGAGGGGTTCTTCCGCGTCGCCCGCTGACGAACCGTCGGAGGGTGCCCCGGCGATAGTCAGGGGGAACGGCCCCGGAGGTTGACCCCGGGGCCGAGTCCCGGCAGTCGTACCCCGAGGAGCACCACCACCGTGACCACGAACAGCGGCGACCGGCCGTCCGCGTCCCCGACCGCACCGCCGGTGGAGGACACCGTCCGACCCGCACCGGAGACCTCTCCCTGGCCCCGTCTGGTCCTGGCCGTGGCGGCGGGGTTCCTGGTGGGCGTCCTCACCTCGTTCGGGCAGGGCCTCCTCCCCGAGGTGCTGTCGCCCCTGGCCAACTCGTCGGGTTCCTGGAGCCTGGCCGCCCTCCTCCTCGCGTCCCTGTCACCCCGGCGCGGGTTCGCCGTCGCGGTCGGAGTGCTCGCGCTGTTCGCCATGGTGGGCGGATACGACGTGGCCTCGCTCCTGAGGGGGTTCTCCCCGTCTCCGAGCGGATCGCTCTTCTGGTGCACGGCCGCGGTCGTGGTCGGACCGTTCCTGGGGTGGGGAGGGCACGCCCTCAGGAACGGCGACCGGGTCGCCCCGCTCGCGGCGGGCGCGATGAGCGGCGTCCTGGTCGGTGAGGGCGTGTACGGACTCACCGTCATCGCCGACACCACGCCAGCCCCCTACTGGTGGGGGTCGATCACCTTCGGCGCGGCACTCCTCGTGTGGGCCGTGGTCCGACGGTTCCCCCGACCGTCGTCCGCACTACTCGCGGCGGCAGTCTGCGCCGTGGTCGCCACGGCCTTCCTCGCGGTCTACTCGCAGAACCTCATCTCGTTGTTCACCTGGCCCTCCTGACCCAGGGCGGCGGCCGGCGCCCCGTCCCGCCGACCGCGCCCGTGGAGGAGGGCGAACACGGCCGAGACGAGCAGGACACCCGCGGCGATGACCAGGGTGGCCAGGTAACCGTTGTCGAACGCGCGGGCGGCGGCGTCCAGTAGCTCGGCGGAGCCCCCGGAGTCCAGCTCCCCGGCGGCCGCGCGGGCCTCGTCCATGCCCTCGGCCGCCCAGGGGGGCGCACCGGCGGGCAGGACGACCGTCCGGGTGTAGACGGCGGCCATCAGGCTGCCCAGCACCGCGACCCCGGACAGGCTGCCCAGCTCGTAGGAGACCTCCTCCACCGAGGCGGCCATCCCGGCCCGGTGCGCGGGGGCGTTGCCCACGATCGCAGCGGAGGCGGCCGTCATCGCCGCCGCGGTGCCCGCTCCGATCACCAGGAGCCCCGCGACGGTCCACGTCAGCGGCGCGGCCGAGGCCACGGCCACCACCACGGTGCCGAGGGCGGAGGTCGCCAATCCGGCGACGATCATCGGCCGGGTGCCCACCCGGTGCAGCAGCGCCCCGACGACCACCCCCACCGGCAGGGAGCCCAGGGCCATGGCGGCCACGGTGGTCCCCGCCTGCAAGGGGGTGAAGCCGAGGACGAGTTGCAGGCGCTGGGTGAGGACCAGCTGCACACCCGCCAGGGCGAACATCGCCATCCCGGCGGCGAGCACGCCCACGAGGATGCGGGGGTCGCGGAAGAGCGAGAAGTCGATCAGCGGGTGCGCCTGACCGCGTTGGCGCCGCACGAAGCTCCAGAGGCCCCCGACCGCGGCGAACACGGCGACCACGACCGCGACGGCCGAGGGCTCCGGGCCGGTCAGCTCCTTGATCGCGTAGACCACACCCACCAGGCCGACCATCACCTGCGCGGAGGCGACGACGTCCCAGGGGCGGTCGGAGCCGCCCGAGCCGCCGGGGGCCACCACGGCGGCCAGGAGCAGCGCCGCCAGCACGATCGGCACGTTCACCAGGAAGACCGAGCCCCACCAGAAGAACTCCAACAGGGCGCCGCCGACGATGGGGCCGATCGCCGCTCCGACCATCGCCATGGTGCCCCAGACACCGATCGCGATCCCTCGTTCGCGCTCGTCCTCGAAGGTGACGCGGATCAGCGACAGCGTGGCGGGCATCATCGCGGCGGCGCCCACCGCGAGGAAGGCGCGCGCGGCGACGAGCACGGCCGGGCTGGCGGCGTAGGCGGCGGCCAGCGAGGCGGCGCCGAACAGCACGAGCCCCACCAGGTACATGCGCTTGTGGCCGACCCGGTCGCCGAGGGTCCCGGCACCGAGCAGCAGGCCCGCCATCACCAGCGGGTAGGCGTTGATGATCCAGAGCCGTTCCGAGGCGCTGGCCCCGAGGTCGGAGCTGAGGGTGGGCAGGGCCGTGTACAGCACGGTCATGTCCACCGAGATGAGGAGCAGCCCGGCGGAGACGGCGGCCAACACCAGCCAGCGCCTGGCTCCGGAGACCGGGCTGGCACCGGGCTCGGGGGCTCCGGGGTCGCGGACGTCGCTCACGGCCGCTCCCCCCGCTCCCCCGGGTTGGCCGGTTCGCCGGCGACCAGGTCGGCGACGCGGGCCCGCAGCGCCCGTGCCACCTCGTCGGGGAGGGCGTTGCCGGGGGTGGCGTTGAACAGCAGCAGCCCGTCCGCGGCCAGACGCGCCAGGAAGAGGTCCAGCCCGCGGGGGTCGAGCGTGTGCGGGGTGGGGACCCACCGCTCCATGAGTTCGTCCCAGATCCGGGCCAGTTCGGGGTTGGACTCGGCCTCGACCATGAAGGCGAGGTCGGCGTGGCGGACCTCGTCCCGCATCATGACGCGCACGTAGGCGGCGCCGCGTTCCAGGCTGGTGGCCTGGGACCAGGGCTTGCCGAGTTCGGCGACGAGCCGTTCCTCCCAGTGCCGGGTGAGGTGGTGCTGGATCGCCAGGACCAAATCGTCCCTGGTCCGGAAGTGGTAGAGGAGCCCGCCCTTGGTGAGCCCGGCCTCCTCGGCGGTGGCCTCCAGGGTCAGCGCGGTGATGCCCCGCCGATCCGTCAGCCGGACGGCGGCATCGAGGATGAGTGTTCTCGAACTGGGTCGCATGGCAGTAACTGTACCTTCCGGAAGGTACAGTTACGCGGTGTGGCGTACGCCACACCTCCAGCGCCACAGGGTTCCCGTCAGGGGCCGTCCACCGCTCACGAGCCGGGCCGGTAGCGTCGTCGGCATGAGCCCCACTCCGACCGCCCGCGTGGCAGCCCTCGCCGTCCACCCCGTCAAGGGGTGCGCCGGGCAGTCCCTCACCACCGCCGAGTTCACCCCCGCCGGGATCACCCACGACCGTTCGTTCATGGTGGTCGACGACGACGGCGACTTCCGCAGCCAGCGCAGGGACCCGCACATGGCGCGGATCGTCCCGGACCTGGCCGCGGACGGCTCCCGGCTGGTGCTGACCGTGGAGGGCCGCTCCCCCCTGAAGGTGGACGTGGACCCCGAGGGCCCCCGCCTGGACGTGACCGTGCACCACAACCCGCTGGTGGGCGTGGACCAGGGGGACGAGGCCGCCGGGTGGCTCACCGACCTGTTCGGCCGCCCCAGCCGCCTGGTGCGGGTCCCCGACGACAACCGGCGCGTGACCACGGGGGTCACCCCGGGCACCGCCGGGTTCGCGGACGGCCACGCCGTCGTCATCGGGTCGGTGACCTCGTTGGACCTGCTCAACGAGCGCATCGTGGCCAACGGCGCCGACCCCGTGCCCATGGAGCGCTTCCGACCCAACATCGTCGTCACGGGCTGGGCCGAGCCGCACACCGAGGACCTGGTCCGCCGCGTGCGCGTGGGCACCACCGAACTGGGCTACGCGAAGATGTGCACCCGCTGCGCGGTCACCACCGTCGACCAGGAGACCGGGGTCAGGCGCGGCCCCGAACCGCTGCGCGCCCTGGCCGCCTACCGCCGGGTGGCCGACGGAGGCGTGGCCTTCTGCACGAAGTTCGCGGTGACCGCACCCGGCACCGTGTCCGTGGGTGACGCCCTCGACGTCACCGAGTGGGCCGACGCTCCCGAAGCCTAGGAAAAACGCCCCAGACAGAACGACCGCGGACCCGCCTACTCCAGGTCGGCCTCGTCCCGCATGCGGGCGGCGGACGACGGGTCCCGCAGCACGGCGGCGAGCAGGTGGCGGCGAGACCACTGGCCGGTCCGCCAGCACAGGGCCCGCGCCAGCCCCTCCGTCCCGGAAGCGTGCACCGCGCCGTCGCCGGTGTACCAGTCCACCTCCACACCGTCCACGGTGAGGGTCTGGTGGTGCAGGTAGGTGCGATCCGGTTCCCGGTCGCCCGAGAGGAACAGCGCCGCCTCGTCGGGGACCGCGCGGACGCGCCCGGCCGAGTTCACCTTGCCCGTGACGCTCTCCGAAGCCAGGTCCAGGTCGAGGACGTCGGCCAACCGTTCGGCCGCCTCCGCCTCGGCCAGCACCAGCGGCCGGTCGGCCACCAGGGGCAACAGGTCCGGGGAGTCCACCACCACGGCGTCCTCGGCGTCGGCGACGACGATCGCGCCCTCACTGACGGCGCGCACCAGAGAGGGCGGCGTGACGAGGTCGGCGTCCACCCCGGCCAGCGCCGTCCACAGACGGCGCAGGTCGGCGCGGCTCACGTGCCGGGACGGGTCGGCCAGCCGTCGGAGCAGGTCGTCCGGGCCGTCCGGGTCGGCGAGCAGGTCGGCGACCGTGCTCCGCACGCCGAGCGCGCGGGCGAACTCCGGGTCCACGTCGGCGGGCACCTCGTCGTAGAGCCCCGCCAGCGCGGGCTCGGCGTCGACGGTACGCAGACCCACCGGGGCACGGCCGTCCAGCAGGGCCCGGGTGCGCAACCACCAGGCTGTGTAGGAGGGGACGTCGACCACCCGTCCGTCCGGCATGAGCAGACGGGCGGGTTCGACCACCGCCGAGCGCAGCGGTTCCCGGGAGAGCATCTCCAGCGCCCCGGGCCAGGCGTCGTCGGCCACGTAGTCGAGGTCGGCGACGCACACCAGTTCGGGGACCACGGGCGGGAGTTCGGGGTCGCCCACGCGTTCCAGGACGTCGTCCGCCCAGTCGTCCAGACCGTCCGGGCCCTCGTCGCCGTCGTCGTCGAAGAGCGGCGACTCCTCCCCCAGTGCCGCGTCCTCGGCGCGCAGCACGGTGAGCTCCCACAGGGCGCCCACGGCCCGCAGGGCGTCGGTGCCGTGCCTGCGCACCAGGTCCTCGTGCACGGTTCCGAAGGGGGCGTCGTCCACCAGCAGGTCGGCCAGGGGCGCGCCGGGAACGAGGAGTTCGGCGGCGACCGAGTAGCCGTCCTCGTCGTCGCGCAGGGCCAGTTCGGACAGCCAGGGGGCGTCCCGGACCGTCGTCCCGGAGGCCGCCACCAGGTCGAGGACGGCCTCGGCCACGGGTTCGGGGTCGTCGGCGTCCAGTGACGCGCGGACCGCCGCCTCGGTGCGGGGGTCGGCCAGGACGGCGGCGGCCCCGGCCTCCACCGCTCCCAGGCGCAGCAGCAACGGGTGGGCGGCCTCGGGGTGCACCACGCGCACGCCCAGGGTGGCCAGGACGGACGGGTCGAGCCGGTTGCCGTCCGCGTCGGCCACCCGCGCCCAGTCCCCGGTGGGAACCAGCAGCGAGCGCGGCCCCCGCACCAGGCGGTCGTCGGCCAAGGGGACCGGCAGGGAACCGAGTTCGTCGAGTTCGGCCCCGCCGGACCCGGCGGCGGCCAGGGCGGCGTAGAGCCCGCGCCACCACTCCGGCGGACGCCGGGTGTCGCCGAGCAGGTCCGCGAGGTCGGCCAACCCCAGCCGACGCACCCGCAGGGCCGTCAGCGCCGGGTGCCGGGGGCTCCACGAACCGGGCAGCAGCGGCGGGGCGAGCTCGGCCAGCAGATCGACCAGGTCGGGGGCGCCGCTGGCGCCACCGGTGTCCAACAGGACGGCGTCGCGCGGGGCGACGGGGAGACCGGCGGCGGTGACCAGGAACGGGGTGTCCTGGAGCGGTTCGGCGACACGGGTACGGAACACGGCGTCGACGGCCCCGCCGCCCACCCGGGTGGTCGGGACGAGGTCGAGGGCGGCGGCGGGGGCGAACCGGCGCAGCAGCGCACAGTAGGCCTCGGCCGCCTCCATGAGCAGCAGGTCGGTGGCGGCTCCCGGTTGCACCGCCCGGCGGTCCGCGCCCAGCGGGAACGTGCCGATGAGCACGGCGGGGAGGTCCAGTTCGGTGTCCGTGGGGGTGGGCGCGTGCACGACGCGCTCGACGTCGGCGGGCAGCTCCGCCACTCCCCCGTCGGCGGCCACCGGTGCCGCCCACGTCAACGACCAGGACGCGCGGGCGCGGTCCTCGGTGGGGCGGTCCTCCAGCAGGTGGGGGGCGAACTCCCCGGAGCGGCCGAGCACCCGCCAGGACGTGATCCGGCTGCCCCCGGCGTCGCTGTGGGTGGTGACCAGGTCGGTCCCGGCGTCCTCGTCACCGGGCGCCCGGGTGAGCGTGCGCTCCTCGCCGTCGACCACGACGCGCACCTCGGAGAGTCCGTCCAGGGCCAGGAGGAGCGCCTCACCGGTGCGGTCCAGCAGCTCCAGGACCCGGTCGCGGGCGCGCTCCTCGCGCAGGACCAGCGTGACGTAGGTGTCGTAGCCGCGCGCGGGGCGCTCCGGCACGACGTCGGCGGCGAACGGCAGGCGCAGCATCGGCACGTGTCCGGCGCGTCGGCCCACCTCGTCCGCGAGGTCGGCGTGGGTACCGTCGGCGTCGAGCAGGTCGGTGACCACCGCGCGGGCGCGTTCGGCGGAGAAGTGCACCGCGGTGCCGGCGGAGTCCACGGTGACGTCGTCGCTGAGCGCCGCCACGGCGGCGAACCCGACCCCGAACCGGCCCGCCGACCCGTGGTCGTCGCGCTTGCTGGAGGCCCGGAGCGTGGCCAGGGACTCCACGCCCGCCGGGGTCAGCGGCGCACCGGTGTTGGCGGCGGTGAGGCGGTCGCCGTCCAGGCACAGGAGGAGGCGGCCCGGGACGCCCGCGCGGCGGGCGGCGTCGGCGGCGTTCTGCGCGAGCTCCACCACCACCCGGTCGCGGTAGCCGCCGAGCGCGAAGTCCTCCTCCGCGTTGGCGTCCTCGCGGAACCGGGCGGGGGCGTCGGCCCACGCCGCCAGGACGCGCCGACGCAGTTCGGCCGTGTCGAAGGTGTCGGGCACCGAAGCGGTCACCGGCTCGGCCATGGTGGTCTCCTCCTGCGCTGGGCGCGCGGTCCGATCAGCCCCACACGCGCGCGCGGTCACGGACGGGAGCGCCAGGCGAGCTAGTCAGTAGGTCGACCCTAGCCCACGACCGCGGCCGTTCGGGTCCGGACGGGGCGCGTGGCGCGGGCGCCGGGCCGCGCACGGAAGCGGGCCCCGCCGCTGGTGCGACGGGGCCCGTTGCTCAGGTGGATCGGCCCGTGTGGCCGACTCCGTGACGGGTGTCGTCAGGAGTCGCTGGAGACCAGTTCCAGTTCGGTGGTGTCGTCGAAGACGATGTGGTCGTACCCCATCTCGTCGACGACCGGGGCCAGCGGCTCGTTCTGCGGGCCGGGGCGGCGAACCTCGGAGTGGGCTCCGCAGCCGTGGTCGAGTGACACGACGCGGCCGTCGTCGGGCGCGTACTCGTTGGTGCACACGCCGAACATCTGGCGCAGCTCACCCGCGAGCGGTGTCAGGAACCCGCAGGTGGCGCAGGCCGCCGGGGCGGCCGTGGCGATGGGGCTGCGAGGTCCGGCCTCGCCGCCGTACCAGCGCTCCGCGGCCTGCTCGCGGCCGACCTCGGAGAGGACCTGGCGTCGGCCGAGTCCCAGCTCCCACACCATCTGCTTGTCCATGCCCTCGGCGTCGAGTTCGCTGTCGGGCACCTGCGCGTAGCCGGGGACGAGTCGCTCGTCGTCCTCGTCGGTGGGAAGCAGGTCCCCCACACCGACGTCGCCCGGGCGCAGCCGCTCCTTCCAGGGCACCCAGTTGGGGGCGACCAGGGCGCCCTCGCCGGGCAGCAGGACCACCTCGTTGACCGTGACGTCCTTGGCGCGCGAGGCGCGGACGACGGTGACCGAGTAGGTCCATCCGGGGTAGGAGGGGTCCAGGCACTGGAAGTAGTGGGTGACCAGGCGTGTGTCCTCGACCTGGACGGTGAGGTGCTCACCGACCCATTCGGGTCGCCCGACCTCCGCCGCCACCGAGCGGGCCAGATCCACCGCGTCGACACATGCCTTGTCCGGTACAGGAGAACGTCGAGAAGGGCTCACGTTCACCATTCTCACTGATCGCGGGCACCGATTTGACCATAACGCGGGTCAAGGATCGCCCGATACGACCTCTTGACGGAGTCTTGTGCCACCGAAGACGGCGGATACCGGGGATTCGGGCGGTCACCCGCCGTGTTTCCGTGGGTTCAGGACACGAAGTCACACGTTTTTTCGGTCGGCTCAGCGCTGGCGCGATCGAAGGACCCCCGCGACAGCTCGGGGGCGGCGCGGGGCGCCTCCCGGCGCCCTCCACCGCCCCCGACCAGGTCTCACGCGTGGGCCGCGCCTCGCGTCGTCAGGCCTCCAGGTCGTCCGCGACCACGCGCAGCACGGCGGCGACCCGTGCCGCCTCGCGCTTGTCGGGGTGGTGGCCGCGCCGGTAGCCGTTGGACACGTTCTCCAGGAGCTTGATGAGGTCCTCGGTGATGAGCACCATCTCGTCGGGCTTCTTACGCCGGGCCCTGGCGACCGAGTGCTGGGTGTCCAGGAGCCGGACCTGGAGCGCCTGGGCACCCTTGCGGCCCTCGGCCACACCGAACTCGACCCGCTGGCCGGGTGTGAGCCCGGCCGTCCCGGGCGGCAGCGAGGTGGAGTGGACGAACACCTCGCCTCCGTCGTCCCGGGTGAGAAAGCCGAAACCCTTGCCGTCGTCGTACCACTTGACCTTGCCGGTGGGCACGTGGAGACCTCATGCTTTCACTGACGGGCGCGCGCGGCGTCGGAAACGGTGCCGTCCACCTGATTCCCCCGCCCCGGGCGGCCCCTGGTTCCATGGATGCCCCCAGGCTAGTGCCGGGGCCCGCCCCTGGCGAGGGGTTATGCGGGTGCGGCGGCGGGACCGCCGGGCGCACGGAACGAGGCCCGGATGCGGCTCACCCGGGCCTCGTGCGTCGACGCCGCCCCCGTCACCGCTGGGTGCGGAGTGTGGGACGGGACTCGGCGGAGTCAGGGACGCCGTCGACGGGCCGGTGCCCGAGCTGGAGGCCGGACCACCTGTCGTGCACCGCCTCGAAGCGACAGCGGCGGTGTACCACCCATGATGGCCCGCCGGTCCCCGCGGGCGGGGGCGGCAACGGGCCGACCGGAAAAGGCCTTTCCCAGGGTTTGCCAACCAATGACCGAACGGACCGATTCGGGGTCCCGGCCCGAGGGCTGCCGTCGCCGCCCCGCTGCCGACCGCGCGCCGTCAGCTCCGTGCCGTCAGCTCCGTGCCGCCCGGTCCGCGACCCGCGCCGATCGCGCGGCCTTCGGAAAGAGGTACAGCACGCACGCCAACGAGGTGAGGCCCAGGGCGGGGACCCCGGTGGCGGGCAGGGCCTGCTGGATGTACTGGTCGACGAACTTCGCCTCGCCCGTCCACAGGGCCGTGCCGACCACGCAGGCCACCAGGGGGAGCCCCACGCCGATCCACTTGTCCCAGGCGCCCCACACCTGGCTGAGCACGACGAGGGCGGCGCCGAGTACCCAGAGGAAGGCCACGTCCCACCAGACCCCGGCGAGGACGAGCATGACCAGGGCCACGGCCTCGGGCGGGTGGTACCGGACCAGCATGAGGCTGTTGCGGGTCACGCCGGGCTTACGGGAGACCCGGCCGTCCATCCGCAGGTCGGTCTGGCTGGGCCCCTCCAACAGGGACATGATCCCCTGGCTGGGTCCGCCCCGCCACGGCGGCGGCGGGCGGTCCGCGTGGCGCGGTTTGGGCGGGATCATCTCGTCGTCCTCCAGGTCGACGGCCCGGCCGGTCAGCTCCTCCTGAACGATGTGTTCGGGGGAGCCGAAGCCCCGCAGGATGCGCCGCACCGTGTCGGCGTCGTCGGAGTCGGCCGCGGCGCGGCGCTCGTCGATGCGCGCCCGCAGGCCGGTGAGGTAGGCGGTCCTCTCCCTGGCCGACACCCGACCGTGCAGCGCGAGACCGACCTCGGAGAGATAGTCGAGTACCAATTGTTCCGAGCGCTGGGTCATGGCCCCATATTGGCCCACATTGACCTGCCTTTTAACCCCGCCCCCCGAATTTCGGGCAGAGAATTCTCCGCCGATACGGTTCGATTCAGCGTGAAGGGGGAGGCGGCGGGAGCGGGTGTGCTCCGCACCGTCCGATCACCTAGCGTTGATCCGATGACCGACTACGCGCCACCCGGGTCCGACCGGGACACGGACGACCCCGGGGGCCCGCCGGGGCGGCCCCCCACGTTCACCTCCTGGCTGCGCTCGCGCTCCGACGACGAGCTGACCGCCCTGCTGGACGCGCGCCCGGACCTGGCCCAACCGGTCCCCGCCGACATCGGCGCCCTGGCCCACCGCGCGACCTCGCGCAACGCCGCGCTGCGCGCCCTGGAACGGCTCGACCGGTTCACCCTCCAGGTCCTGGAGACCGTGGTGGCGCTCGGCGACGACCGGCTCTCCGAACCGGTGGGGGCCCCACCCGACGCGCTCGCGCACGGGCTCGGGCTGACCCCTTCCCACGGGCGCGGCGTCGAGCCGCTGGACTCCGCTCTGGAGACCCTGCTCTCCCTCGCCCTGGTCTGGCCGGACCGAGGCCGTCTGCGACCCGTCCAGGTCCTGCGCGAACTCCTGCCTCACCCCGCCCAACTGGGCCCGCCCGCGCGCGCCCTCCTCGCGGCGCTCCCGCACGACGCCGTCCGGCGGCTGGCCCGCGACCTCGTCCCGCACAGCACCGCCGACTCACCCGTGGAGACGGTCGCGACCGCGCTGTCCGACCCCGACCGTGTCCGCGCCCTGGTGGGGCAGGTCGGGGAGCCCGCCCGACGCCTCCTGGACAACCTCGCCTGGGGACCGCCCAACGGCACCGTCACCGACGCGCGCCGGGAGGTCGCCCTGGCCTCCGCCGCCTCACCCGTCGAGGAACTCATCGCCCGGGGACTCCTCGTGCCCACCGGCGACGACACCCTGACCCTGCCCCGCGAGGTGGGCCTGCTCCTGCGCTCCGGAGTGCTGTTCCGCGAGGTCGAGACCGCCCCGCCCGGCTTCGAGGGGCGCCAGGTCCCGCCCGAGACCGTCGTCCGCGCCGCCGCAGGACAGGCCTTCACCGTGCTGCGCGCCGTCGACGAGCTACTGGAGCGCTGGTCCCGGGAGCCCGCCGCCGTCCTGCGCAACGGAGGGCTGGGCGTACGCGACCTGCGCCGGGCCGCGCAGGCGATGGACACCGACGAGGACACCGCCGCCCTGTACCTGGAGGTGGTCCGCGCCGCCGGGCTGATCGGCACCGACCACCGCCTCGCGGGCGAGTGGCTGCCGACCCGCGAGTACGACCTGTGGCGCGAGCGCGCCCCGGAGCGGCGGTGGCTGGTGCTGGCCCGGGCCTGGCTCGGCACGGACCGGGTGGCGGCCCTGACCGGTTCCCGTGACGCGGGCGGCCGCGTGCGCAACGTGCTCGGCCCCGGCATGGTGAGACCCGCCGCGCCGCAGGCCCGCCGCGACGTGCTCACGGAACTCGGCGCGGCCGAGCCCGGTCTGGCTCCCGACGACGACTCGCTCCGGGCCCGGCTGGCCTGGCGCCGCCCACGCCGCCAGGGCCCCGTCTACTCGGAGCTGGTCGGCTCCGCGCTCACCGAGGCCGCGGCCCTCGGCCTCACCGGCATGGGCGCGCTGGCCGAGCACACCCGGCCCCTGCTCACGCTCGACGAGGACGCCGACGACACCGCCGCGCGACTCCTCGCCGCCGAGCTGCCCCAGCCGTTGGACTACGTCCTCGTACAGGGCGACCTCACCGCCGTCGCGCCGGGGCCGCTCGTCGCCGACCTCGCCCGGGAGCTGGCCCTGGTCGCCGACGTCGAGTCCACGGGGGGCGCCACCGTGTACCGCTTCACCGAGGACTCCGTGCGGCGCGCCCTGGACGCCGGACGCGGGGTCTCCGACATCACCGGACTGTTGGAGCGCCACTCGCGCACCCCGCTGCCGCAGGCGCTGCGCTACCTGGTGGCGGACGCGGGCCGCAGGCACGGCAGGCTGCGCACCGGGGCGGCCTCCAGCTACCTGCGCTGTGACGAGCCCGCGCTGCTCGCCGAACTGCTCGCGGACCGCCGGGCCGCCGACCTCGAACTGCTGGCGCTCGCGCCGACCGTGGTGGTCAGCGGCCTGAACCGCGCGGCACTGACCGAACGCCTGCGCCAGCTCGGCTACCACCCGGTGGCCGAGACCGGCGACGGCACGATGCGGCTGGGCCGCCCCGAGGTTCGCCGCGCCGAACCGGAGCCCGTCTCCGCCGTCGAGGGCGCGCCGACCCCCGGGCTCACCCGCGCCGCCGTACGCGCGCTGCGGGCCGGGGACGAGGCCGCCACCGTCGCCCGCGTCCCGGTGTCGCTACCGGAGGGCGGCACCGCCGGTTCGCGTGCCTCCGCCGTCATGGAGGTCCTGGCGGGGGCGGCGGCCGACCGGCGCCGGGTGTGGATCGGCTACACGGACACCGACGGCCGCCAGGTCAGCCGGATCGTGGAGCCGTCCAGCGTGGACGGCGGCTTCCTCACCGCCTACGACACGACCCGGGACGCCGTCCACCGGTTCGCGGTCCACCGGATCACCGGGGTGGCCGAGCTCGCCGACTCCGACTGACCCGGCGCGCCCGCGGCCGCCGCGCGTCCGGGTATGGCCGACCGGCGCGCACCGCCGGGGACCACTTTCCGGCCGTCCGGAGTCCGGGCCCGGGTGGACCGAATGGCCGCCATCGGCCACGGACGACGGTCGACGCCGGGCGCGAAGCGGAGAAGATGGGAGGGTTGTGACGGCCGGAGCCGGTGAGGGGAGGTAGGCGACGTGCGACCCGTCGGCCCGGACGATCCCCGGATGATCGGGCCCTACCGCCTCACCCACCTCCTCGGCCAGGGCGGCATGGGACAGGTCTTCCTCGGCCGGACCAGGGGCGGGTGGGACGTGGTCGTGAAGATCATCCGCCCGGACCGCCTGCACGGCAGCGACTCCAGGAGTCCCGAGTACCGCGCCCGCTTCGCCCGCGAGGCCCGGGCGGCCCGCAGCGTCGGCGGTTTCTACACCGCCCACGTGCTCGACGCCGACCCCCTGGCCGAGCAGCCGTGGATCGCGACCGCCTACATCCCCGGGCCCACCCTGTCCCGCGCGGTGCGCGACGACGGCCCGCTGCCCCCGGCGGCCGTCCGCCTCCTGGGCGCGCGCCTGGCGGAGGGGCTGTCCGCCATCCACGCCTGCGGGCTGGTCCACCGCGACCTCAAGCCGGGCAACATCATCCTGGCCGACGACGGCCCCAAGATCATCGACTTCGGCATCGCCCGACCGTTGGACAACACGGCCATCAGCAGCACCGGCCGGGTCTTCGGCACGCTGTCGTTCATGTCCCCGGAGCAGGCCAGGGGCCGGGAGCTCACCCCGGCGTCGGACGTGTTCTCGCTCGGCACGGTGCTCACCCTCGCGTCCACGGGTGTCAACCCGTACCGGACGGACAGCGCGCCCGCCACCCTCCTGCGCGTGGTGGACACGCCGCCCCTGCACGCCCTGGAGGGGCTCCCGCCCGACCTGCGGGAGGTCGTCGCCGCGTGCTGGCACCACACGCCGGAGGAACGCCCCGCGCCGGACGACATCATCGCGCTTCTCCACCATGAGGAACCCGGCGCCGAGGAGCCCGGGCCCCCGGAGCCGACACGGGTCCCACCACCGGAGGAAGCGTCTCTCACGGTGGAGCGGACGACCGAACCGGATTCCGTGCCCGTACCACTGCCGCCTCCCGCGCCCGTCCCCGCCGCCGAAACCACCACCGACACCGGAGACAGCAGCGACAGCGATGGGGACATTACCGGGGTAGGCGAGGAGCAGGGTGCCGCGCGGACCGGCGCAGTCGACACATCGGACGCGACCGGTCCAGGGCACACGACGACGACCGCGCCGCTTCCCGACACGGAACGGTCCGAGCCGGAACCCGAGCCGCAGGGAGACCCCCGTCCGGCCAGGGCCAGCCGTCCGGAGCCCCAGCTACGGCGAACAGCGCGGGTCCACACCACACGACCCGCCAAGCCCCGACCCGCACGCCGGGCCCTGGTCACCTCCTCGGTGGCGCTCCTGGCGCTCATCGGCCTCTCCCTCATCGCCCCCCTCGCCGGATTCCTGGACGGGCCCGCCCCGCACTGGCAGGAGGTACGGGAGGTGGCGTTCGCCCCCGACGCGACCACACTGGCGAGTGTCAGCCGAGACGACGTGCGGATCTGGGACGCCACGAGCGGCGCGGAGCTCCACACCGTCCCGGGGAGTACGGACACCGTCGGCTCGGCGACGTACGCGTCCGACGGCCAGACCCTCGTAACCACCGCGGGCGACACCGCCAGGATCTGGGGCCTCCCGCACGGCCGGGAGCTGGGCGTCCTCACCGGCCATGATGACGCCCTCACCTCCGCCGCGTACGCTCCCAACCGACGCACCCTGGCGACCAGCAGCAGGGACGGGACCGCGCGGATCTGGGACACCGAGAACCAGGAGTCGCGCCACGTCCTCCAAGGGCACGAGGGCGAGGTGACCTCCGTGTCCTACGCACCGGACAGCGCGACCGTGGCCACCACCGGCGCCGACGCCACCGTGCGTCTGTGGAGCGTCTCGACGGGCGAGGAACTCATGGTCCTCCGGGGGCAGGGGGCCGTGGACAGCGCGGTCTTCTCCCCCGACGGAGCGACGCTCACCGTCACCACTGCCAACGGCACCGCACGCGTTTGGGAGATCGAGAGCGGCGACCGACTCCACAACTTCCAGGGGCGCCGGGACATCGGCGTGGTCGCCTACGCACCCGACGGCGGCACCCTCGCCACCAGCGCCGTACCCGGATCGGACCAGACCGACAACGCCGTGCGCGTGTGGGACGTCGAGCGAGGCGAGGAGACCCACGTGCTCGAAGGGCACAGCGACACCGTCACGTCGGTGGTCTACTCACCGGCAGGCACCACCCTCAGCACCTCCAGCTCCGACGGCACCGTACGCGTGTGGGACACCCGCGACGGCGAGGAGCTCCACGTCTTCGGCCAGCACCGGGCCGCTGTCCTCGCGGCTGCCTACTCATCGGACGGCAGGTCCCTGGCGTCCGTCGGCCGCGACGGCGCCGTACTGGTCCGCCGGATCGACTGACCCGCGAGGCACGGAGCTCCGGAGGGCGGGAAGGTTAGAGTGGCGTAGGTCGATCACCGACAGCGAGAGACACCCCATGAGCAACGCACCGCTGCCCCCCGGAGCCTCCTCCCCCCGCGACCGGGCGCGCGAGGACCGCCTGCCCGAGGGCCGGGACCGGGCACCCGAGCGGGAGCGCGACGACGAACGGCGGGGCCCGGCCGGTTCGACCGGCGGCGCCAACAGCTCCACGATGGCGCTCATCCTGCACGCGGTGACCGCCCTGTGCTGCATGAACTGGATCTTCGGGATCGCCGGGATCACCTTCGCGGTGCGCGCAGCGCACGCCCGTGACCGGGGCCGCCCGGACCAGGCCGAGGTGCTCACCCGGTACTCGTGGTACTGCCTGGGCGCGGCGGGCGTGATGTTCTTCGTGATGCTGGTGCTGACCTTCGTAATGTTCACCCAGGCGGGGAACTGGATTCAGCAGATCGTCCCCGTGGTCAACTTCTGACCCCGGATTGGGGCAACGCGTACGGGTTCGTCCGCGTCCCACCCGAGTGGTGCGGGTATGCGACCCACAGGACCGGTGCGCGACGCGAGGGGGACCGAACCAGCGGTGAACGGCGACGGTAGTGATCCGAGGGCGTTCTGGGAGCGGGGGCGGGCCTCCGTCCCCGGTTCGGGGTTGCCCGCCCGTGTGCCCGCACCGCAGGGTCCGGGGGCGCCCACGCGGCCCGGACCGTCGCAGGGACCGGCCCCGGCCGCTCCTTCCGGCGGGCGCCCGCGGCCCGTGTACCCGGCGCCCCGGCGCGGCCTCCCGGCGGGGCCCGCGCGCCCCTGCGGCCCGCCGCCGCGTGTGGGCGGGGCCGTCGCGGCCCTGCTCGTGGCGGTGGGCACCCTCGTGGTCCCGGTGCTCGGCCTCGCCCTGGGCCTGTGGTTCTTCGTCCTGTTCTCCAACGTCCCCGGCATCGTCCTGGGCGTCCTGGCGCTGACCAAGATCCCCGACACGGACGAGGTGGAGCGGTTCATCCGCTACACGTGGGCGAGCACCTTCGCCTACACGGCGTTCTCGGTGGTGATCCTGTTGCCGGTCATGGTGATCACGGTCCTCTTCCTCTATCTGGGCGTCTGACCGGACCGCCCCGGGCGGCGGTCCGGGCGTCCGACCGCGCGAACCCCGGCCCCCGTTCCGCGTCCGACCCGAGACGAGCCCCGTTCCCGGGCATGATCGGAGGGGTTCCCGTGTTGCACATGGGGCCACCCCGTCCCCCGTGCTAGTGCCCGTACCCGCCGGAAGGCTCCGCGTGTCCTGCCTGATCGTCCAGTCCGACAAGACCCTCCTCCTCGAGATCGACCACGAGCTCGCCCCGGAGTGCCGCCGTTCCATCGCCCCGTTCGCCGAGCTCGAACGGGCTCCCGAGCACGTGCACACCTACCGGATCACGCCCCTGGCGCTGTGGAACGCGCGCGCCGCCGGACACGACGCCGAGCAGGTCGTGGACTCCCTCCTGCGCTTCTCCAAGTTCCCGGTGCCGCACTCGCTGCTGGTGGACATCGCCGAGACCATGGACCGGTACGGGCGTCTGCGGCTGGTGGGCGACCCCGTGCACGGCCTGGTGCTGGAGTCCTCGGACCGCGCCGTCCTGGAGGAGGTCGTGCGCGCGAAGAAGGTCAAGGGCATGTTGGGCGAGCGGATCGGCGACGACTCGGTCTCCGTCCACCCCAGCGAACGGGGCAACCTCAAGCAGGCCCTGCTGAAGATCGGCTGGCCCGCCGAGGACCTGGCCGGATACGTGGACGGCGAGGCCCACCGCATCGACCTCGCCGACGGCGACTGGGAGCTGCGGGGGTACCAGCGGGAGGCGGCGGAGAGCTTCCACGCGGGCGGTTCCGGCGTCGTGGTGCTCCCGTGCGGCGCGGGCAAGACCATCGTCGGCGCCGCCGCGATGGCGATGACCGGGGCGACGACCCTGATCCTGGTGACCAACACCGTGTCGGTGCACCAGTGGAAGTCCGAGCTGCTCAGGCGCACCTCGCTGACAGAGGACGAGATCGGGGAGTACTCCGGTACCCGCAAGGAGATCCGGCCGGTCACCATCGCCACCTACCAGGTGA
This sequence comes from Nocardiopsis sp. NPDC006938, assembly GCF_042869555.1. Lineage (NCBI taxonomy): Bacteria > Bacillati > Actinomycetota > Actinomycetes > Streptosporangiales > Nocardiopsidaceae > Nocardiopsis > Nocardiopsis sp. NPDC006938. The sequence goes on along the minus strand of NZ_JBIAGA010000003.1, from coordinate 336,979 downwards.
TGGCGGCGCGGCGGAAGGGCGTGTACACGCACCTGGAGCTGTTCGACGCCAAGGACTGGGGCCTGGTCGTCTACGACGAGGTGCACCTGCTGCCCGCGCCGATCTTCCGGATGACCGCCGACCTCCAGGCCCGTCGCCGCCTCGGGCTGACGGCCACCCTGGTGCGCGAGGACGGCCGCGAGGGCGACGTGTTCTCGCTGATCGGGCCGAAGCGCTACGACGCGCCGTGGAAGGACATGGAGAACCAGGGGTGGATCGCCCCGGCGGACTGCGTGGAGGTGCGCGTGGACCTCACCGAGTCCGAGCGGCTGGCGTACGCGACCGCCGAGCCGGAGGACCGGTACCGGTTCTGCGCGTCCACGGAGACCAAGACGGACGTGGTGCGGCGGATCGTGGAGGGCCACCCCGAGGAGCAGGTCCTGGTGATCGGTTCCTACATCGACCAGCTCGACGAACTGGGCGAGCGGCTGGGTGCGCCCGTGATCAAGGGCGAGACCCGCAACAAGGAGCGGGAGCGGCTCTTCGACGCGTTCCGAGCGGGTGAGCTGCGCACGCTGGTGGTCTCCAAGGTGGCCAACTTCTCGATCGACCTGCCCGAGGCCGGGGTCGCGGTACAGGTGTCGGGGTCGTTCGGGTCACGGCAGGAGGAGGCCCAGCGACTGGGCCGGGTGCTGCGCCCGAAGGCGGACGGCCGCACGGCCCGGTTCTACGCGGTGGTCGCCCGGGACACCCTGGACCAGGACTACGCCGCGCACCGTCAGCGGTTCCTGGCGGAGCAGGGGTACGCGTACCGGATCGCGGACGCGGGCGACCTGCTCGCGGGCGAGGAGTCCTGACCGGGGAGGCGGGTCCCCGTTCCGACTGGTCGGGACGGGGTCACAGGGACGGCAGCACGCCGATCACGTAGGTTCCGGCGGCGATGCCCCAGGCGATCAGGGAGTAGCTGAGGGTGCGGGTGCGCAACAGCCGGTCGCCCCGTACCGAGGGCGCGGTGAAGGCGGCCACCAGCAGGGCGAGGCCGAGCAGCGCGGGGATCACCGAGGCCAGCGCGAACAGCTGGGACTGGGCGGCGCACGCGGCGTAGCCGGGACTGCCGGGATCACCACAGAACACGTCGTCCCCCGATCGGATCGTTCATGCGGTCGTACTCCCCCGACCGTACCGTTTCGGCGGGGCCGGATCGCCTGTGCCCGGGGCCGGATACCGGTGGTGACCGGCCGACCGGGAACGACCGAACCGCGTTCCACACCGGGGTGACCCAGGACACCATCAGACCTTTACACGGGACGTCGCCGTGTCCAATCATGAGGGCAGGACACCCTACGGAGGTACCCCCATGACCGAGGCACCGGCCGTCCGGCCCCGCGACGGCTTCCACTCCCTGCGCGGCGGCGGGCTCAACTGGGACTCGCTTCCCCTGAAGCTGTTCGCCAAGGGCAACGCGCGGTTCTGGAACCCCGCCGACATCGACCTCTCACAGGACGCCGAGGACTGGGCGGGGCTCGACGAGCGGTCCCGCACCCGCGTCCTGCGGCTGTGCGCCCTCTTCGTGGCGGGTGAGGAGGCGGTCACCGAGGACCTCCAGCCCTTCCTGCGCGCCATGGCCGCCGAGGGCCGCCTGGGCGACGAGATGTACCTGACGCAGTTCGCCTTCGAGGAGGCCAAGCACGTCCAGGCCTTCCGCCTCTGGCTGGACGCGATCGGCGTCCGCGAGGACCTGCACGGCCACGTGGACGCCAACCCCGCCTACCGCACCCTGTTCCACGAGGAGCTTCCCCGTTCCCTGGAGGCGCTGCTGGCCGACCCCGGGCCCCGCAACCAGGTACGGGCCTCCGTGACCTACAACCACATCATCGAGGGGTCCCTCGCCCTCACCGGCTACTACGCGTGGAACCACGTGTGCACCGTCCGTGACATCTTCCCCGGCATGCGTCGGATCATCCGGCTGATCGGGGCCGACGAACGCCGCCACATGGCGTGGGGCACCTTCACCTGTCGGCGTCACGTGGCCGCCGACGACCGCAACTGGGACGTGGTGCGCGAGCGCCTCGACGAGCTGCTCCCCCACGTCATGGGCACCGTCAGGGACGGTGACCTGCCCTCGGACGACCCGGCCGTCCAGCGCTTCGAGCTCCCGCCCGGGAAGCTCCTGGAGTACGCGGGCGACCGCGCGTTGCGGCGGTTGGGCGCCATCGAGTCCGCGCGCGGGGTGCCGCTGGCGCGGATCGACCTGGACGCCTCGCCGGAGGAGCTGGAGGAACGGTTCGGCGAGGAGGACCGGGCCGCCATGGCCCGGCTGGAGGGCTGAGCGCCCCCGTCGGCGCGGTCGGCCCCTCGCCACGGGCACGGCGGCGGACCGGGGCCGCGTGGACGAGGACGGGACCGCGCCGGGGTCACTTGCCCTCGCGCAGCACCAGGTCGATGGCGATCGCGGACGCCACCACCAGGGTGCGCAGCGGTTCCGGAAGCGAGGGGTAGCGGTGGTGCAGCGCGTAGCTGTCCGCGGCCGTGAAGAGCTCCCCGAGGTCGGGCAGCCTGCGGTCGACCCGGGCGACCTCGTGCCCGTTGTGGTCGTTGATCCGGAAGTCACGGCCGACGAGGTCGCCCTCGATCACCCCGACCTTGCGCTTCCACCCGTCCAACAGGGTGAACTGGGAACCGAAGAACTTCAGGTCCTGTTCGATGGTGCCCACCGGCCGGCCGTCGGGCAGGCTCACGCTGGTGGTCGCCGTCATCCACGACCAGTGCTTGCGGATCACCAGCCGGACGGCGCCGTTCAGGTCGGTGACGTGCACGAGCCGCTCGAAGCCCCCGGTGCTGCGGGACAGCTGCCGCAGCACCTGTACGCCCCCGCTCGCGCCCTGTTCCCGCGCCCACCCGACCTGCCGGCCGAAGGCGTCGAAGACCTCGTAGTCGGAGAGGTCGACCATGAAGCGCTTGGGCTGGCGGACCAGGAGGGGATTGGCGGTGAAGATGTCCATGGTGAGCGATCCTAGGACGCGTCCTCCACGCGCCAGAGCTCGCGTCTGCCCCTCTCGGCCTCCAGCGCGATCCGGCCGAAGGGCTCGGACCTCCAGGCTCCCCCGCTCCGGTGGTTGGCGTACAGGACCTCGCCCTCCCGGGAGAGCACGTACACCGAGTCCGCGAGGTGGTGGGTCTCCAGGAACTCGACGGTGTTGGGCACCCCCAGGTAGAAGCGGTCGTGGTGGATCTCCGGCAGCCAGCGGCCGAACCCCTGGTCGCGGGTGGCGCGCCGGTGGCGGTCGGCGATCGCGAACCGGCTGTTGGAGGTGTGCGTGGCCACGAAGGCGACCTCGACCCGGTACCCGGCCTCCCGGAAGCCGAGGACCCAGGCGGCCGCCCAGTCCGCCCGGCCCAGGGGGTGGCTGCACACGACGTCGTAGCGGCCGCCGCGCACGTGCTCCATGGCCCGCTGGTGCAGTCCGCCGACCTGCCCGGACACCGCCGTGGACGCGGCCCGGTCGTCGGCGGTCATGGCCCACTCGTAGTCGGGGGAGAGCCGCAGCAGGTCGTCGCCGTCGTAGCTGACCGTCCCCCGGGGAAGGACCGGCAGCACGAGGCGTTGGAGGGTGGACTTGCCGGAGCCGGGCTGACCGCCGAGGAGCAGCAGGCGGGGCCGCTCGCGCGGGGTCCCGGTGAGCCGTTCGCGCAGGGCGAGGTCGAAGAGGGCGTCCAGGTCGGCGTCGCCGAGTTCGCGGCCCAGCGCGCCGGGGTCCGCCCCGTCCGGAGGTCGTACGGGGGCCTCCCGGAGCCCGGCGACGAGGTCGGGCAGGTCCGCGTTGACACGGGCGACCTCGTCGGGGCCGAGGAAGGGGAGCAGTGCCTCCTCCGCCAGCAGGCGCCCGGCGCGTTCGACCAGTTCGGGGTCCGCGTCGCCTCGGGCGAGGCAGGCGCCGATGGCGGCGCTGTAGAGGTTGTAGGCGCGTTCGCGCTCCTCGCGCTGGTGTGCGGTCTGGGGCGGCACACCGCCGCAGGCGCTCTCCGCGAGGAGGGGGAGGACCTCGTCCTCCGGGTGCTCGGCGGAGGGTTCGGGGCCCGCGCCGGGCCCGGTTCCGGAGGGGGAGGGTGTCATGTTCGTCCGCTCTCGCCGTGGCCCGGTGGGGGGGTGGGGCCGGGGGTGTACGCAACCGACTACCCGTCGAGGTTAGTGGCTCAGGTCACCTGTGGACGGCGGTTCCCGGCCGGAGGCTCCGGCCTAAAGTGGCCACATGTCCACGAACTCCGTTTCCCCCTCCTCCTCCGTCATCGAGGCCCTGGCCTGGGTCCACGTGCGCGACGGCCGCCTGCTGTGCGTGCGTTCGGAGGGCAAGGACCTCCTGTACATCCCGGGCGGCAAGCGCGAACCGGGCGAGACCGACGAGGAGGCGGTGGCCCGCGAGACCCTGGAGGAGGTCAGCGTGGTGCTGCGCCCCGGAACCCTCTACCGGGTGGCCGAGATCGACCAGGAGGCGCACGGCCAGGCTCCGGGTACCCGGGTCCGGCTGATCTGCTACGGCGGCGAGCACGATGGCGAGATCACCCCCGCGAACGAGATCGACGAGGCCGTGTGGATCTCCTACGAGGAGCGCCACCGGTGCGCCCCGGCCGTGCGGGACCTGGTCGAGCTGCTGCACACCCGGGGCGAGCTGCCCTAGCCGCCGCCTCGGGGCCCGCGTCCGCCGGTGTCCCTCGATTTCCGGTGTCCCCTCGATCGCCGGGGAGAGGCACCACGGTTGCGGGAGCACCCGTCCGGTCGCCGTTCGGTGCACGTCGGCCACCGCCCCCGTGCGCCCGGTCGGAGCCGTCCGGCCCCCGACCGGGCTTGGAGTTCAGGACGCCGTCCGCCCCGCCGCGCCCGGGTCGGGCACCTGACCGGCCCAGGTACCGGTGTCGCGCAGGAACAGCATCGCGACGGTGACACCGAGCGCGAACGGCAGCAGGAAGACGGTGCCCATGACCGTCTCCATGCCCCGGACCTCGAACAGGTCCCAGCTGAGGAGCCCCTGGGCCGCGACCTGGAAGGCCAGGTGGAACCCCACGCAGGCCCAGACGTTGCCGGTGATCACGCGCAGGCAGCCCAGCACCACACCCATGCCGAGGAAGAGCGGCAGCCGCTCGGCGAGGACGTCCCACCCACCGGTGAGGACCCACAGACCGGTCCCCCACAGCGTGAACAACGCCGCCTGCGCGAGCAACGCCACCCAGGCGGACACCACGGTGTTGAGGTTGCGGAAGAGGTACCCGCGAAAGATCAGCTCCTCCGGCAGCGCCTCGTAGAGCAGCACCAGGACGGTGAGGACCGCGAGGGACAGCACGATCTCCGTCAGGGGCGCTACCGGGGTGATCGAGACCCCCAGAGCGAGGGCGACCCCCAGGCCCACCACCGCGGGCAGCAGCCAGGACAGCGCTCCGACGAGCAGCGGCCACCAGGCCTCACGCGGACCGGTCAGGCGCAACCCCGACCACGGACGGCGGTCGAGGAAGCGGCGGGCAGCCCACACCAGCGCCGTTCCGAGGACGGCCACGACGACGGCGTTCGCCCAGTGTCCGGCGTTGCCCCCGCCCGCCGGTTCGGGGAACAGGCCGTTGGCCAGGAGCAGCGCGGACCACAGCAGGACGGCTCCGGCGGTGACCGCCACCACGCGGACGGGAAGGCTCGGACGGGCGGACCCGACCTCACGGGAGGAGGTGTCGTTCATGGGTCCAGGCTCTCGCTCCGCCCCCGACGGACGCCATCGGGGAACACCCGGAGAGCCCCCTGAAACGGGCGGCACCCGCCCCTGAACGCCTCGTGGTCGAACGCGAGAAAACCAGTGGCCCGCTCCGACTCCGCTGGATAGGTTCGGTAACCGTGCGCGCACTACCCCAGCCTCCGGGTGACCCGGACCACCGCTCCGCCGACCGCTTCCTGATCTGGATCGCCCGCAAGGAGTGGCGTTCCCTCCTGTGGGCGTCGGCGACGGTCTCCGTCACCCTGCTGAGCGCCGTCCTGGTCTCCCACCTGCTCGGCGCGGCCCTGGACTCCGGGCTGGACGAGGGAGGCACGTCCGCCCTCCTGTACTGGTTCGCGCTGATCGCCGCGTGCGGCCTCGCCTCGGCGGCCACGATCCCCCTGCACGAACGCTCCGCCTCCTTCAACTGGTACGCCACCGCGTACCGGACGATCCAGCTCGTCACCCGTCGCGCGTCCCGGCTGGGCCCCACGCTGACCCGGCGGCTGCCGAGCGGTGAGGTGGTGGCGGTCGGCACCGACGACATCGAGCAGATCGGCGAGTTCTACGAGCGCTCCAACATGCTGGTGGCGTCGCTGGTCTCCATCGTGGTCGTCGCCTTCCTGATGCTCTCCTCGCACGTCGTCTTCGGAATCATCGTGCTGGTGGCGGTACCGCTCATCATCGCGGGCATGGTCCCCCTGCTGCGTCCGCTCAACCGGCGCACACACGCGCACCGCGACCGGCAGGCCGAGCTCACGACGCGCGCCACCGACCTGGTCTCCGGCCTGCGGGTGCTGCGCGGGGTGGGCGGTGAGCGCACCACCGGCGAGCGCTACCGCGCCGAGTCCCAGCGGGTGCGCGCAGCGGGAGTCCGGGTGGGGTGGATGGACGCCGCCCTGGAGGCGGTCCGCACCCTGTATCCGGGCCTGCTGCTGGTGGGGATCGTCTGGTACGGCGCCCGACTGGCGCTGGTCGGTGAGATCACCGTGGGTGAGCTCGTCGCCTTCTACGGCTACACCGGCGCGCTGGCGGCCTCGGTCCGCTTCGTCATGCTGGTGAGTTCCTCCCTGGTCTCCGCGCGGGTCGCCGCCGCCCGCGTGGTGCGGGTGCTGGGTATGGAGCACGACCTCACCGACCCCGAGGTCCCCGCCCCGGCCCCCACCGGCCCGTACGACCTGCGCGACCCGGCCAGCGGTGTGCTCCTGGCGCACGGGCGGGTCACCGGCGTGGTCTGCGCCGACCGGGCCGACGTGGGTCCCCTGGTGGAGCGGCTGGGCCGTTACCGAGACGGCGGCGCCGAGCTGTCGTCCGTCCCCCTGGACCGGCTCCCTCTGAGGGAGGTGCGCCGCCGCGTGCTGGTCGCGGGCAACGACGCCCACCTGTTCTCCGGGCGGCTGCGCGACGAACTCGACCCCCGCGCCGACCACACGGACGGGGGCGTGACCGCCGTGCTGCGCGCCGCGTCGGCGGAGGACGTGCTCGCCCAGTCCCCGCTGGGTCTGGACGTCGAGCTCACCGAACGCGGCCGCGAGTACTCCGGCGGTCAGCAGCAGCGCCTCCGGTTGGCCCGCGCCCTGCTGAGCGACCCCGACGTGCTGATCCTCGTCGAACCCACCTCGGCTGTGGACGCCCACTCGGAGGCGGCCGTCGCCGAACGCCTCCGGGGGGTTCGCGCCGACCGCACCACCGGTGTGGTCACCACCAGCCCCCTGCTGTTGGACCGGGCCGACCACGTGCAGTTCCTCGTGGAGGGCCGTGTGGTGGCCGAGGGCGCCCACCGGGACCTGCTCCGCACCCACGACGGCTACGCCGCCACCGTCCTGCGCACGACGCTGGAGGAGGAGAAGGTATGACCCAGACCAGCGACCCCCGCACCCGCGCCCCGGGGCGGTCCCCCGCACCGCCGACCGGTCACGGCACCGGCACCACGCGTCCGGGCGGTCCGCCCACCGCCCCGGTCGACCCGTCCGCCCTTCCCGTGGCCTCCACCTCGGCGGTGTGGCGCAGGCTCCGTCTCGCGGGCCGCGAGCACGGAGTGCTCCTGTCCCAGGTGGTGGCGTTGTACGCCCTGGCCACGGGTGCGGCTCTGGTGGCCCCGTGGGTGCTCGGGCTGATCGTCGACGCCGTCCGCGAGGGCACCACCCCGGGACGCGTGGACGCCATGGCCGTGGTCATCGTGGTCTCGCTGCTGGCGAACGCCGCCCTGCTCCTGGGCGCGGTGGCCCAGTCGATCCGGCTCGGTGAGGGGCTGCTGGCCGAGCTGCGCGAGGAGTTCGTCCGGGCGGTCCTGCGGCTGCCCCTGGGAACCGTGGAGCGCGCGGGTACCGGCGACCTGGTCGCTCGGACCGGCCGCGACATCAACGCGCTCAACTACATGGTGCGCGACTCGGTGCCGCAGATCGCGACCGGCGTGGCGACCGTCCTGGTCATCCTGGTCGCCCAGGCGTTCCTGCACCCGGCGCTCCTGCTCGCGTGGGTGCCGTCCGTCCTGGTGATCTGGGTGAGTACCCGCTGGTACGCGCGGCGGGCCCCGGACGGGTACCTCGCCGAGATGGGCACCTACTCCCGACTGACGCAGGGCGTGAGCGACACCGTGGAGGGGGCGCACACCCTGGAGGCCCTGGGCCGACAGGAGTGGCAGGACCTGCGCACCGACGCCGACGTGCACCGCGCCTACCTGGCGGAGCGGTACACGCTCTGGTTGCGGACGGTGTGGTATCCGCCGCTGGAGTTCTCGTACATGTTCGCCTCGGCGACGACCTTCCTGGTCGCGGGTCTTCTGCACACCCAGGGAGAGATGTCCCTGGGACAGATCGCCACGGCGGTGTTCCTGACCGTGCAGATGGCCCGCCCCCTGGAGCACATGATCGACCAGATCGACAACGTGATGGTGGGATTCACGGCGCTGCGCCGCCTACTTGGGGTCCAGGACACCGAGGAGCCCGTGCGTCCGGCGGCCGGTTCCGGGGGCGCCCCCGGAACCGGCGGAGCCGACACCGGCGAACCGGGTGCCGTGGAGATCCGCGGCGTCCGGTTCGGCTACGTCCCCGGCAAGGAGGTGCTGCGCGGGGTGGACCTCGACCTGCGCCCCGGCGAGCGGCTCGCCATGGTGGGCCCCAGCGGTGCCGGGAAGTCCACTCTCGGCAAGCTGCTGGCCGGGGTGTACCTGCCGGGGTCCGGGACCGTGCGCGTGGGTGGCGAGGACCTCGCGGCGTCGACCCCCGAGGAGCGTCGTGAACGCGTGATCCTGCTCAGCCAGGAGAGCCACGTGTTCCGGGGCACGGTCGCCGAGAACCTCGCCCTGGCGCTGGAGGACGAGCACGTGGACCGCGACCGGTTGTGGCGAGCCCTGGAGGCGGTGGACGCCGACTCCTGGGTGCGGGCGCTGCCGGAGGGGCTGGACACCCGGGTGGGCTCGGGCCAGGAGGCCCTCGACCCGGCCCACGTGCAGCAGCTGGCCCTGGCCCGCGTGGTGCTGGCCGACCCGCAGGTCCTGGTTCTGGACGAGGCCACCTCGATGATCGATCCGCGTTCGGCCCGCAGGTTGGAGGGCTCGCTCGCCGGGGTCCTGGCGGGGCGCACCGTGGTGGCCATCGCCCACCGCCTGTACACCGCGCACGACGCGGACCGCGTCGCGGTGGTGGACGGTGGGGAGATCGTCGAGCTCGGCACCCACGACGAGCTCCTGGCCCGGGGCGGTTCCTACGCCGCGCTGTGGCACGCCTGGCACGGCGAGGGCTGAGTCCGCGGGGCCCGGGGGCCGGGGACCGCACCGGCACCGACCCGCCGAAAACCGGTGGACACGGCGTCCCCGTCCGGGTGACACTGCGCGGATGACCACCCCGGATATTCCCCCCCTGTACCGCGACGTCGACTTCAACGGCCCGCTCAACGACGAGCGGGCCGTCCGGCTGATCCGCTCCCTCGGCCCGCTGGAGGGCCGCCACCTGGTGGACATCGGCTGCGGCTGGGCCGAGCTCCTGCTGCGTGCGCTGGCCACCGCGCCCACCGCGACCGGCTTCGGCATCGACCTCAGCGAGGACTACGTGCGGTTCGGCCGCGCCAACGCCGAGGAGCGCGGTCTCGCCGACCGGGTCGAGCTGGTGGCCGGGGACGCGGGCGCGTGGCGGGGCGGGCGCGCGGACGTGGTGCTCAACATCGGTGCTAGCCACGTCTGGGGCGGCGACCCGGTGACGCACACGGCCAACGCCCTGGAGGCCCTGGCCGACCTGACCCGCCCGGGCGGCCGGGCGGTGTTCGGAGAGTGCTTCTGGAAGCGGCCGCCGACCGACGCGGAGATGGCCGCCATGCCGTCCGTCCCGCGCGCGCAGCACCGCCCGCTTCCGGAGTTGGTGGACTTCGCGCTCTCCCACGGCTTCCGGCTGATCGCGCTGGCGGAGACCACCGTGGACGAGTGGGACGAGTTCGAGAACCTGCACGCGTTGGGCTGGGAGGACTGGCTGGCGGAGAACCCCGGTTCCCCCGACTTCGACGAGGTCCGCGACCGGGCCGACCGACACCGTCACGCCCGTGTGCACGGCCAGCGGGAGACCCTCGGCTTCGCCTACCTCACCCTCCTGCGGGTCTGAGGAGGCGTCCGTGCGGGCTCCGGCGGTGTTCCCGGAGCCCGCTCCCGACCGCGTGCGTTGGTGTGTGGGCACTCGGCGCCCAGGGTCGGGAGGTCACGGGAGGAGGGGCGGGCGGCACGACGGCGGCGGAGCGTCAGAAGAAGCGCAGGCGCTCGCGCTCCTGGCGCTCGGCGTTCTCCACGTACACGTGGCCGCCCTCGGCCATGACCGACTCCAGGTACGCGTACACCTGGAGCGCCCGGTTGATGACGTCGGTCTGGGTGTCACCCGTGGCGGCGACGGCCTCCTCCAGCGCCTTGGTGGAGCGCGCGGTGAGGTTGACGGTGACCCGCGCCGACGAACCGGCGGGCCTTCTCCCGGCCGGACGTCCCCGCCCCTGGGAGGAGTCGGTCAGTTCCGTTTCCGTGCTGTGGGACGACATGGCGCGACCTCGCTCTGTGACGTGACGACGGTGGGCTCGAACAGCGGGAAGACGCGTGGAACGCGGCCTCGCGCGAGGGCACGGAGCCGGAACCCACCGCTCGCCGGCTCCGGCCATTCCCGCCCCCGATCCCGATCGCATCTTTGGTAAGGCTAAGAAGACCCTAACAGATGCCTGTCGTGAAGGGAAAATACATCTTCTCGCATCATGTTTGATGCATGAAAACAGCCTCCATGCTACGATCCCGGCGTGGACACTCGGCGCTCCGGCGTCATCGGCGCCTGCCCCGGACCCACCGGCCCGGGCGCGGCACCGCCCCCGTACGCCAACGTCTGGAGGTTCGTTCATGGGAGATCCCCGAGGCCGGCTCCCGCAGGAGCGGCAGGCTCGGGAAGACCGCGTGAGGGAGATTCGTCTGGACGACGAACCCCCGCGCGCGAGAGCGGACGTCGACATCGACCGGACCCCCTTCACCTACCGGATGGAGGCGGGCATCGGCTCGGGAGGGCTCTGGGCCCGGTTCAGGGCGAGGACCCGCGCGGGCTCAGCGGCGGAACGGGCCTCGGCCGCCCTCCTCGTCCTGGGCGGCACCGTCCTCCCCCCTCTCACACTCGGAGGCCTGGCCCACGTCGCCGGAGCTCCCGCCGCCGCCACTCTGGCGGTGGCCGGGGCGGCCTGGCTGGTCGCCACCCTGGTGGCCCTGCGCGTCACCGGGCCGCGGTGACGCCCCGGGAGCCCGCGCCCCGGGCCCGGGCCGCCCGTGCCCCCGGCGTCCGTCCGGATACGGTCGGCCCATGAGCTCCATGGGACCCGTGACCTTCGCCGACCTGGACGAGGCCGCGCGCCGAGCGGGGATCACGCGGTTCTCGGCGGGCGCGATCGTGCACCGGAACGCGCGGAGTGAGATCCTCCTGCTCCGCCGCCGCGACGACGACACGTCCTTCCCCGGCGCGGAGAGCCTGCCCTCGGGCGGGGTCGACCCCGGGGAGACGGTCCTGGACGGCTTGGCCCGGGAGCTACGCGAGGAGATCGGTCGGCCCGGCGGGCCGCTCCCCCTGGACCCCTTCGTGACCTGGTTCGACTACGTGTCCCGGCACGGGTTCCCCAAGCGCCAGTTCACCTTCGCCCTCCCCCACGACGGCGCGGAGGTGGTGCTCTCCGACGAGCACACGGCGTACCGGTGGCTTCCCGCCGAGGAGTACGCGGCCAGCGACCTCACCCCGCAGGTGGGGGCGGCGGTCCGGGCCTGGCTCGACGCCACGGGCGCGGATCGCCCTCCCCGCCCCTAGACCCCCCGACCGGGCCCGCTCCGACCGGCGGATCGGGGTCGAGGTGGCCCTGGACCCCGAGCACCTCGTGAACTCTGGGACCTCGGCGGCCCGGTCACCCTTTCTTGGCCCGCCCTTGGGCGCGTCACCGGTGCGAACCGGGTACCGCCACCGTGCGCGGACCGCGCACCGGCAGCCGACGGGGGGACAGCATGACCACGGGACCCAACGCCGACACCCTGGTGATCTTCGGGGTGACCGGGGACCTCGCCCGGAAGTACCTCATGCCCGCCCTCTACCACCTGGCCACCCGGGAGGAGCCCCGCACCCGGATCGTGGGGGTGGCCCGCTGCGACTGGGACACCGAGACCCTGCGGCGCCGCACCCGCGAGGCCGTCACCGAGCACCTCGCCGAGACGGACTCCGAGCGCGGCACCACCGTCGACGAGGCGGCCCTGCGCTCCCTCACGGACCGGATGACCCTGGTCGCCGGTGACCTCAACGACCCCGGCACCTACGCGGACCTGGCCGCCCTCCTCCCCGAGGGTTCGCACACCGCCCACTACCTCGCGGTACCACCCGCCCTGTTCACGACGGTCGCCCGCTCGCTCGCGGAGGCGGGGCTGCACCGCGACAGCCGTCTGGTCGTGGAGAAGCCCTTCGGGCACGACCTCGCCTCGGCCCGCGAACTCCACCGGGCGCTCCTGGACTGCTTTCCCTCGGAGAGCCTGTACCTGGTCGACCACTTCCTCGGAGAGGAACCGATCCGCGGACTTCCGGTGACCCGGTTCGGCAACACCCTGTTGGAGCCCGTGTGGAACCGGACGTACGTGGACAACGTGCAGATCACCATGGCCGAGGACTTCGGGGTGGACGACCGGGGCTCCTTCTACGACGCCGCCGGGGCGGTCCGGGACGTGTTCCAGAACCACCTCCTCCAACTGTTCGCCCTGCTCACCATGGACGCCCCGGTGACCACGGGCGCCGTCGCGCTCAAGGACGAGAAGCTGCGTCTGCTGCGGGCCGTGCGCACCCTCGAACCGGCCGACGCCGTCCGGGGCCGCTACGACGGCTACCTGGACACGGAGGGGGTGCGGCCCGACTCCACCTCGGAGACCTTCTTCGCGCTGCGCATGTGGGTGGACAACCGCCGCTGGTCGGGGGTGCCGTTCTACGTGCGCTCGGGCAAGAACATGCCGCTCACCGCGTGGGAGGTGGTGGCCGAGCTCCGGCGCCCCGCACCCGTCCTCTACCCGGGCCCTGCCAACCTGGTCCGGTTCCAGCTGGAGCCGTGGTCCGGGGTGACCTTCGAGATGCTGCTCAACGAACCCGGGGCCGAGGGCGACTCGGCGGCCCGACTGGTGCTCGGCGCCGACGTGGAGCGCCAGTTGGGGCGGGGTCACGAGGCCTACGACCACGTGCTGCGCGACGCCGTGGCGGGCGACCCCGAGCGGTTCGTGAGCTTCGACGTGGTCGAGGAGTCGTGGCGGATCGTGGACCCGCTCCTGCGCGACACGGCGCGGCCCGAGCCCTATCCCCGGGGCTCCTACGGGCCGGAGTCGGCGCGGGTCCTTCCCGGTGACCGGGGCTGGCATCCTCTGGCCGACGCGATCCGGCCCCAGGGCGCGGCCGGGGAGTGACCCGGGACGAGCGAAACCGGGCGGCCCTGGTGGGGCCGCCCGGTCGTCGCGGGCGAGGTCGCGTATCGACCTCAGGCGCCTACGGGCTCGCGCCCGGTGTCACGGACCTGCTAGAAGTCCATGCCGCCCATGCCACCGGTCGGGTCGCCGGCGGGAGCCGCGGCCTTCTCCGGCTTGTCGGCGATGACGGCCTCGGTGGTCAGGAACAGACCAGCGATGGACGACGCGTTCTGCAGGGCGGAACGGGTGACCTTGGTCGGGTCGATGACGCCGTCCTTGAACAGGTCGGTGTACTCGCCGCTGGCGGCGTTCAGGCCGAACCCGGGCTCCAGGTTCTTGACCTTGTCCGCCACGACGCCGCCTTCGAGACCGGCGTTGACCGCGATCTGCTTGAGCGGCTCGGCGATGGCGCGACGCACGATGTCGGCGCCGATGGCCTCGTCACCGTCGAGGTCCAGCTTCTCGAACGCGGGGACGCTGGCCTGGAGCAGCGCGACGCCGCCACCGGGCAGGATGCCCTCCTCGACCGCGGCCTTGGCGTTGCGAACGGCGTCCTCGATGCGGTGCTTGCGCTCCTTGAGCTCCACCTCGGTGGCGGCACCGGCCTTGATGACGGCCACGCCGCCGGCCAGGCGCGCGAGACGCTCCTGGAGCTTCTCGCGGTCGTAGTCGGAGTCGGTGCGCTCGATCTCGTTGCGGATCTCGTTCACGCGACCGGCGATGGCGGTGGCGTCACCGGCACCGTCGACGATGGTGGTCTCGTCCTTGGTGACGACGATCTTGCGGGCGCGGCCGAGCAGGTCGAGCTCGGTGTTCTCGAGCTTGAGGCCGACCTCCTCGGTGATGACCTGACCGCCGGTCAGCACGGCGATGTCGCCGAGCTGGGCCTTGCGGCGGTCACCGAAGCCCGGGGCCTTGACGGCGACGGACTTGAAGGTGCCGCGGATCTTGTTGACCACGAGGGTCTGGAGGGCGCCGTCGGCGACGTCCTCGGCGATGACCATCAGCGGACGGCCGGACTGGAGGACCTTCTCGACAACGGGCAGGAACTCGTTGTTGTTGGAGATCTTCGAGTTGACGATGAGGATGTAGGGGTCCTCGAGGACCGTCTCCATGCGCTCGAGGTCGGTGGCGAAGTAGGGCGAGATGTAGCCCTTGTCGAAGCGCATGCCCTCGGCGAGCTCCAGCTCGAGCCCGAAGGTCTGCCCCTCCTCGACGGTGATGACGCCTTCCTTGCCGACCTTGTCCATCGCCTCGGCGATGGTCTCGCCGATCTGGGTGTCACCAGCGGAGATGGAGGCGGTGGAGGCGATCTGCTCCTTGGTCTCGACGTCCTTCGAGAGGTTGCCGAGCTCCTCGTTGATGCGGGCCACGGCGGCCTCGATGCCGCGCTTGAGGCCGATCGGGTTGGCGCCGGCGGCGACGTTGCGCAGACCCTCGCGCACGAGCGCCTGGGCCAGGACGGTGGCGGTGGTCGTACCGTCACCGGCGACGTCGTCCGTCTTCTTGGCGACCTCCTTGACCAGCTCGGCCCCGATCTTCTCCCACGGGTCCTCGAGCTCGATCTCCTTGGCGATGGAGACACCGTC
This sequence comes from Nocardiopsis sp. NPDC006938, assembly GCF_042869555.1. Lineage (NCBI taxonomy): Bacteria > Bacillati > Actinomycetota > Actinomycetes > Streptosporangiales > Nocardiopsidaceae > Nocardiopsis > Nocardiopsis sp. NPDC006938. The sequence goes on along the minus strand of NZ_JBIAGA010000003.1, from coordinate 321,758 downwards.
GTTGGTGATCGTGGGGGCGCCCCACTTCTTCTCCAGGACGACGTTGCGACCCTTCGGGCCGAGCGTGACCTTGACGGCGTCCGCGAGCTGGTTCATGCCGCGCTCGAGGCCGCGACGGGCCTCCTCGTCGAACGCGATCAGTTTGGCTGCCATTGAGTTCTGTCCTCCCGTAACCGGGCTGATACGCGATGGGACGAGGCGTGCGCCCGCGACGGACGACCGCTTCCGCTCCGGCAACCCTGCTGCCGGAGGTCCGCGATCTCGCAGCCTCGATCCGGTTAGCACTCGGTGAAGGTGAGTGCTAACCACTCCCTTTTTTAGCACTCGACCCTGGAGAGTGCAAACGATGTGGTCACGATTTCGACGATCGGAGAAACCACACTGACCAGGCGAAACATCCCCCGACGTGCGGGTTTGAGCGCTCGGCGAACAGAGGACGGACCCCCGGAGGAACCGGTGGCCGGGCGGTCACCGGCCCGATGACCAGGGGTCCGCCCGTTCAGCCGTTGAGGCGGCGCATCGAGCGTGCGCCCACAGCCATCGCTACGCACGCCAGTCCGAGCGCCATCGCCCAACCGAGCAGGACCGTGCCGTCCCACGGACCGCCGTCGAAGAGCACCCGGGCGGCGTCCACCACATGCGCCACCGGGTTGAACCGCGACAGCGTGTACAGCCACCCCGGGGCCAGCTCCATCGGCAGGAGCAGACCCGAGAGGAGCATGAGGGGCACCATCACGGTCTGGACGATCGGGGCGAACACGTAGGTGTGCTTGGCGACCATCGCGGCCAGGTACGACAGTGTGGCCAGCCCGATCCCCAGCACGGCGAGCAGGGCGAATCCCGCGAGTGCGCCGGGCACGGTGGTTCGGAATCCGAACGGCAGCACCAGCACGAGGATGAGCGCCATCTGGACCAGCATGGTCGCGAGATCGCCCAGGACCCGGCCGAGCAGGAGCGCCACCCGGCTGACCGGGGTGACCAGCATCCGCTCGAATTCGCCCGAGGACAGCTCCGGCAACAGGCCGAACCCGGCGAACCCGGCGGTGAAGAGGGCCAGCATCACCAACAGGCCGGGCACGAACCACTGCCACGGGTTCTCGCCCTCGGCCCCCGCCAGCCCGGTGAGCAGTGGCGCGAACAGCACCAGGTACAGCAGTGGCTGGAGCATTCCGAAGACGATCATGAACGGCCGCCCCAGGACGGGTCGCGCCTGGCGCGCGAGGACGGTCCCGGTGTCGCGCAGCACCCCCGCGAATCCTCCGGCCGCCCGTGTGGGCGCATCGGGCACGGTCGCGGTCCGGTCGACGGCGGTCACTGGTCCTCCTCGCGCAGACTGCGGCCGGTCAGGGTCAGGAACACGTCGTCCAGGGTGGGCCGCTGCACCTGGACGGCACGCACGTCGAGGCCCGCGGCGTCGAGGGCGCGCAGAAGTTCGGGGAGCACCGCGTCTCCGTGTTCCACCCTGAACCGCACCTCGTGTTGGGCCCCGGGTCCGTCATGGACCCCGGCGTCGCCGTTCGGGGCGATCCGCTCGGCCACGCCCACGGCCGCGCGGGCCTGGTCCTCGTCGGCGAGGGCGAGCCCGACCAGGTCGCCGGAGACGCGCCCCTTGAGTTCCTCCGGCGTGCCGTCGGCGATCACGCGGCCGTGGTCGATGACCAGGACCCGTTCTGCCGCGGAGTCGGCCTCGTCCAGGTAGTGGGTGGTGAGCACGATCGTCGTGCCGAACTCCGCGCGCAGCCGTGCGACGTGTTCCCACAGGTTGGCCCGGCTGTGGGGGTCCAGACCCGCGGAGGGTTCGTCCAGGAAGAGCAGATCTGGGTGGTGGACCAGGCCCATGGCGATGTCGAGTCGGCGCCGTTGACCGCCGGAGAGGTTGGCGACCTCGCGCCCGGCGGCGGGGGTGAGGTCGAGCATCTCCAGCAGGGCGTCCGAGCGACGTCCCGCGGCGCGGCGGTCCAGGCCGTACAGGAGGCCCTGGGTGCGGAGGTCGTCGCGGACCCGCTGGTCCTCCCCGGCGCCGTGGCCCTGCCCGACGAACCCGATCCGGCGGCGCACCTCGGCGGGTTCGGCGCGCACGTCGCGCCCGGCGACGGTGGCGCTCCCGGACGTGGGTTCGAGAAGCGTGGTGAGCATGCGCAGGGTGGTGGATTTACCCGCGCCGTTGGGTCCGAGGAGCGCGACGGCCTCCCCCTCGGCCACCTCGATGTCGACGCCGCGCACGGCTTCGACGGTCTCCTTGCCGATCCGGAAGTGCCGGGTCAGCTCCTGTGTGCGGATCATCGAGCCCTCCGTATTAAAACTTGAATACGGGGACATGATGCACCACACCGAAGGGATGTTCAAGTTTGAATACGTGGGCGTGGGTCCCAGAAGGGGACCCGGTGCGGGGCAGCGCCGCGGCGGGCGAGGGTCTCGGGCAGCTCAGACCGGGAGCGGTCCCGGCTGCCGGGGACCGTCGTCAGGTCCGTCGTCGGCCATGACGTACCTCCCCGTCTCAAGGGAGGAGATCAGCTGCCGGGTCCATGCCGTGCCCGAGTCGAGCGAGTACGACCAGAACCGGAACAGCTCGCGCACGTGTGGGGGCTTGCCCCACTCGGAGTCGGGCAGGTCCATCGACGCGCGCAGCTCGGCCTCGTCCTCCTCCAACCGTGCCAACCTCTGCCGCAACAGGCCGATCGCCTCAGCGCGGGTCAGCGCGATCATCAGGGTGACACCGGCGCACAGCAGGGCCTCGTCCTCGGTCGAACTCAGCGCCTTGCGCAGGAGCCGGTGGAACTCGGCCTCACCGTCCTCGGTGACCTCGTAGGAGGTCCGGCCGGACGCCTCCCCCTCGGCCACGAACTCACGGAGCTTGCCCTGTTCGGAGAGTTTGCGCAGAGCGTGGTAGAGGGACCCCCACTTCACGTTGGCCCACTCCTCGACACCCCACCCCATGAGTTCACGGCCCACCCGGTACCCGTGCGCCCGCCCGTGAATGCGCACCACACCGAGCACCAACAACCGCGTCGCCGACATCGCCACCCTCATCCCCGGAAGAGTCCTCCTCCCAGGTTACGAGGGGACGGGCACACGGACGGGGCGGGCGCCCTCCGGCGCCCGCCCCGTCCGTGTGGTGCCTCGGGGTCAGCAGCCCCCGGCGACGGCCGGGATGATCGAGATCTGCTGGCCGTCCCGGACCTCGGTCTGGAGGCCCTGGTCGAAGCGGACGTCCTCGTCACCGACGTAGACGTTGACGAAGCGGCGGACCTTGCCGTTGTCGTCGAGCACGCGGGCGCGGATGCCCGGGTGGTTGGCCTCCAGGTCGTCGAGGACCTCGGCCAGGGTGCCGCCCTCGGCGGTCACCTCCGACACGTCGTTGGTGTAGGTGCGCAGGATGGTGGGCACGCGGACGCTGACGCTCATGGTGTTCGTACTCCTGGGACGTGGGTGCTGCGCGGGGTGGTGGGTGCGGGCGCGGGCCCGGGGATCAGGCCAGGCCCTCGGCCTTGAAGGCCTCCAGGGACGGCTTGATCGTGGCGGTGACGCCCGAGTCGACGGCGTTGAGGGTCTTGAGCCCGTCACCCGTGTTGACGATGACCGTCTCCGCCTCGGGGTCGAGCGTGCCCTCGCGCACCAGCTTGCGCAGGACTCCGGTGGTCACGCCGCCTGCGGTCTCCGCGAAGATGCCCTCCGTGCGGGCCAGCAGCTTGATGGCGTCGACGATCTCGTCGTCGCCGACGTGCTCGATCGAACCGCCGGTGCGGGTGGCGATGTCCAGCACGTACGGGCCGTCGGCGGGGTTGCCGATCGCCAGCGACTTGGCGATCGTGTCCGGCTTGACCGGCTGGATGACGTCGTGCCCCTCGGCCCACGCGCGGGCGACCGGCGAGCAACCGGTGGCCTGCGCCCCGAACACCTTGTACGGGCGGTCCTCGACCAGGCCGACCCGGATCAGCTCCTGGAAGCCCTTGTCGATCTTGGTGAGCTGGGAGCCGGACGCGATCGGGATGACGATCTGCTCGGGCAGGCGCCAGCCGAGCTGCTCGGCGATCTCGTAGGCCAGCGTCTTGGAGCCCTCGGCGTAGTAGGGCCGCAGGTTGACGTTGGTGAAGCCCCAGCTCTCCCCGGCCTCGTCGCCGATGAGCTCGGAGCAGAAGCGGTTGACGTCGTCGTAGTTGCCGTCGATGGCCACGACCTTCCCGCCGTACACGGCGGCCATCACGACCTTGCCCTCCTCCAGACCGGCGGGGATGAACACGCACGAGTCGAACCCGGCGCGCGCGGCGGCGGCGCCCACCGCACCGGCGAGGTTGCCGGTGGAGGAGCACGAGAGCGTGGTGAAGCCGAAGGTGCGGGCGGCCTCGACGGCGATCGCGACGACCCGGTCCTTGAAGGAGTGCGTGGGGTTGGCCGAGTCGTCCTTGACGTACAGGGAGCGCAGGCCGAGTTCGGCGGCGAGGCGGTCGGCCCTGACGAGGGGGGTGAGGCCGGGGTTCATGTTGGGCAGGTCGGCCACGTTGTCGGGGACCGGGAGGAGGGAGCGGTAGCGCCAGATGTTCTTGGGGCCGCTCTCGATCTGCTCGCGGGTGACGGTCCCGAAGTCGTAGGCGATCTCCAGGGGGCCGAAGCAGAACTGGCAGGCGAAGATCGGCGAGAGTTCGTAGCGCTCCCCGCACTCCCGACAGGACAGCGCGGTTCCCGGGCCGAAGGCGCGGACGGAGGTGGGTTCGGCGGCGGCAATCGCCATGGCGAGGCGTCTCCCCTCATCTTTCCTGGTGGCCACCTTGACCCCAGGCCGGAGTTGGCACCTGTCTCGACGGGACGCGGTGATCGCGGTTCCACATGTCGAGATGGTTGCCGGGGCTTCGCAGGGCCGGTCCCTCCACCCCTCTGGATGAGCAATATGAAGTTGTGGCGGTTCTCCTTCGAGAACGCACCGTCACTGTAACCGAGGATGCGACCCGTTTTCCACGCCGGGTGATCCGGATTACACAACTCCTCCCACATGGTGAGACGGAAGTGTCCGCCAGGGGCGGGAAGCCGGTGCGTTCCGGGGGTGCGAACGGCGGCTCCTCCACGGGTGTGACGGTGTCCACCGTTGCCCCCGAGGGGGTTTGGGGTCACCGGCTCCAGGCGAGACCTAGGGGGAGCGTGAACCACGACCCATCCTTCGTCGAGAGGACGACCAGTGGACAAGGCCGAGATCCTCATCGCCTCCAACAGGGGGCCGGTCTCCTTCTCCACCGCCGACGACGGCTCCCTGGAGCACCGTCGGGGCGGGGGCGGCCTGGTCTCGGGAATGATCTCCGTGGCCTCCGAGATCGACGGGCTCTGGGTGTGCGCCGCCCTGTCCGACGCCGACCGCCGGGCGGCCGCCGAGGCACCCGGGGCCCGACTGGACCGCGCGCACGACCTCGACGGCATGCGCGTCCACATGCTGGAACTCCCTGAGACGACCTTCTCCGGCGCCTACACCGGGGTGGCCAACTCGACCCTGTGGTTCGTGCAGCACCTGCTCTACGACACCCCGAACTCGCCCTCCTTCGGCTCGGAGTTCCGACGCCTGTGGGAGGACTACACCGCCTACAACAACGCCTTCGCCGAGGCCCTCGTGGGCGGCGCCGCCGAGAACGCGCGCGTGGCCGTGCAGGACTACCACCTGGCGCTGGTGCCGCGCATCCTGCGGGCACGCCGCCCCGACCTGCGCATCGCGCACTTCTCGCACACGCCCTGGGCCCCGCCGGAGTACTTCCGCATGCTGCCCGACCAGGTGGCCCGGGAACTGCTGGAGGGGATGCTCGGCGCCGACCGGCTGGGGTTCCACAGCCCGCGGTGGGCGAACGCGTTCCTGCGCTGCTGCGCCGAGGTCCTGCGCGCCGACGTCGACCTCGAACGGGGCACCGTGGAGCACGGCGGCCGGGTCGTCCAGGTGGGCGTGCACGCGCTGGGCGCCGACGAGACCGGCCTGCGGGAGAGCGCGTCCGATCCCGCCGTGGCCGACCGCAGGCGGACTCTGGGCGAGGCGGTGGGCGACACCCGGCTCATCGTCCGGGTCGACCGCACCGAGCTCTCCAAGAACATCGTGCGCGGGTTGGAGGCGTACCGCGAGCTGCTCACGGCGCACCCGGAGTGGCGCGGCCGCGTCACCCACCTGGCCTTCGCCTACCCCAGCCGGGGCGACGTACCCGAGTACCGGGAGTACACCGACGCGGTGCTGCGGACCGCGAGGGAGATCAACGAGGAGTTCGCGACGCCGGAGTGGACCCCGCTGGTGCTGGAGGTCAACGACGACTACCCGCGATCGCTGGCGTCGTTCCAGATCGCGGACGTGCTCCTGGTGAACCCGATCCGGGACGGCATGAACCTGGTCGCCAAGGAGGGCCCGGTCCTGTCCGAGCGGGACTCGGTCCTGGTGCTCTCACGTGAGGCGGGCGCGGCGGACGAGCTGGGTGCGGACGCCCTGCTGGTCAACCCCTACGACACGGTGGAGACCGCGGAGGCGCTGCACCGGGCGCTGTCGATGCCCGCTCCGGAACGCAAGGAGCGCCGGGAGCGGCTGGCCGAGGCGGCCGTGGCGCTGCCTCCGCGCCGGTGGTTCCAGGAGCAGCTGCGGTCCCTGCGCGTGGGCGGCGCCTGAGCAGGCGGGGACGCCGGGGGCACCCGTGCCCGGGACGGGACGACGCGCCCTGACGGAACCGGGCCGGGCCCCGAAGCGGATCGGTGCCCGGCACCGCCCCGGTGGGTTCAGGACCGGTCGGGCGGTGGTCATCGGTCAGGACGTGGTCGCGGGGGACGGGCCGCCGGTCGGCGCGCCGTGTCCACGCCGTCCGGCGGTGTCGGGTCGGCACCGCCGGGGCTCACGCGGGCGCGCCCGGGGCGGGTCTCAGCCCTGGCCCGGGGTTCGCGCGCGCCATGCCTCGGCCTCGGCCAGGAGCTCCGTGACGATGTCGGACTTGGCGTCGGCGTAGTCCTGGATGCGCTTCCAGGTGAGCTCGGACAGCTCGCGTTTGACGGCGGTGTAGCGTTCGCGCGCCCCGGCGTCCGCCGCGAGGTAGTCGCGGAAGAGCCGCATCCGGTCGACCTCCTCGCACCCCGCGCCGAACACGTGGAGGTTGAGGTTGACGTTGGGCCCCTTGAGCACCCGGTGCTCGAACCAGTCGGGTTCCGCGATGACCAGCGCGTACCCGACCCTCTCCAGGTCGGGGAGGTAGGCGGACTCGTCGGCGGAGTCGGCGACCGTCATGACCAGGTCCACGCACGGTTTGGCGGCCAGGCCGGGCACCGAGGTGGAGCCGACGTGTTCCAGGGTCAGTACGCGGTCGCCGAGGGCTCCCCGGATGCGGGACTCCTCCTGGCGGAACAGGTAGGGCCACTTCGGGTCGGGGTCGGAGAGGCGCACGCGACCGTTGACCAGATTGCGTGCCATCGGGTCGGACACGACCCGCTTATCTCCTCGGGAGGGCAGAGAGGGCGTTTCGAGGGGCGACATTCCACAAAGCCTTGTCTCCCGTCGCACCCGCGTCAAGGCTTTCCGCGTGCCTTACATATGCACGCGCATTCGTGCGTCACCGAACGTCGGAACGCCCTGACCGAACGCGACGGTCACACCGCGCTGGGCCCGTCCGGAGTGGAGACCACCAGGACGAGTGAGCCCTCCCATTCGGGGAGTTCGCGGAGGTGTCCGTGGCGCGCGTCCCACGTGCCGTCGCGCAGGTCGCGGGTGAGGTGCTCGTGGAAGCGGGCGTGCGCGTCCTCGTCGACGAAGCTCCAGGCGGAGCAGGCCTGGCGGGCACCGGGGTCGAGCAACAGCTCGGGGCGTCCGTAGTAGGCCTCGTTGAACCCGTCCGAGCAGTCGAGCGGGATCGGCACGCGGGTGACCGTGGTCGTCCCGCCCAGCCCCTCCGCGAGGGCCGACGGCGCCGGGTAGCGCCGGGCCTCGGTGTCCAGGACCTCGGGGCAGTAGTCGTACAGCCAGAAGTCGCGCACCAGGGCCGGATCGCAGGTCAGCACCGCCACGGGCCCGGTGGTGACCCGGCGGACCTCGGCGAGTCCGCGGGCCGTGTCGGACCACTGGTGGACGCTGAAGGTGGTCATGGCGGCGTCGAAGGAGCCGTCGGGGAAGGGAAGCGACTCCGCGGTGCCGTCGACCGCCGGGGCCAGGTGCGCGGGGCGTCTGGCGCGCATGCTGGACGAGGGCTCCACCGGCGTGACGTCGAGGGCGGAGGGTTCGTAGGACCCGGCCCCGGCACCGACGTTGAGCACCGTCCGGGCACCGCCCAGGGCCGCGTGCACCAGCGCGGCGATCCTCGGTTCCGGTTGACGGTGGTCCGTGTACGTGCGGGAGATGACCCCGTAGTCCGCGTCGCCCGCGCTACCGTCGTGTGTTCGGACCATGGTGGCTCCCGCCGTCGAGGTGTGTGCCGAGTCAGGGTGTGTACCGGAACGAGGCGCCCGCCGACCCGGGGACTCGACTCGAGTCCCCCGGGGGGCGGGGTGGTTCCGCACGCACCCTAACCAACGAGAAGCCGTGGCGTCACGGGACTTTCGCCCGGTCTGCCACGGCCCTCCCCCACGGGTCCGGCGCCTCACCACGGGGCCGCGACGGCCCGGCGGAGGTCTCGACGGCTACGTCTTGCGGCGGCGCCCGCCCTTCTTCCTCCGGGAGGGGCGCTCCTCCGCCTTGGCCTGTTCGGCCCGCTCGGCCGCGAGGCGCTGGTCCTCCTCGCGCCGTTCGGCCTCCACCCCGTAGGGGTCCTTGGTGCTCCGGCGCACCCACAGCACCAGCAGGATGACGATCAGCGCCAGTACCACGCCGACGAGCGCGAACCACATCCACACCGGGACGGTCGGTGAGTCGTCCTGCACCAGGTCGTCGTCGACGAGCGGAATGTCCTGGGCCTCGCCGGAGGCCTGTTCGACGGCGGCGGGCAGGTAGAGGGAGGACAGTCCCTCGGTCCCCTGCTGCGCCCCCTCCACCAGCGCGGCGCGGAGCTGCTCGGAGCCGAGCTGCGGGTACTCGGAGTTGAGCAGGGCCGCCGCGCCCGCGGCCACCGCCGCCGCGTAGGGCGTTCCGGTCACGTCGACCTGGCCCATGTCGGGCCCGGCGGTGGACAGCTCCGCGCCGGGCGCGAGGAGCCCGATCGCCGAGGCGGGCGGGGAGTCGGGCAGGAGCGTCCCCTCCTCGGTCACACCGCCCACCGCGAGGACGTTGGGGTCGTCCTCGCCGCCCGCCGGGGCGACGACCAGGGTGCCGCTGCGGGTGGCCGACGCGGTGGCGGCCTGGAGGTCCTCGTCCTGGTCGACCTCGGTGGGCAGCAGGACGACCTGTGCCCCCTGCTCGACGGCGTAGCCGATGACGTCGGCGAGGTCGGCGGAGTCGGCGGCCGCCGCGGTGGCGTCGGCGCCGGGTGACTCCGTTCCCGCCGTGGCGTCGGCGTCCCCGGTGTCGGCCGAGCCGGAACCCGAGGAGTCGGTGCCGGTGGGCAGGACCAGCAGACGCGCCGCCGGGGCCACGCCCAGTACACCGCCGTCCGCGTCCATGCCGTGCCCGTGCCCGACGGCCAGGGCCCCCATGGCCGTGCCCAGGTCGGTGTCGCCGCCGTTGCCCCCGAACTCGGTGTCGACCACCAGGTTGTCCCTGAGGTCGGGGTGTTCCTCGTCGACGGAGACCCCCGGGAGGGCCACGGTGACGCCCTGCCCCTGGCTGGTCTCCCAGGCTTCCTGGGCCCCGATGGAGGCCAGGCTCCACTGGTCCGGTCGGAAGTCGGGGACGTCGTCGGCGGCGGCTGGAACCGCCGTCAGTCCCAGTACGGCGAGCGCCGCGCAGGCCCCCGCCGTGGCGCTCACAACGTGGCGCTGGTGTGTCCTGCTACGGCTGTTGCCCCCGAGCACGTCTGGCTCCCTCGAACGTTGCGGTCGGTGCTGCGCCGGGCCCTCCCCGGACCCTCGCGATTCTGTCATGTGCACAGGATTCAGGCTTGGACAAGTGGCCTGGGGGGTAGGAGACGTAACTGTATCCCTGGTGCCAGTCCTGGGTCTTCCGCTCCTCATCCGGCATGTCGAGTCGCTAGCATGAGTCGCGCCGATCCGGACAAACCAATTACCCGTCCAGGGGGTGTCCCATGCCGAATATCGGTCCGTCCGACGACGGTCAGTCGGCCCTCGCCGAGCGCGAACAGCGCATCCTCGCCTTCGAACGCCAGTGGTGGAAGTTCGAGGGCTCCAAGGAACAGGCGATCCGAGACGAGTTCGGGTTCTCCGCGACCCGTTACTACCAGCTCCTCAACGGTCTGGTGGAGCGCCCCGAGGCGCTCGCCTTCGACCCGATGACCGTCAAACGCCTGCGCCGCCTGCGCGCCGACCGCAGACGCCAACGCAACGCCCGGCAGTTGGGCATCCATCTCTAGTGCGCACCGCCGGGCCGCGCGCGAGGGTCGCGGAGCCGCCCCCTCGGGTGGGACACGCCCGGAACGGGTAGACGAGGAGTCGACGTCACCGGGAGCGCACGCGCCCGGTGCCACCACGGAGCACCGCACCCGACAGTGACAAGGTCCCCGCATGCCCTCGTCCCCAGCAGACGGTCCGACCGCGCCGACCACCGAGTCGGGGCGCGCCGCGCTCGACGCCCTGGTCCGCGCCCCCTCCCGGGCGCTGGCCGCCTTCGACTTCGACGGAACCCTGGCGCCCATCGTCGCCGACCCCCGTGACTCCGCCCCGCAACCCGGGATCGTGGCCGCCCTGACGGCCCTGGCCTCCCGGTTGGGCACCGTCGCGGTGATCACCGGTCGTCCCGCCGCCACCGCCGTACGGCTCGGCGGGTTGGACGAGGTGCCCGGGATCGTCGTGCTCGGCCACTACGGCGCGGAGCGCTGGTCGGACGGCCGGGTGCTGGCCGCCGATCCTCCGCCCGGTGTCGCCCTGGTCAGGGCCGAGCTCCCCTCCCTGGTGGAGTCCTCCGGCGCCCCGGAGGGCACCTGGATCGAGGACAAGGGGCGGTCGCTGGCCGTGCACACGCGGCGCGCGGCCGACCCCGACGCGGCCCTGGACCTGTTGGCCGCTCCGCTCGCGGCGCTGGCCGAGCGCGCGGGTCTCAGGGTGGAGCCCGGGCGCAGGGTGATCGAGCTCCGTCCACAGGGTGTGGACAAGGGTGGGGCCCTCACCTCCCTGGTGGAGGAGAGGGCGGCCCGGAGCGTCCTCTACGCCGGCGACGACCTCGGCGACCTGCCCGCCTTCGCCGCCGTGGCCGACCTTCGCGCGCGCGGGGTCCCCGGACTCACCGTGTGCTCCTCCTCCGACGAGGTGACCGAGGTCGCCGACCGCGCCGACCTCGTCGTCGAAGGGCCCGAAGGCCTGGTCGCGCTGCTCGACCACCTCACGGAGACGATTCGTGGGCTTGGGGCGTGAGCGCCGAGCGCGCGGCCGAACGCAGGTCCACCAGACCGGTCCGGTCGCGCCCGTAGTGCACCGCGTTGGTCAGCACACCCACGTAGCGCCCGCTCTGCGGGTGCAGGAACAGGCTCGTCCCGGTGAACCCGTTGTGGTAGACCACGCCCTCCGGGGTGACCAACCAAGCCAGCCCCCGCGACAACCGCGCCCCCGCGTCGACCTGAGGTGACCAGCTCTCCCGTACGAACGACGCGGGGATCGCCCCGGACTCGCCGTCGTGCAACCGCAGCATCTCCCGGGCGAAGGCGCCCAGGTCGATCGCGGTGCTGAACACCCCCGCGTGCCCGGCGACACCGCCCATCAGGGCCGCGGCCTCGTCGTGCACCACACCCCACGCGGGGGCCGCCCCGACGAGCCTGCGCTCGGTCGGCGCCACCTCCGGGGACCTCCCCAGCGGACCGTAGGCCGTGGAGCGCAGGCCGAGATCGGCCCACAGGTCGTCGGCGAGCCGGTCCAGGCTGGCGCCGTACAGGCGTTCCAGGAGCAGGCCGAGCAGGATGAAACCCCGGTCGATGTACTCGTACCCGGGCTCCTCCAGCGGGTCCGAGAGGATCGCCTCGGCCAGGTCCTGGCCGGTGCCGACGTACCGCTCCATCCACGCGACGGGGTTGAGCCGGCTCGTGTGCGTGAGGATCTGCCTGGTCGTCACCCAGGCCCCGGGAAGGTCCTCCCCGGGAAAGTATTCGGACATGGGGGCGTTGATGTCCAAAACCCCCTCGGCGATCGCCCTGCCGACGAGCGGCCAAGTCGCCATCACCTTCGTCAGGCTCGCGACGTCGTAGGAGACGTCGGGCGCGGTGTCGTGATCTCCGCTGGTCCTGCCCACCGCCACGAACTCCCACATACCGCCGGTGCCGACCACGGCGGCCCCGCCCGGCAACCAGTCCGCGTCCACCATCACCTTCAGGACGCCACGGATTCGCGCCCCAGTCTCCGTGAGCCAGTCACCATCACGCACAACACGCCTCCCCCCGAGCGGTCTCCCCCACTTCTCGGCGGATACCCCGTTCACTCCGGCTTGTCACACCCGTGCCGTCTCCGAACAGTACGAAACCCCCGCAGGTCATGGCCGTAACCGCGCCGTTCTGGCGTGGCGCGGCCCGGGTGCCGCTCCGGCCCGGCTCCGGCCTCCTGTGGCGCGGGTCCGGCGAAGTAGGCTGGCGCACACGCAGTTCCGAGGAGGACGATGAGCAGCAAGACCCCCGTTCCCGCCGGTTTCGTCGGCGTGGCCGGAAACATCGGGATCAAGGACCCCGACGACGACTTCTTCACGGTCGTCTCCGAGGTCCCCGCGGCGGTCTCCGCCGTGTTCACCCAGTCGCGGTTCGCCGGGCCGAGCGTCCGCATCAGCCGCGAGGCCGCCGCCGACGGCCGGGCCAGGGGCGTCACCGTGATCGCGCGCAACGCCAACGTGGCCACCGGCCAGATCGGCACGGCCGACGCGCGCGAGGTGCGGGACGGGGTGGCCCGCGCCGCCGGGGTCGACCCCGACCAGATCCTCATCGCCTCCACGGGGGTCATCGGACGCCCCTACCCCATGGACCGGGTGCGCTCCTACCTCGCCGACCTCCCCGCCGAGTTCCCCCCGGCCGACCTGGACCGCTCGGCGGCGGCCATGATGACCACCGACACCCACCCCAAGGTCGCCACCGCGAAGGTCGGCGACGCCACCCTGACCGGCATCGCCAAGGGTGTCGGCATGATCGAACCCAACATGGCCACCATGCTGACCTGGTTCTTCACCGACGCGGAGGTGGACCAGCCGGTCCTGGACGCGGTGTTCCGGCGGGTGGTGGACCGAACCTTCAACGCCCTGAGCATCGACACCGACACCTCCACCAGCGACTCCGCCGCGATCTTCGCGAACGGGCTCGCCGGTCCGGTGGACGTCGACGCGTTCGAGTCCGCCCTGTACGAGGTGGCCCTGGACCTGGTCCGGATGATCGCCTCCGACGGTGAGGGCGCGGGCAAGCTGATCGAGGTCCGGGTCACCGGGGCGCGCGACGACGCCCAGGCGAAACGGATCGGCAAGGCCGTGGTGAACTCGCCGCTGGTGAAGACCGCGGTGCACGGCGCCGACCCGAACTGGGGCCGGGTCGCGATGGCCGTGGGCAAGTGCTCGGACGAGACCGACGTGCACCCGGAGAACGTGCGGATCGTCTTCGGGGACGTGGAGACCTTCCCCCGCCGGGCCACGGAGGAGACCCTGGAGCGGGCCGCCCTGCACATGAAGGGTGACGAGGTGGTGATCAGCGTCGACCTGGGGATCGCCGAGGGCGCGTTCACGGTGTACGGCTGCGACCTGACCGAGGGCTACATCAGGATCAACGCCGACTACACGACCTGAGCCGCGACGGCCGGTGAACACGGGAGGGCCCTGGTGGGCGCACCACCAGGGCCCTCGTTCGTGACGTCGCGCGGGTCAGATGTGCACCACGGGGCCGTCCGTCATCCTCCCCGCGCGCATGAACAGGGACAGCCCCGCCGCCACCAGCATCACGACGGCGGCGATCCCGAAGGCCAGGTGCAGACCGTCGAGGAAGGCGAGGTTGCTCGCCTCCGTGATCGCTGCGGTCACGCCCGCGTCCGCGCCCTCCGGAACGACCGCGCCGCCCTGGGCGACGGTGCTCTGCATGGCGGACAGCTCGTCTGCGGAGGGCTCGGCCACTCCGGCGGCCGCGTAGTGTCCGGGCAGCGTGGAGACGATGGTCGCGGACATGACCGCGCCCAGCACGGCCGTCCCCAGCGAGCCGCCCAGCTGCATGGCGGCCTGCTGGAGCGCCGAGGCCACCCCCGCGTAGCGCACCGGGGCGTTCCCGATGATCGCGGCGGTGGCGCCCGTCATGACCAGGCTCAGACCCACGCCCAGCAGCACGAACGCGAGCGAGACGTAGGGGACGCCGGTGTCGCTCTCCAGCCGGGAGAGCAGGAACATCCCCGCCGAGGACGACAGCAGGCCGGCGGTGGTGGGAAGGCGTGCGCCCACCCGGTCCAGGAGCCGCCCGGCGATGGGCGAGGTGATCGCCATCATCGCGGTCATGGAGATGAGCTGGAGCCCGGTCTGGGCGGGGCTCAGGCCGCGCACGCCCTGGAGGTAGAAGGTGATGAAGAACAGCGAGCCCATCAGGCCCAGCGCCATCGCCACGGTCAGCACCACGCCGATCGAGAGCGAGGGGTGGGCGAAGAGCGCGAGAGGGACGAGCGGCTGTTCCGGGCGCCGCTCCCAGATGAGGAAGGCCGCGCCGAAGAGGACCGCGGCCGCCAGCGAGACCAGGGTGACCGGGTGCGCCCAGCCGATGCTCGGGGCCTCGACCAGGGTCCAGACGAGGGCGAAGATCGCGACGCTCACCAGGACGATGCCGGGCACGTCCATGCGGCTGCCCGCGTCGGTGGGCCGGTTGGCGGACAGGAGCCACAGGCCCAGCCCGATCGCGACCGCCCCGACGGGCACGTTGATGTAGAACACGGCCTCCCAGCTGAACGCGCCGACCAGGACACCGCCGAGGATCGGGCCTCCGGCGGTGGCCGCGCCGATCAGGCTGCCGAAGACCCCGAAGGCCCGGCCGAGCTTGGAGGGAGGGAAGCCGGCCCGCAGGAGCCCCATCGCGGAGGGGAGCAGGAGGGCGCCGAAAACTCCCTGGACGATCCGGAATCCGATGAGCATGATGACACCGGACGACAGGGCGATCGCCACCGAGGAGAGCACGAAGCCGACGACGCCGACGAGGTAGGTGTTCCGGTAGCCGAAGCGGTCACCGATCTTGCCCGCCGTGATGAGGAAGACCGCGAGTCCGAGCAGGTAGCCGTGGGTGACCCACTGGAGCTCGGCCAGGGAGGCCCCCAGACTGGCGCCGATCGCGGGGTTGGCCACGGCCACGATGGTGCCGTCGAGGGCGACCATCATGACGCCGAAGGCGATCGCGACGAGGGTGGCCCAGGGGCTCTCGGTGAAGCGGGGCCGGGCGGTCGGTGTCTGCCCGCTCGGCGGGTGCTGCGGGTCTCTCGGGCTCTGTTCGGCCTGCGTGGTCATGTACCCCGTGTCCTCGTCCTCGGTCGTGCGTCCCCGTACCAGGGAAGATTATGGCAGTCGCTGACATTTGACGATCGCTGACATTTGTCAGTGACTGACATCACTTCGGCGCGCGTGTATCCTCCAGGGACAGGAAGCAGGCGTCTCACCCGGGAGTGGAGGCACGTCCATGAGTACGACGAGCCCCGAGAACGTCGGACTGCGCGAGCGCAAGAAGGCCGAGCTGCGCGACACCCTCATCGAGTCCGGGCTGCGCCTCTTCCACGAGAAGGGGTACGAGGCGACCACCACGGAGGAGATCGCCACCAGCGCGGGGGTCTCCCAGCGGACGTTCTTCCGGTACTTCGCCTCCAAGGAGAACGTGGTCCTGGAGGCGATCGAGGAGGTCGACGAGCTTCTCTGCGCCTTCGTGCGCGAGCGTCCCGCCGACGAGCCGCCCTTCCGCGCGCTGCGCAACGCCATGCGCGATCACTGGGAGGTGCTGGAGCGCGAGGAGCTGCACCTCCAGGGGAGCGCGGCCAACTTCATCTCGCGGAGCCCCGAGCTCATCGAGGTGAACATGCGCTACTGCGCCCGCCGCCAGTCCCGTCTCGCGCGCGTCATCGCCGAACGCGCCGGGGTGGACCCGGCCGACCACCGGCCCGCCCTGGTGGCGGCGGTCTTCTACGCCACGCTCAACAACGGTTTCCAGGTCTGGGCGGACTCCGGGTGCGGGGACAACACCGACGGCCTGCTCCGGTGCTTCCTCGAACAGCTCGACCTGGTCCCGGACGCCGTCTGCGGAAGCTGGAGCCAGGGATGAGCGCCGGGGCCGAGGCGGTCATCCCGATCCTTCGCGTGACCGACGCCGCCGCGGCCGTCCGCTGGTACGAGCGACTGGGCTTCACACTGGAGTGGGAGCACCGCTTCGAACCCGGTTTCCCCGCCTTCGTCGAGGTCGGCCGCGGTTCGGTGCGCCTCTTCCTGTCCGAGCACACCGGCGATGCCGGGCCGGACACCCTGGTGTACCTGCGGGTGCGGGACGTGGACGCGATCGCCGCCGAGTTCGGGGCGAAGGTGGAGGAGGCTCCCTGGGCGTGCGAGATCGAGCTCCGCGACCCGGACGGCAATCGTCTGAGGATCGGCACGCCGACGACCTGAGTCCGCTCGTACGCCCTCCGACGCGCGAGCGGTGGGGATCAGGTGGCGGGCGGACGCACGGCCGACCCCGAACGCTCCACCCCCAGCATCCAGTGATCGAGATCAGGCCGGATGTCCCCCTGCGACCACGGCTCGTCATCTTGCGCCCATGGATGATTATCCACCCTGGACCGATGCTGCGATGGCGCGTTCCACCGGCCTACTGATTCACGCAGATCCAGAGTCTCCCGTCCCCAGCAAGTATTCTCGATGCTCCGGATACACCATCAGACCGAATCGAGCCGAGATCTCGGCCAGAGAAGTCTCGGGAATGTCGTAGACGAGCCCGATCCGCACCTCATCCACACCCAGTAGAGACCCCGCGTCCGCGTCCGATAACCCGGAAATCCGGTAGCTCCCAATGAAACGACCCGAATCGCGATCGAATTCATCCAGCATCCACTCGACCATCAACACCCTCCCAGCGTGCGATATTGAATCGAATTGCTTGTTTGCCCAGGAATCCGACGTCCCGAATCCGGCCTGAACTCACCCATGCGCTTGGCGTTCCTCTGACCACTGACCCACCTTCCCATCGTGCCATGCGTGGAGTCCCACCCAAGGACCCGACCGTCCGGCAAGGTCCAACGGGACCGATGACCACCACCCTATTTCGGGGAACCCTGACCGGCGCAGAGGCTGCCCGTGCGCTTGGAAGGTGACGCCTGGTGGGAGTTCTTCGACGCCTTCAGCGACTACGCCCAACTAATGCTGGAACCAGAGAACATCGAAGGTGCCGAGCGGAGCCACCCGAGGTGCTTCGTCGCGTGCGCAAAAAGACCGACCCCACCGGAGAGCGGCTCGCCTCCATCTTCGGGATGAGTCAGGGTAAGGTCTCGAAGATAGAGACAGGTAAACTGGTTCCCTCTTCCATCGATGTTGAACGGATTCTTCGTGCGCTCAAGGCGACTCCAGAAGAAATAGAGAGTGAGGTCGGCGACCACCACGCAGTTCTGCGCCTGATTGCTGTAGCTGCTCTTGCGGAAGGCGAGTTCGTTGGCATGGGGGTGCATGAGTACAGCCCCTGCCGGGGTGGGGCACAGGCTGACGCGCTCGGTCCTTCCCACACCTGGGACTCATACTCAGAGGAACACGTCCCCAGGAGCCGAGGCTGGCGCATCCCGAGGAGCGCTTGGCGCGTACGACGACGGACGCCCTGTAACAGGGCATTCAGGTGCAACAGGCCCCCCACCCGTCAGGGCGGAGGGCCTGTTTGCTCCCCGGGGCGTTACGCCTCCAGACGGGCCGTGTCGATCAGCGCCTGCCACTCCGAGGAGGGGAACGCCAACGCTCCCAGATCGCGGTGCTGGGTGTCCCGGACAGCCGACACACCGCGCACGTCAGCGACCTCGACACACTCCTGAGCAGTAGAACTGTACGACGACTTACGGAACTCCAGGTCTTGGGTCAGGTGCACGTGCGGTGTCCTAGTCGATGAGTCGGGTTAGGTGTTGCACGGACTCAGCTGGAGACAGAGCCGCGCCCTGGAGAAGGTCGAGAACATCGCGGTAGTCAATGACCTGCTCCGGGTCCTCAAGGTAGAGACCATCGCGCCGGGCCTCCAGGTACACGATCGCATCCGACAGGACTCGGAGCAGGCCGAACGCGGAGGGAGTGTGCTCATGGTCGGCCACCTCTCGTCCCGCTGGGGCCCCGGCCGGTGCTGGACTTCCCCTTCTGCCAGGGGCTGGGCACGGTCATCTGGGCCGAGTTCACCCTCCCAACCCCGGCCACCACTGGCGGCACCCGATGACGGCGCAGGTCAGCGCCCAGAAGGCTCCTCGCCGGGGACCGCACCGGGAGCTGGAACGCGACGAGGCCCCAGACATCGAACTGGGGCCTCGTCGGTGGCTCAGGGGTCCGGGCACCGTCCTCTCCGGCCCCCGACCCGTCCGCGGTCAGAGGTCGGTGACCTCCGGGTGGGCGGCCCTTCTGACGGCCTCGCGGGCGGGGCCGGGAGCGTCGAGCGCCACGCTGGCCAGGGCCCGGCACTCCTCCTCGGTGTGGCGGGCCAGGGCGTAGCGCACCGCGGGCAGGGCGGGGGGAGCCGTCGACAGGCTGGTGACCCCGAGACCGACGAGCACCAGGGCGAGCAGGGGGTCCGCCGCGGCCTCGCCGCACACGCCGACCGAGCGGCCCCGGCCCGCGTCGCCCACCCGCTGGATCAGGGCGAGCAGCGCTGGCTGCCAGGGGTCGAGCAGGTCGGGGAGCGCGCCCAGGGTGCGGTCGGCCGCCATCGTGTACTGCGCGAGGTCGTTGGTGCCGATGGACACGAAGTCCACGTGGGACAGGAGGCGGTCCGCGAGCAGGGCCGCGGCGGGCACCTCGATCATGACGCCGACCTCGGTGATTCCGGCGGCGCGGGCGAGGGCCGCGAACTCCCCCGCTTCGGCGGCTGTCGACACCATGGGCGCCATGACCCGCACCCGGGTGTCCTCGCAGGCGCGTGTGGCGGCGGCGATGGCGGTGAGCTGGTCGGCCAGCAGGTCCGGGTGGACCCGCGAGGTGCGAAAGCCCCGAACACCGAGGGCGGGGTTGTCCTCCTCGCCGGTCGCGGCGAAGGCCAGCGGCTTGTCCGAGCCCGCGTCCAGGGTGCGCACGGTGACGGTGCGGTCCTTGAAGGCCCGGAACAGCCGGGTGTAGGCCTCGGTCTGCTCGGCGACGGTGGGCGGGTCGGCCCGGTCGAGGAAGAGGAACTCGGTGCGCAGCAGGCCGATGCCCTCGCTGTCGTGCGCGGCGGCCTCCTCCGGGTCCCCCTCGCCCGCGTTGAGCAGGAGGGACACGGGAACGCCGTCCCGGGTCCGGCCCGGTCCGGAGCTCTCGGCCAGCACGGCGCGGCGACGTTCGGCCCGGGCGCGGACCCGCTCGGCCACCTCGGGGGCCGGGTCGACCTCGACGGTCCCCGCGTCGCCGTCGACCGCGACGGTGGTGCCGTCGGTCAGTTCGTCGGCCCCGGAGCAGCCCACGACGGCGGGCAGGCCCAGGGAGCGGGCGAGGATGACGGTGTGGCTGGTGGGACCGCCCAGCCGGGTGACGATGGCCTTCACCCGGCTGGTGTCGAGGCGGACGGTGTCCGCCGGGGCCAGGTCCTCGGCCACCAGCACGTGCGCGTGGCCGGGGTCGGGCAGCCCGGGCATGGGCAGGCCCAGGAGCGCGGCGATGGCGCGGTCCCGGATGTCGGCCAGGTCGGCGGCCCGTTCGGCCAGGTACCCCCCGGCCGCCAGGAGCAGGTCCTGGTAGCGGCCGCAGGCCTCCCACACCGCCCAGGCCGCCGCCCGGTCCGCGGAGATGGCCTCCTCGATCTGGCGCGACAGCTCCGGGTCGCGGGCCATCAGCGCCTGGGCGTTGAGCACCGCGGCGGCCTCGCCGTCGAGCGAGGCGGCCCGGGCCTCGAGGTCGGCGGCCACGCCCTCCAGAGCGCTCCGCGCCGTCTCCTTCTCGGCCTCGGTGTCGGCGACCCCGGGTTCGCGGTCGGGCAGGGACGGCGGCGCCGCCATCCTGGCCACCGGAGCGACGGCCCCACCCGGGCCCGCCGCGATGCCTTCCAGTACCCGGGCGGGGTTCGTCTGCTCCATGCGTGCTCTCCTGTGGGGGGTGGTCTGTTGGGTACTAGGGAACCCGGAAACGCGCTGTCGCGCCAGGGCGATTCCGGGATCTGTGGACAACCGTCAGGGCTCGATGGTCACCTTGACGGCGGTGCCCGAGGCCACGGTCTCGATCGCCTTGTGCACGTCGGACAGCGGCATCCGCTCGGTGATGAGGTCCGCGACCGGGACGGCCCCGGACGAGATCAGTTCGAGGGCGCGCTTGTTGTGCTCGGGGCTGGAGCCGTTGGCACCGAAGATCGAGATCTCCTTGTAGTGCACGACGTTCGCGTCCAGCTGGATCACCGGGGCGTCCTTGGGCAGCCCACCGAAGAAGCTGATCCGTCCGCTGCGCGCCGCCATCTGGAGGGCGTCCTCCTGGGCCCTGCCGGAGGCGGCGGCGGTGATGATCAGGTCGGCGCCGCGACCGTCGGTCAGGCGGAGCACCTCGGCGACCGCGTCGGTCTCCTCGCCGCAGATCGCGGCGTCCGGCTCCACGAGCGCGGCGGACATGTCCAGGCGGCCCCGGTTGAGGTCCACCAGGAACACCTTGGCGGCGCCCTTGGCCCGGGCGAGCCGCACGTGCAGGCAGCCGATGGGGCCGGCACCCATGACCACGACCGTGTCGCCCTCGCCGACCCCGGCGATCTCCTGGCCGTTGAGGACGCAGGCCAGCGGCTCGGCCACGGAGGCCTCGGCGAGGTCGACGTTGTCGGGCACGCGGTTGACGCCGTCGACCGCGAGGACGGCCTCGGGGATGATCATGTACTCGGCGAAGCCGCCGTCGTAGTGGTAGCCCATGGACTCCTGGTTGGAGCAGACCGTGAACCGGCCGTCGGAGCACTCCGCGCAGGTGCCGCAGGGGATGGCAGCGATGACCTGGACCCGGTCGCCCTCGGACCAGCCGTCGACGCCCTCGCCGACCTCGACGATCCGGCCCGCGATCTCGTGGCCGATCACCCGGGGCGGGCGGATGTGGTGGTGGCCGTGCTTGGAGATCTTCACGTCGGTGCCGCAGGTGGAGCAGTTGACGACGGCGATCTTGAGCTGTCCCGGTCCGGGGGTGGGCTCGGGAGCCTGCTCCAGACGGATGTCACCGGGGGCGTAGAAGCGGGCGACGAGCATGTTCGGGCCTTTCTGGTGGGGCTGGGCCGGGGCGGGGTTCTCCGCCCCGGCCGGTGGTGCGTGGGTCGGGTGCCGCGGGGTCAGTCCGCGGCGAGGAGCTCCAGGACGTCGTCGACGCCGGTGGCCGCGCGCAGGCGCGCCGCGCGGTCGGGGTCGGTGAGGACCCCGGCGAGCGAGGACAGGACCTGGAGGTGTTCGCTGCCGGAGGCCGCGATGCCGATGGCGACATGCACGGTGGGCCCGCCCCAGTCGACCCCCTCGGGGAACTGGATCACCGCGAGGGCGGTCCGCTTCACCATGCTGCGGGAGGCGTCGGTGCCGTGCGGGATGGCCACGCCCTCACCCACGAAGGTCGGGATGGAGGCCTCCCGCTCGTGCATGGCGGGCACGTAGCCGGGTTCGACGGCGCCGAGTTCCACGAGGAGCGCCCCGCACTGGTCGATGGCGTCGGCCCGGTCCCGGGCGGTGGCGCCCAGGCGCACGGCGTCGGCGCTGAGGGAGAGGTCAGTCGCCAAGGGTGCCACCGTCCCGGATGGCCGCCTCGACGCGGGCGAAGGCGGGGTCGCCCAGGAACATCTGGAAGCCGACGACCACGGTGTCGGTGGCGCGGTGGCGGGCCCGGTCGACCAGGCCGGTGTGACACAGGACCAGGTCGGCGTCCTCGGGGATGCGGTCGACCGGCGAGTGCTCGACGTTGACGCCGTAGGGGGACAGGCTCTTCTTGAGCTGCGAGGTGAGCAGGACGCTGCTGCCCATCCCGGCGTCGCAGGCGACGACGACCTTCTTGATGTCCGAACCTTCGATGGTGGCCATGAACGGTGCTCCGGTTCTGTTGGTGGGGTGTGGGGGCCGTTCCACGGATCGTCGCGCGCTGGCGTCGCCCGTGTGCGACGATCCGGGAACCGCGCCCTAGCTGACCTGTTCGGCCTGGGCCGCCTCGCGTTCGGCCCTGCGCTCGGCCCGGCCGAAGCCGAGGAGCAGGGAGGCGACGACGAACGACACGAGGGTGCCGACCACGACCCCGGCCAGCACTCCGAGGTGGTCACCGCGCGGGGTGACCGCGAGGAGGGCGAAGATGCTGCCGGGCGCCGGGGTGGCGACCAGACCGACGTCGAAGAGGAGGAACACGGTGATGCCGGACATGCCGCCGGCGATCGCCGCGAGGATGAGCTTCGGCTGGGCGAGGATGTACGGGAAGTAGATCTCGTGGATGCCGCCGAAGAAGTGGATGATGATCGCGCCGGGGGCGGTGGCCCTGCTCAGCTTGGGGCCGAACAGCAGGCAGGCCAGGAGGATGCCCAGGCCGGGGCCGGGGCTGGTCTCGATGAGGAACTCGATGGCCTTGCCGTGTTCCTCGGAGCGGATGACCCCGAGGGGTCCGAGGACGCCGTGGTTGATGGCGTTGTTGAGGAACAGGACCTTGGCGGGCTCGATGATGATCGAGACCAGCGGCAGGAGCGACAGGTCGATGAGGAACTGCACGCCCCGACCGAGCCACGCGGCGATGAAGGTGACGACCGGTCCGATGGCGAACAGCCCGGCGATGGCCATGAGACCGCCGAGGATGCCCGCGCTGAAGTTGTTGACCAGCATCTCGAAGCCGCTGGGGGTGCGGGGCTGGACGACCTTGTCGAACTGCTTCATCAGGTACGCGGCGAGCGGACCGGCCACCATCGCGCCGAGGAACATCGGGATGTCGGCGGAGACGATCACACCGACGGTGGCGATGGCGCCGACCACGCCGCCGCGCTTGTCGTAGATGAGGTGCCCGCCGGTGTAGCCGATCAGCAGCGGCAGCAGGAAGCCGATCATCGGGTCGACGAGCTGGGCCATGTGCTCGTTGGGCCACCAGCCGTCGGGGATGAACAGCGCGGTGATGAGGCCCCAGGCGATGAACGCGCCGATGTTGGGCATCACCATGCTCGCCAGGAAGCCGCCGAAGCGCTGGACTCCCGAGCGCACGGAGACGAGTCTGCCTTGCTGGGTGGACATGGGGGGAACCTCCTGGGAGGTCCGGCGGGCGTTCAGCCTCGGCCGGGAAGGATGGCTGTGGGGTGGGTGGTCAGACGGCGCGGACGGTGGGGCCGGCCGTCTCCATTTCGTCCGCGAGTCCGTCGGCGAGGCCGTTGTCGGTGATGACCAGGTCGAGGTCCTCGACTGCGGCGAAGCGGGCGAAGTGGTCGTTGCCGACCTTGGTGTGGTCGGCGAGGAGCACGGCGCGCCGTGAGGAGGCGATCATGGCCCGCTTGACCTCGGCCTCGGCCGGGTCGGGGGTGGTCAGACCGCGTTCGACGGACACACCGTTGGTGGCCATGAACGCCACGTCCACGTAGCACTCGGCGAGGGCCCGCAGGGCCCAGGACTCGACACTGGCCTGGGTCCTGGTGCGCAGGCGGCCGCCGAGGAGCATGAGGTTGACGTTGGTTCGCGGGGTGAGGGTGAGGGCTATTGAGAGGGAGTTGGTGACGACGGTGAGCTCGCGGTCCGTGGGCAGCTGTTCGGCCAGGCGCCCGGTGGTCGATCCCGCGTCCAGGAGGATGGCGCCCTCGTCGGGGAGTTCGGCGAGGGCTGCCTTGGCGATCCGCTCCTTCTCCTGGGTCATGACGGAGTCGCGCACAGTGAGCGCGGGCTCGAAGCCCAGCCGCTCGACGGGGATCGCGCCGCCGTGGACCCTGCGCAGGACCCCGTGCCGTTCGAGGGCGGTGAGGTCGCGGCGCACGGTCTCGTAGGTGACGTCGAACTCCGAGGCGAGCCCCGTGACGTCGACCCGGCCGTCGTGGCGGGCGCGTTCGAGGATCACCTTCTGGCGTTCTTCCGCGTACATGTTGGATCACCTGTGTTTCGGTGTGGTTTTCGGTGAGTTTAATGGTGTTGCTTGGGACACACAAGGGGGAACCACTCCCAATATCCCAGCAACGATGACAGGCGGCCCACGGCGGGATCATCCGACCCCTCACCGCCGTGACCAGGACGCCACGACCCCCGGAGGGGCCCGGAGACGGTCGGACACCGCCATCCGATCCGCGTCACACCATTGACACACACAGACAAACACACATAATCAAAGACAGAACCACACCAGCGATGGAGTCACACCACAGCGGGACCCACCTCCTCGGGCGCGCCCTCCACCCCGGAGGCCCCCGGACCGGGCGCGTCACACCCCTCGAAGAGAGCACCCATGATCCTGACCCTCACCCCGAACCCGAGCGTCGACCACACCCTTGAGGTCGACCGCCTCGTCCGAGGCGAGGTCTTGCGCGTGCGCGCCACCCGCTCCCAGGCGGGCGGGAAGGGCGTCAACGTCTCACGGGCCCTGGCCGGGGCCGGGATCGACACCCGGGCCGTCCTCCCGATCGGCGGCGGCGGCGGGGCCGAACTCGTCGCCCTGCTAGGTGACCTGCCCCGCGTCACCGTGCCCATCGGCGGGGAGACCCGGGCGAACGTCACCGTCACCGAGGCGGACGGCACCACCACCAAGCTCAACGCCGCGGGCCCCGCCCTCTCCCCCGAGGAGATCGAGGCCCTGCTCGGCGCCCTGGACGAGGAGCTGGGCCGCTCCCCCGACTGGGTGGTGGCCAGCGGCAGCCTGCCCGCCGGAGTCCCCGACGACCTGTACGTCAGGGTCGCCGGACTCGCCGCCGCCCACGGGGTGCCCCTGGCCCTGGACACCTCCGGTCCGTCCCTGGCCACGGCCGCCAAGGCCGGGTCGGTCTCCCTGCTCAAACCCAACCACGAGGAGCTCGCCGCCCTGGTGGGCCGCGACCTGCCGACCCTCGGGGACGTCACCGAGGCGGCACGCGAGGTCCTCGCCTGGGGAAACGAGTCCGTTCTGGTCACCCTCGGGGGCCACGGCGCGCTGCTCGTCACCGAACGGGACGCGCGTTGGGCGCGCGGCCCCCGGGTACGGACCCGGAGTACCGTGGGCGCGGGTGACAGCGCGCTCGCGGGGTTCCTCGCCGGAGAGGGCCCCCCGCCCGAGCGCCTCCGTCAGGCCGTGGCCTGGGGGACGGCGGCCGTCGCGCTCCCCGGAACGACGGTGCCCCAGCCCGACGACGTCGCCACCGACGGTGTGAGTGCGGCGACCGAGCCCGACCCCGGATGGCGGATCGCACCGTCGTGACCGCACGTTCCACAGCCACCGCCCGCCGTGACCGGGACCGGACACCCCGGCCCCGCCCGACACCCTCCAAGGACTGACATGCCCGAGCGCACCGTAGTCATCGGCTCCCTCCTCGGCCTGCACGCCCGGCCCGCGACCCTCTTCGTCCAGGCGGTCAACGAGACCGGCCTGCCCGTCACCGTGTCCCGCGCGGACCACAAACCGGTGGACGCCCGCAGCGTGCTCGCGGTGATGGCGATGGGGGCCTCACACGGCGAGACCGTCACGCTGACCTGCGAGGACGAGAACTCTGACGAGGCTCTGGACACGCTGGCCCAGATGCTCGGCAAGGAACTCGACCCGAGGTAGCCGGGGCGGGGCGGGTGGCGCGACCGCCCGCCCCGCGCCTCAGACCGGCCCGTATCAACCAGCCCGTAGCAGACCGGCCCGTAGCAGACCGGCCCGCCTCAAAGCAGCCCGTCGCCCATCAGGCGGACGGCCTCCTCGCGCATACGCACCTTGCGGACCTTGCCGGTGACCGTCATCGGGAACTCGTCCACCACGTGGACGTAGCGCGGGATCTTGTAGTGCGCGATGCGGCCCTCACAGAACGAGCGCAGCGCCTCGGCGGTGAGCGGCACGGCACCCTCGCGCATGCGCACCCACACCATGAGCTCCTCGCCGTACCTCTGGTCGGGCACCCCGATCACCTGCGCGTCCAACAGGTCGGGGTGGGTGTACAGCAGCTCCTCGATCTCGCGCGGGTAGATGTTCTCACCGCCTCGGATCACCATGTCCTTGATCCGACCGGTGATGCTCACGTAGCCGTCCTCGTCCATCACCGCGAGGTCACCGGTGTGCATCCAGCGGGCGGCGTCGATCACCTCGGCCGTCCTGTCCGGCTGATCCCAGTAGCCGAGCATCACCGAGTAGCCCCGGGTGCACAGTTCGCCGGGCGTCCCGCGTGCGACGGTGATGCCGGAGTCGGGGTCGACGACCTTGACCTCCAGGTGCGGCCCGACCCTGCCGACCGTGGACACCCGGCGCTCCACCGAGTCGTCGACACGGGTCTGGGTGCTGACCGGAGAGGTCTCCGTCATGCCGTAGCAGATGGACACCTCGCGCATCCCCATCCGGTCGATGACCTGGCGCATCACCTCGACCGGGCAGGGCGACCCGGCCATGATTCCGGTGCGGAGCGAGGACAGGTCGTAGGAGTCGAAGTCGGGCAGGGCGAGTTCGGCGATGAACATGGCGGGCACACCGTACAGCGAGGTGCAGCGCTCGGCCTGGACGGCTTCCAAAGCGGCGGCCGGGTCGAATCCGGGGCCGGGGATGACCATGCACGCGCCGTGGCTGGTGGCGGCCAGGTTTCCCATCACCATGCCGAAACAGTGATAAAAGGGAACTGGCAGGACAATTCGGTCGGCCTCTGTGTATCCCAGAAGCTCCCCGACGGAGAACCCGTTGTTGAGGATGTTGTGGTGCGAGAGGGTCGCGCCCTTGGGAAACCCCGTCGTGCCGGACGTGTACTGGATGTTGACCGGGTCGTCCGGGGAGAGCGCGGCCTCCACCCGGGCCAGCCGTTCCGGGTCGCCTCCGTCACCCGCGGCGAGCAGGGCCTCCCAGGCGGGGCCGTCGAAGAGCACCACCTCGCGCAGCCCGGGACACCTCCCGCGCACCTCCTCGATCATCGCCGCGTAGTCGGAGGTCTTGAAGGAGGGCGCGGCGACGAGCAGGCGGACGCCCGCCTGGTTGAGCACGTACTCCAGTTCGTGCGTGCGGTAGGCGGGATTGATGTTCACCAACACGGCACCGATCCGCGCCGTCGCGTACTGCACGAGGACCCATTCGGACCGGTTGGGCGCCCAGATGCCGACCCGGTCCCCCTTGGCCACGCCCAGGCCGAGCAGCCCCAGCGCCACCCGCTCGACCTCCTCTCCGAACCGGCGGTAGGTGAGCCGGAGCCCGGAGGTCCGGTCCACCAGGGCGTCCCGGTCGGGGTGGGCGGCGACCGTGCGGGCCAGGTCGGCGCCGATGGTGTCACCCAGCAGGGGCGTGGTCGAGGTACCGGAGGCGTAGCTGGGAAGGGCGGCGTTCACACTCAAGACCAGGCTCCTAGCCGTGCGGGACAGGGGACCACACGCCCGGGGAGACGCCGTCACGCGCCCCCGGGCATGTAAGACAGATCACACCTATCACGCGGCCGAACCCACGGGAAGGGGCGCCGCGACACCCCGGGCCCGCTACGAGCGCCCCACCCCCACGGCGTTCACTCCCGGACGCGGTGCACCTTGTGCTGCGCGGCCTGGGCGCGCGGACGCACCACCAGGAGGTCGACGTTGACGTGCGGCGGCCGGGTGATCGCCCACACGATGGTGTCGGCGACGTCCTCGGCGCTCAACGGGTCCGGCACCCCCGCGTACACGGCCTCCGCCCCGGCGCTGTCCCCGCGCAGCCGGTTGAGGGAGAACTCCTCGGTCTTGACCATGCCGGGTGCCACCTCCAGCACCCGCACCGGCTCCCCGCACAGCTCCAGGCGCAGGGTGGCGGCGAGCGTGTGCGCGCCGTGCTTGGCGGCCACGTAACCGCCACCGCCCTCGTACACCCCGTGCCCGGCCACCGAGGAGACGACCAGGACGGTGCCGTCCCCGCTCGCGATGAGCGCGGGCAGCAGCGCCTGGGTCATGTTGAGCACGCCCAGCACGTTGACCTCGTACATGCTCCGCCAGTCGGCCGGGTCACCGGTGGCGATGGTCTCGGTGCCGATCGCGCCGCCCGCGTTGTTGACCAGGACGTCGCAGGCGCCCAGGTCCCCGGCGAACGCGTCGACCGCGGCGCGGTCGGTGACGTCCAGGACGTGGGCCCGCGCGGAGTGCCCCCTCGCGGTGATCTCCTCGGCGAGCCGCTCGATCCGGTCGGCGCGACGAGCGACCAGGACCACGTCGTAGCCCTCGGCGGCGAGCCCGCGCGCGGTGGCGGCACCGATCCCGCTGCTGGCTCCGGTGACGACCGCGGTCGCTGTCATGTGGTTCCTCCCAAGGTCAGGTGTCGCGCCGAGCGTATCCGGGAGGGGCCGCCGGGCGTCCCGGCGGGGCCGGGCGACGCCCCGGAGGCGGAGATCGCGGGCGCGGCCCCTCCCCCACCCCCCGCGGCAAGCACACCCCGCCCCAAGCACACCCTTCCGCGAGGCCCCCGGCACCGGCACCCGCCTGAACGCCGGGGTCTCCGAACACGCCCCGGAAGCGGCGTCACACCGACCGGGACCGCGAAAACACGTGGAGTGACGGGACGCTCCCCTGTTACCGTCGGCGAAATCCTCACCGGCCCGGCGGACGGGTCCTGACGGAAGCGGGCCGCCCATGTCCCCTGTCCCCTCCGAACACGCCCCCGAGACCGGGTCACGCCCACCCCCCGCCACGGGCCCCGCGGCCCCTCCTCCCGCGCCGCCCCCGCGCGAGCGGTTCCCGCTCCTCGCCCGAATGAGCGTGTTCACGCTGGTGGGCACCGCCGCCGACTTCGCCTTCGGGGCGGTCTTCGTCACCGTGATCATCGCGCGCGGCGCCGAACCATGGGCCGTGGGGCTCATCCTGGCCGGGGGCCACGTCATCGGCATGCTCATGGAGGCCCCCAGCGGCGCCCTCGGCGACCGCTACGGGCACCGCCGCCTCCTCACCCTGGGCCTCCTGGTGTGGGGAGCGGGCCTCGTGGCCCTCGGTCTGGCGAACGGGCTCGTGTTCACCGTGGTGGGCGTGTGCCTGGGCAACGTCGGGGCTTCGCTGAAGTCCGGCACCCTCCACGCGATCCTGATCAACCGGGTCGGCTCGCATGACAGGAACGCGCGCGTCACGAGGATCGTCCGGGTCCACGCCGTCTCCACGCGCACGGGCTCCGTACTCGGCGCCGCCTCCGTGATGGTGGCCGGAACGTGGCTGTCGGCGGGAGCCCTGATCGCCGTCGGCGGCGCGCTCGTCCTCCTCCTGGGCGTGCTGGCCCCCACGTGCTTCCCGACCACTCCGGGCCAGCCGGAACGGCGGATCGGCGCCATCGTCCTGGAGTCCGTCGTGCTGGTCGCCTCCCGGCGCTTCCTCCCGCCCGTCGTACTGGCGCTCTCGCTGATGGTCGCCACCATGCTGCTCGTGGTGTCCTGGCAACCGATGCTGCTGGCCGAGTACGGCGGCGGGGACGTCCGGCTGAACGGCCTGGTGCTCCTGCTCATGAGTGTGTCCCTGACCGCCGGGGCGGCCTGCGCGCGCTGGGTCCACCACGACCGCCCCCACGTGTGGGGCGGGCTCCTCTCCATGGGGATCGGACTCCCGCTGGTCCTGGCCGCCCACGGGGTCGTGCCGCTCGTGGCGGGGCTGGTCGCCGCCGAGTTCCTCATCGGGCTCGGCGGGGTGCTGTCCGGCGCCTGGTGCCAGCTGATGTTCACGGACGCCAACCGCAACACCATGTTCTCGGCCGTTACGGTGGTGACGCTGCTCGGCAGCGCGCTCACCGCCGGGTCGTTCGGGTGGTTGTGGGACCTGTGGGGCGTCCCCGCGGCCGTGTCCGTCCTGGCGGTGTTCGCCTTCGCGCTGGCGGCGACGGCGCTGCTCCTCTCCCGGCTCCTTCCCGAGTCCACGGACTTCGCCTGGGCGGTACGGCACGGCGAGGGCGCGGACCGCCCCTGAACCTGCCTCCTGTTAGCCTGCGCGCAGGTCACGCGGGGAGTCGGCCCCGCGCCGGGCCACCTCCGCTCTGGGAAGGCGAGAAGCATGAACCTGCCCGAACTCCTCGGCGCGCGCCCGATCCTCCAGGCACCGATGGCCGGGGGCGCGACCACCCCGTCCCTGGTCCACGCGGTGGACGGTGCGGGCGGCCTGGGTTCCCTGGCCGCCGGGTACCTGTCCACGGCCGCGCTCTCCGAGCGGATCGACGAGGTCCGGGCCCTGGGGACCGAGGTGTTCGGGGTGAACGTGTTCGTCCCCTCCGGGTCGCGCCCGCCGGACGCCGACCTCGACGACTACCGCGCGGAGCTGGCGGAGGAGGCCCTCCGGCACGGTGCCGAGATCGGCCCGGCCACCCACGACGACGATGACTGGGACGCCAAGATCGACCTCCTGGCCGAGTCCGCGGTCTCCGTCGTGAGCTTCACGTTCGGCTGCCCTTCCGCCCGGGTCCTCCACCGGCTGCGGGACGCGGGTGCGCTGACCGTCGTCACCGTCACCACCGTCGAGGAGGCCCGGACCGCCGTGGCGCGGGGCGCCGACGGGGTGTGCGCGCAGGGCCTGGAGGCGGGCGGACACCGCGCCACCTTCGACCCCTCCCGCTCCGATGACCGGCCCCTGCTCGCGCTCGTGCCCGAGGTCGTCCGTGCCGTGGACGTGCCGGTGGTCGCCGCCGGTGGTGTCATGTCCGCCCAGGACGTGCTCGCCGCCCTGGCGGCCGGCGCCTCCGCCGTCCAGTTGGGCACGGCCTTCCTCCGCTGCCCCGAGAGCGGCGCGCAACCCCCGCACAAGTCCGCGCTGGCCGACCCCGGCTTCGCCGCGACCTCGCTGACCCGCGCGTTCACCGGACGCCCCGCGCGGGGGCTCACCAACCGGTTCGTGCTGGAGCACCCGGACGCGCCCGCCGCCTACCCCGAGGTGCACCACATGACCAGGCCGCTACGCGCGGCCGCGGCCCGAGCGGCCGACACCGGGGGCATGGCCCTCTGGGCGGGGACCGGGTTCCGTCAGGCTTGTGAGGTACCCGCGGCCGACCTGGTCGCCGAACTCCGGGAGGCCGCCGTCCGCTCGGGCTCCCTCTAGGGCCGCGGCGACGCGGACCGGGGCGCCCCTTGAGGGTTCCCGCGCGGTCGGAGGGCCCGGATTGTCGGCACCGGCTCCTAGGGTGGCGATCCCCCCGTGCCTACCCCCGGAGCACCATGACCGACACCCGACAGCGCACCTCCCCCTGGCGGTTCAACCGCGACCAACGAGCACTGGTCCTGGGGTCGCTGCTCAACTCCATGGCGTTCTTCGCCGCCCTCCCCTTCGCCGCGCTCTACCTCGCGGACCGCACGGAGCTGCCCGCCGCGGGGATCGGCGGTGTCGTGGGCGGCATCCCCCTGATCGCGGCGTGCGGCGGCCTCCTCAGCGGCATGGTCGCCGACCGGCTCGGCGCGGTCCAGCTCATGCGCTGGGGCCTGCTGCTGAACGTGGCGGTGTACTCCGCCCTGGCCCTCGCCGACGCACCGGCCGCGATCGTCGCGCTCTTCCTGGCACTGGGCGTGGCACGCACGTTGGTCGAGCCGAGCATGAAGAAACTGCTGTCCCTGTCCGACACCGGTGACGGGCGGCTCTTCCGGGTCCGGTACATCACCCTGTGCATGGGCGCCATCGTCGGCCCCGCCGTGGGCGGCGTGCTGTTCCACACGGGTCCCACCGCGTTCTTCCTGGCTCCAGCGGCGTTCTTCGCCCTCTACCTCGCGGTGATGGTGGTGAGGGGCGGCGAGCTGGCCCGGCTGGAGACCTCGACCGGTGGCGGCGGCCGGGTCCCCTGGACCAGCGCCCTACGGGACCGCCGCCTGATGGCCGCGATCGGCGCGGGGGCCGTGGTCTTCCTGATCATGGCCCAGATGGACACGTCCATCCCGCTGCACATGAAGGGCTACTACGGAGGCGGCACGGAGTACCTGTTCGCCTCGTTGCTGGTGGTGAACGCCGCGCTGGCCCTGCTGGTACAACCTCCGGTGATCTGGCTGTCGGAGCGCCTCCCCCGCGGCCCGCTGGTGGCCCTGGGGTGCGTGTTCTTCGCGGTCGCCTTCGGCTGCGTGTGGCTGGGCACGACCCACGTCGCCCTGCTGTACGTGGCCATCGTGTTCTGGACCCTGGGCGAGGCGATCCTGCTGCCCCTGCCGGACATCGCCGTGCACTCCCTGGCCTCGGACGACCGCAAGGGGACCTACTTCGGCCTCTCCGAGCTGCGCTACCTGGGGTTCTTCGTCGGCCCGATCCTGGGCGGCGCCCTCCTGGACTCCTCGGCGCCCGTCTACTTCGCCTTCATGGCCGCCGCGGTCTTCCTCTGCCTGCCCCTGCTCCGAGGAGCGTCGCGGTGAGACCTACCAGTTGGTCACAATTGGATACGACCAGGCTGGCGCCCCTAGAGCACGTGACGCACGACACCTTAAGGTTCCGCCATGGGTGTATTGCGCAAGCGTGTCCTTCTACGTGTCCTTCTGGGGTTTTTGGCGGTTGTCGCGTCCCTCGCTCTGGTCGCGTCCCTGCTCGGGGTGTGGGCGGTCCGACGGTCGTTCCCGACGGTCTCCGGTGAGCTGACCCTCTCCGAACTCGGCTCCCCGGTCACCGTGTTGCGGGACGCGTACGGCGTGGCGCACGTCTACGCGGACGACGCCGAGGACCTGTTCGTCGCCCAGGGGTTCACCCACGCCCAGGACCGGTTCTGGGAGATGGACTTCCGCAGGCACGTCACGGCGGGCCGCACCGCCGAGCTGTTCGGGCCCGGCCAGGTGGAGACCGACGTCTACCTGCGCACGATGGGCTGGCGAAGGGTCGCCGAGCAGGAGTACGACCTCCTGGAGGAGGACACCCGGCGCTACCTGGACGCCTACGCGGCCGGGGTGAACGCCTGGATCGACGACAACCAGGGGCTTTCCGCCAGTCTGGAGTACGGGCTGCTCGGGATCACCGCCGACGACTACACCGTCGAGCCCTGGACCCCCACGGACAGCCTCGCCTGGCTCAAGGCCATGGCCTGGGACCTGGGCGGCAACCTCCAGGCGGAGTCCGAGCGGGCCCAGCTGCTCGCCCAGGGCCTCGACGAGGACATGGTCGAGGAGCTCTACCCCGCCTACCCGACGGACCGGCACGCGCCCATCACCGACACCGGCGAACTCGCCGGCGCGGACACCGAGGCCGACCTCGGTCGCGCCCCCGACCTGCCGGAGGAGGCCCTGGCCGCTCTGGAGAGGATGTCCGACGTCCGAGAGGCCATCCCCGACCTGCTCGGCCCTTCCACCAGCCCCGACCTGGGCTCCAACTCCTGGGTGGTGTCCGGTGAGCACACCGAGACGGGTGCTCCGCTGCTCACCAACGACCCCCACCTGGGCGCGTCCATGCCGTCCACCTGGTACCAGATGGGGCTGCACTGCACCGAGCTCTCCGAGGCCTGCCCGTTCGACGTGAGCGGGTTCAGCTTCTCCGGCCTACCGGGCGTGGTGATCGGCCAGAACGAGTCCATCGCCTGGGGCTTCACCAACCTCAACCCGGACGTCATGGACCTCTACCTGGAGCAGGTGGAGGGCGACGAGTACGTGGTGGACGGCGAGCGGCGCCCGCTCGACGTCATCGAGGAGACCATCGCGGTCTCCGGCGGCGACGACCTCGAACTCACCATCCGCTCCACGCACCGCGGCCCGATCCTGTCGACGACCGCCGCCGGTTCCCACCTGCGGGAGGTCGGCGAGAACCCCCGCGAGGGCGACGACGCGCCGTACCAGGTGTCCCTGCGCTGGACCGCGCTCCAGCCCGGCACCACCGCCGACGCCGTGTTCTCCCTCAACCGGGCCCGCGACTGGGACGGCTTCCGCGAGGCCGCCAGCAAGTTCGACGTCCCCTCGCAGAACCTCGTCTACGCGGACGGGGACGGCAACATCGGCTACCAGGCGCCCGGTCTGGTCCCCGTCCGCGGCAAGGGCGACGGCCGCTGGCCCGCGCCCGGGTGGGACTCCGACTACGACTGGGAGGACTACGTCCCCTTCGACGAGCTCCCCAGCGTTTTCAACCCCTCCTCGGGGGTGATCGTGACCGCCAACCAGGCCGTGGTGGACGAGGACTACGAGCACTTCCTCACCGCTGACTGGGACTACGGGTACCGGAGCCAGCGCATCAACGACCTGCTCGACGAGGCCATCGCCGAAGGCCCGGTGGGGGTGGACGACATGGAGCGGGTGCTGATGGACTCCCAGCACGGCGCCGCCCTGGAGACCACCCCGTACCTGCTGGACGTGGAGGTCGGCGGGGTGACCGCCGAGGCGCAGGGCCTGCTCGCGGACTGGGACCACCGCAACGAACCCGACTCCGCCGGTGCGGCGTTCTACAACGCCACCTGGCGCCACCTGCTGCCGCTGCTCTTCGACGAGCTCGGCCCGGTCGACATGAACAGCAACTCGCGCGGGATGTACGTGGTCACCCGGCTCCTGGAGGACCCCGACTCCGTGTGGTGGGAGGGTACGCGGGTCAACGGCCGCGACGAGGTGCTGGCCGCCGCGATGGAGGCCGCCGCGATGGAGCTCACCGAGCTGCTCGGAGACACCCCGGCCGACTGGCGCTGGGGCGACCTGCACACCCTGACGGCCACGCACGACTCGTTCGGCACCTCCGGCATCGGGCCGGTGGAGTGGCTGTTCAACCGGGGACCGGTGGAGAGCTCGGGCGGGTCGAGCATCGTGAACGCGACCGGGTGGAACGCGGCCGAGGGCTACGGGATCACGGCGGTTCCGTCGATGCGGATGGTCGTGGACCTGGCCGACCGCGACGCCTCGACCTGGATTCACCTGACCGGCAACTCCGGCCACGCCTTCCACCCGAACTACGACGACCAGCTGGAACTGTGGGCCGAGGGCGCCACCCTTCCCTGGGCGGTCTCGGAGGAGGCGGTCCGGGAGGCCAGCACGGAAGAGCTCACCCTCGTTCCGTAGGCACCGGCCGTCACGGCCCCGAGGACTCCGCGTCCCCGGGGCCGTTCGCGTCGGTCAGAGCGGGAAGGACGTCGCGGTCATCTCCTCGGACAGGTCCCACAGGCGCCGGGCGGCGTCGGCGTCGCGCGCGGCGGCGCTGCGGCCGGAGGGCCCGGGCGCCCCGTTCACGAGCAGTCCGGTGGGCCCGGCGAAGAACGCTCCGGGGACGTCCTGCGTGGCGGCGTAGACCGTGGGCAGGGCGCCCGCGGACGCGCTCTGGGCGAGGATTCTGTTGCCGATCCGCAGCAACCCGTCGTGCAGGCGGTTCCCGCTGCGGCTCTGGAGGTTGGTGGCGGCGTAGCCGGGGTGCGCGGCGGTGGCCAGCACCGGGGAGCCGACCTCGTCGAGTCGCCGCTGGAGCTCCAGGGTGAACAGGAGGTTGGCCAGCTTGGACTGCCCGTAGGCCCGGTAGGGCGTGTAGCGGCCCTCCAGGTTCGGGTTGTCGAAGTCGATGCCGCTGACCGCTCGGTGCAGCCCGGAGGAGACGGTCACCACGCGCCCGGTGACGTGTTCCAGGAGGAGGTTGGTGAGGGCGAAGTGCCCCAGGTGGTTGACGCCGAACTGGGTCTCGAAGCCGTCCGCTGTCCTGGATTCGGGGACGGCCATGAGCCCGGCGTTGTTGACCAGCAGGGCGAGGTCGCCCTTCCAGGCGTCGGCGAACCCGCGCACCGACGCCAGGTCGGCCAGGTCGAGCGGACGGACCTCGGTCTCGCCGGGGATGTGGGCCGCGGCCCGCTCTCCCTTGTCGGTGTCGCGCACGGCCAGCACCACACGGGCCCCGCGACCGGCCAGGACCTTGGCGGTCTCCAGGCCGAGTCCGCTGTTGGCTCCGGTGACGACGGCGGTGCTTCCGGTCAGGTCGGGCAGGTGCACGCTGGTTCCACTCATGCTCACAACGTAGGCACCCCACTCGAAGTTGTCAATGACAACAATGATGTCGGTGCAAACATCGGACTATGCTGGTGACATGTCCGACCGCCCCTACCACCACGGCGACCTCCGCTCCACCCTGTTGGCCAGCGCCGAACGCACCCTCGCCGAACGCGGCCCGCAGGCCCTGTCACTGCGCGAACTCGCACGTGAGGCGGGTGTCAGCCACGCGGCGCCCGGCCGCCACTTCAAGGACAAGCGGGCCCTGCTCGACGCCCTCGCCCTCCACGGGTTCCAGCGGCTCCAGGCCGCCCTGGAAGAGGCCAGACGCCAGCAGGACCAGGCCGGTGCCGACACCGGCGTCTACCTCCTGGGCCTGGCCCGCGCCTATGTCGGCTTCGCCCTGGCCAGCCCCGCCCTGTTGGACCTGATGTACGCGCGCAAACACGACGACGACGCCCCCGAGCAGCTCGCCGAGGCGGTCGGCGCCATGCTCGCCACCGTCCTGGACACCATCGCCGAGGGGCAGCGGGCCGGGGAGATCGCCGAGGGGGACCCCACGGCGATCGCCTTCACCGTGGCGTCCACCCTGCACGGCTTCGCCTCGTTCTCGGCGGGTGCCAGCATCGAGGACGTCGACGAGGGGCTGGGCGACGTCGTCCGCCTGCTGCTGACGGGTCTGGGCCCCCGCTGAACCGGGGCCCCGTTCAGTCCCCGTACTCGTCGCGCAGGCGCCACCAGGCGTACGGCGACTCCTGCGGAACGCCCTCGGGGCTGTCCTCCCAGGTCTCCTGACGGCCCAGCGGGGTGAGGTCGAGCAGGCTCCAGTTCGTCCCGAGCTTCTCCACGCCCCGGCCCCGGGTGAAGTAGGTGCGGTACACGGAGGTGTCGTCACGGATGAACACGCTCAGCCCGAAGCTGTCGTTGTCGTCGACGGTCACCCCCATCTCCTCGTTGAAGCCGTCGCCGAAGGACGAGTACCACGGCACCGTCCATCCCCGCTGCTCGCGAACGGCCGCGATCTCCGGGTAGGGCGCCCTGGACACGACGGCGAGCGTGGTGTCCCTGGCGTTCAGGTGCGCCGGGTCTCCGAGGTTGTCCACGAACATGGAGCACCCGGAGCACGGGCGCTTGGAGCCGGGCGCGAACATGAAGTGGTAGACGATGAGCTGGCGGCGCCCCTCGAAGAGGTCCACCAGAGAGAACCTGCCGCCCTCGCCCGTGAAGCCGTGCTCCGCGTCGATCCGGACCCCGGGCTGCCTCCTGCGTTCGGCGGCCAACCGGTCCTGGGCCCGGGTCAGCTCCTTCTCCTTGGCCATCAGTTCTTCGTGCGCCTTGTTCCACTCGGCCGGCGTGACGGCTTCGGGCATCCGCATGTTTCCTCCGTCGGGGGGTGGTGCGGCGGGCCACCGGTGTGGGACCCGCCCGTTCCACCCTCGCACCCGCCCACGACATTCCGGCTCCACCGCGTCGCCGAAACCTCGCGTGGCGTGACGCGGAAGGACGTGGACATGGCGCGGGGCGCGGAGGGCGCGGGGCGCGGGGCGCGGGGACGCGCGAAGGCCCGCCGGGATCTCCCGGCGGGCCTTCGGTAGGTGTGAGGGGTCGGTGCGGCGGTCGCCTCACGGCGGGTGGCACAACAGGGCTCCCGACCACCACTGGGGTGCGGTATTCCCTGAAGGCTGTTTTTGAGCCCGGGGGACACTTAGACCGCACCGACCCGAACCGTGTAACGAGCTCACCCCTGGGGCTATTCCGCGAGGAGGGACACGAGTCCGGGAAATCTCCGGCCACACCCGGCCGGGCGCCCGACACGTCCGGAGAACACCCGTTTCCGCACCGGCGCGTGTGCGGTCACGCGTCGGATGCCCCACCGGACCGGTCGCCCGCGAGAGGGGGCCGGACGAAGGGGTCCGCGGGCGGGTCGTGGGGGATCTCCTCGTCGAGCAGCCACACCCAACCCGGCCGCCACTCGGGGGCCCTCAGGGCCATCTCCCTCTGGAGGGGCCCGATCCCCGGCCTGGACAGGAACCCGGTGCCGCGCCACCAGTCCGGGTGGTGGTCGTAGGCTCGCTCCACAGTGACCCCCTCGGGATCGGCGTGGGCCCTCAGGAAGAACCAGGAACCGCGCTCCGGGTGGTGGTCGTGCTGGTGCATCCCGAAGATGTCCAGACCGGTCATCCCCGGATCGTCCACCCGTCTCCCCGCTCCGTCGTACAGGTAGCTGCTGCTCACCTGGCCCGCGCACAGGGCG
Source organism: Nocardiopsis sp. NPDC006938 (assembly GCF_042869555.1). Taxonomy (NCBI): domain Bacteria; kingdom Bacillati; phylum Actinomycetota; class Actinomycetes; order Streptosporangiales; family Nocardiopsidaceae; genus Nocardiopsis; species Nocardiopsis sp. NPDC006938. The sequence goes on along the minus strand of NZ_JBIAGA010000003.1, from coordinate 283,466 downwards.
GTGTAGGTCAGCGTCCCGCCGAACCTGGCGGCGGTGTCGCGGAGCCAGGACCTGAGGTCGCGCTCCGATTCGCTCTCGGGGGGCTCGGGCCGCGCGAACTCGGGCGCGGTGCGGGCCACCGCGGTGACCATGTCCTCCCAGGCGTCGTAACTGATGGTCCAGGGGCCACGACGTGTGTCCGGACGCCCCGTTCCGGCGGGCACCTCGGGTGGGACCCGGTCCCCGGTGAGGAGTCCGGCACGCCCCAGGACCTCAAGGAGGGCCGTGCTGTCGAGCGCGCCGTTCAGGGGGGCGAGTGCCTCCCGGACACTCTCCGGACGGACCCGGCCAGCGATCACCGCCCCGGCCAGTGTCCGGATCACCGAACCGATCGTCTCCAGCTCCGGGAGCCCGTCCGGGTAGTCCGGGTCGTGTAGGGCGGTGTCCACCAGATCGCCGAGTCGGTACACCAGCTCGTCCACTGACGAGCACCGGGCCAGCTGCTCGTCGAGGCCGTCCTCGTCGACCCAGCTCGGGTAGGCGATCCTGCCCCACGTCTGGTCCCACCAGTACGCGAACCCTGGAGCGTGCACCTCCTCGGTCCGCTCCACCCACTCCCACGGCAGCCATCCCGGGGCGTCGGCGAACAGGTCGACGGGAAGCTCGTCGGACCTGAAGGTGGAGCCGTCGCGGTCCCAACCGAGTAGCAGGAAGCGGCCGCCCGCGACCCTGGTCATGCGCCACCAGCTACCACCGCCGTCCTCCAGGTGCAGTCCGTCGTCGTCGAGGCGGTGGTTCTCCGGCCAGAAGGAACCGAGACCGGAGCAGACGGCACAGGTCAGGGCGGCCAGTGCCCAGATCCGCGCGGGGTCGGGCAGGTCTTCGGGGCGGCCCGGGTGGTGGAAGGGCACGAGTCTCCTGAATGCTGGGGGGTGGACCGGCGGGAGGGGGAGCCCCCTCAGACGCCGCTGACGGACAGTTTTACCGCGAAGCCGAGGAACAGCGCGCCCGCCGCCGACGTGGCGCCCGCGGTGAGGCGCCTGCGGCGCCCGAAGGCCGCCGCCAGCCGGGTCCCGCTGAAGATGAGCACCGAGAGGTAGAGCAGGCTGACGGCCTGGAGCAGCAACCCCAGGACCAGGAAGGACAGCGCCGGGTAGGCGTAGGCGGGGTCGACGAACTGCACGAAGAAGGAGATCAGGAAGAGGATCACCTTGGGGTTGAACAGCGACACCACGAGGGCGCGGCGGAAGGGCCGCTCCCCCGGCATCGTCTTGTCTCCCACGGCTCCGGCGTCGGCGTCCGCCGCCCGCTGGTCCTCGGCGCGCTGGTGCCGGGAGGTCCACAGGGCGTGCGCGGAGCGCAGCATCCCGATCGCCATCCAGATCAGGTAGGCGGCGCCCGCGTACTTGACCACGGAGAACAGCAGCGGGTTGGCCCGCAACAGGGAGGCCGCCCCCGCCGCGGCCAGCAGCATCAGCAGGGCGTCGCCGGTGAACACCCCCGCGGCGGCCCGGTACCCGGTGCGGGTGCCGCTGCGGGCGGCGACGGAGAGGACGTAGAGGGAGTTGGGCCCCGGCAGGAGCACGATCAGGACGAGTCCCGCCAGGTAGGTCGGCAGGTCGGTGATACCGAGCATGGCCGTAGTGTGTCACCCCGTGCCCGGGCGGCGACGCCTCGGGCGCCGTTTGCGGACACGTCCGGGCCAGGCGTCCCAGCGGCCCGGGCGGGGCCGTGACCGTCCCGGTCGGCGCGGGGGCGGGCCCGGCGCTCCGGGACGGGCTCAGTGCTCGGGGACCGGCGGTTCGTCGAGGGTGACCAGGTCCAGGAACTGTCGCGCTTCGGAGAGGGCGTCGGCCAGTTCCGTCTGCCCGGTTTCGGACACCTCGAAGAACGCCTGCTCCATCCATCCCCGGGTGGTGGCCAACCAGGCCACGACCCGGGGGTCGCGGCGCTCGGGCCTGGTGTGCGTGACCTCGCCCACCAGCGCGACCAACCCCCACAGTGCCTGCGGGGTGTCCCGCCCCCACCACGCCTCCAGGTACGGGCCGAGGTCGTCCCCGGCCTCCGCGAGGGTGCCCCAAGGCGTGTGGCCGAGATCCCCCTCGGTGAGGCCGTGCTCCCACCAGACGGACAGGCACGCCCGCAGTGAGGCGGCCTCGTCCTCGGGCCAGTCGGTCCACCCGGCCCGGCGCAGTGTGGCGAAGAGTCCGTGGAGGTCGCCGTCCCCTCGGAGGGAGAGTTCCAGGAGCCGGGGCAGGAAGTGGCGCAGGTCGTCCACGTCGCCCCAGGTGTTGAGGACCTTGTGGGAGAACCGGCGCAGTCGGTCGGCGTCCAGCTCGCGCAGCGGGACTCCGAGCAGGTCATGGTGGTCGTTCTCGGTGACGCAGTGCTGACACCCCTCGACCCGCGCGGGTCGTGGGTAGCGCGCGAACACCCGGTACACGTCCTCGATCTCGCTCTGCACGTCCCCAGGATGGACCAAGGGCGCCGCGTGCCGCTACGGGTGCGCGGGGTCGTGTCGCGCCCGCCTCGGCGGCCCCCGCGAGGGCGCGTGTCCGCGCCGAGGGCCCGCCGCGTTCGTCCGCTTCCCGGGACGCCCTGGTCAGCCGACGCACTCGCAGTGCGGGAGGACCACGTTCAGGACGGTCGCCACGGCGGTGAGCGCCAACGGCAGGAGCACCGCCAGCGCGGCGACCGCGTAGGCGCCCCGCCCGGCGGTGGGCGGCGGGGCGGGGCGGACCTGACGGCGCACCCGGCGCACCGGGCAGGCCCCGGTCACCGCCAACGCCGCGTCCGGGCCCCGCTCGCCCGCCCCGGCCATGATCCCCAGGGCGTGTGCGAGGGCGCCGGGCCCCTCCTGACGCGCCGCGTGGTCGTCGGCCACCCATTCCACGAGCTCGGGAACCTCCCGTGCGGCCGCTCTGAGCAGGGGGACTCCGGGGAAGGCCGTGTCGAGCAGCCGCGTCCAGGTGACCAGGAGGTGGTGGCGTCCGCGCAGGTGGGCCCGTTCGTGGGCGAGTACGGCGCGGAGTTCGGGGCCGGTCAGCCGGTCCAGCGCGCCCCGGGTGACCACGATCCCGAACCGGCGGCCGGGCACGCAGTAGGCGGCCGGCGCGGGGCGCTCCACCAGCCAGACCCGGTCGAGGTGCAGGGTTCGGCGGTGCGCCTGGACGGCGAGCGCCCGCCCGTGCTCACGGGTCCACGTACGGCGCCGCCGTGCGCGGCGCGCCGCCGTCCACGAGAGCCGGGCCAGTCCGAGGACCCCGAGGAGTCCGGCGACCGCCACCCCTCCCTGGGCCCCGTTCTGCTGGACCGCCTGGAACAGGTCGACGCAGGCGGCGACGACGGCCTTCACTCCGGGCCCCATGACCCGTGTCGCCAGGGTCGCGAGCAGGAGCGCGCAGGCCAGCGGCCACACGACCGTGGTGAGGGTCCACAACGCGAGCGCCGCCCGGGCACTGGCGCCCGTCCCCTCCTGGAACGCGCGCAGCGCCCTGGGCCCCGCCGTGCTCCACAGCACGACGGCGGCCAGGGCGCCCACCGACCAGGTCACGGGCGCTCGTGTCGGGGGATGTCGGCGAGCAGGTCGCGGAGCAGGTCGAGGTCGCTCGGGGCCATCCGGTCGACGAAGCGCAGCAGGGCCCCCTGGGAGTCGCCGCTGTCGTCGAGGGCGCCGTGCATCCGGTCGGCCGCGTACGTGGCCCGGTCGCGCAGCGCGCGGTAGAACCACAGGCGACCGGTGCGTTCCCGGTCGACCCAGTCCTTGCGTCGCAGGTTCTCCAGGACGGTGGAGATGGTGGTGTAGGCGGGTTCGCGGTCGGCCAGCCCCTCGACGACCTCGCGCACGCTCAGCGGGCGTCCGGCGGCCCACAGGACCCCCATCACCGCGGACTCCAGTGACCCGAGCCCCGGAACCGTGTTACTCATGGCCCGCCGTTCCTCATGCGCTTCTCCGTCCCAGGATAGGCAGCCCCGCGCGTCGGAGGCCGGATCGGTGGCGGGCCCCCGCTCGGGAGACCGAGCGCAGCGGTCTTCGGAGACCGTGCGGTGCCGTCCTCGGGGGCCGCGCCCGCCCGGGGGTGTCACTGCGCACGCCCCGCCGCCCCTCCGCTGGCCGGGGAGTCCCCCTCCGGTTCGGGCTCCGCGTGTTCGGACCCCTCGCGTTCGGACCCCACCGGTTCGGGCCCCTCGCGTTCGGACCCCTCCGATTCGGGGGCCTCTCCTGCGGGACCCTCGTCCTCGGCACGGTTCCGGCGGCGTGAGAGCACGGCGGCGCCCACCGCGAGCGCGGCCACCACGGCCAGCGCCACCAGGGCGACCAGGTCGGTACCGGTGCCCAACCGGACGAACACGTCCTGCGCGCGGTCGGCGGTCTCGGCCATCCAGGACGATCCGGGCAGCCCGGTCATCGAGGCCGTGCCGTCGAAGGCCACGAACAGCGCGCCGATGGCTACGAACAACCCGCCGGACAGCAGGGCCGTGGTGTGCGTGCGCAGCGGCCCCAGGGTCACGGTCCGCCCCCGCAACCAACGGCGCCCGCCCAGGTCGAAGTGGTCCCAGAGCAGGGCCAGGAAGAACATCGGCAGCACCATGCCCAGCGCGTAGGCCGCCATCAGGAGCGTCCCGCGCCCGGGTGTGCCGGTCGCCGCCACCGTGAGCACCGCGCCGAGGATGGGCCCGGAGCAGAACCCGGCGAGGCCGTAGACGGCGCCCAGACCCAGGACCGACAGGTTGCCCTGGCCCCCGGCGAACCTGCTCTGCGCGCGGGCCATGACCCCCCAGGTGAAACCGAGGCCGAGGATCTGCGCGATCCCGAAGGCGATGATCACTCCGCCCGCCACCGTGATGAGCAGGTCGCGGTGCCCGTAGAAGAGCACGCTGACCATCGCCGATCCGGCTCCGAGGGGGACCAGGGTGAGGCAGAGCCCGGCGTAGAACACCACGGTGCGCAGGAGCAGCTGGCCGGTGTCGCGGAACGCGTAGGCGAAGAACGACGGCAGGAGCAGGGCGCTGCACGGGCTGAGCAGGGCCAGCAGGCCGCCGAGGACCGCGGCGACGTACCCGATGTCCACGGCGGTCACTCCCCGGCCGCGGCGAGCGCGGTGTCCACGCTCCGGACGAACACGTCGAGGGGCTGCGCGCCCATGACCGGGTCTCCGTTGATGACGAACGCGGGCGTGGCGCTCACCCCGATCTGCTGCCCCTCCACGAAGTCGTGGCTGACGGCGAGACCGGCCTGTTCGGCGTCGGCGTCCTCCCGGAACCGGTCGGCGTCGAGGCCGAGTTCCTCGACGATGTCGTCGAGGAGCGCGTCCGGGTCGTCGCTGGACTTGAGTTCCTCCTGCTGGGCGAACACGGCCTCCTGGTACTCCCAGAAGGCACCCTGCTCACCCGCGGCGACCGCGCCGAGGGAGAGGGTGCGGGACAGGTCGCCCAGGTAGGGGAACTCGCGCCACTCGATCCGCAGGTCACCGGACTCCACGTAGCGCTCGACGAGTTCGGGCTGGGTCTCCTGGGCCCAGGAGGCGCAGTAGGGGCAGGCGAAGTCGGAGTAGGCGACCAGGACCACGGGCGCGTCCTCGCTGCCGAGGGACATGGGGTCGTCGGCCTGTCGGCGGGCCAGTGTCTGTCCCCACGCGCGCTGGTCTGCGTCGATGTGGTCGACCACCGAGGCCTCGTCGGGGGCTGCCGCCTCCTGTTCGCCTCCTTCGAGGCGCAGGCCCACGACCACGGCGACGACCAGGGCGGCCACGACCGCGCCGCCGATCAGGAGCGGTGACAGCCCGCCGCGCCCGCGCGCGCCGACGCCCTTGGCCCCGGCCCCCTTGCGGCCCCCGTCCCGTGGCTTCACAGCGTCCTTCGGCATACCGACCCCCATTTTCTATGCTGGATAGAGACTACTCTATGCTCCATAGAAACAAGGTGGGACGCACCGGCGCGGACGAGCCCGGGGCCCACTCTCCCGGAAGGACGGAACATGCGCGACTGGGGCCCGCGCCAGTGGGCGACCGCGGCGGCGGGGACCGCGCTGACACTGGTGATCCTCGGACTGCCCGCGGTACTGATCCCCAACGGGATCTTCGCCCGGGAGATCGAACCCGCGTGGTGGTCGCACCCCGTCTGGGTGGCCGCGGCCGTGCTGTCCGGACTGCTCATGGGCGCCTACACCCGGCCCGCGACCGGGGGATCGGAGGGCCAGGGCGGCAAGCGGGGCCTCGGCGGCGGACTCCTCGCCTGGTTCGCGATCGGGTGCCCGGTGTGCAACAAGCTCGTCCTGCTGGCGCTGGGCACCAGCGGCGCCATGGCCTGGTTCGCCCCGATCCAACCCCTGCTCGCCGCCGCCGGACTCGCGCTGCTGGCCGTCGCCCTGCGGGCCCGGCTCCGGGCGAACGCCTCCTGCCCCCTCCCGGGCACCGCCACGTCGTCACGCCCGGATTCGGTTAGCCGGGGCCGCTAGCGGAAAGAGTGGGAGGACACCCCCACGCAACCGGAGCGAGGCCGCCCAGGCGGAGAGGTAGGAAGGACCATGACCGGTAACAGAGGAGTCGTGTACCAGGGCCCCGGCAGGGTCGAGGTCGAGGACATCGCGTATCCGGACTTCGTGCTGCGCGACGGCCCCGGAGTCAACCCGGCGAACGTGGGACGCGAGGTCCCGCACGGGGTGATCGTGAAGGTCGTCGCCACCAACATCTGCGGCAGCGACCAGCACATGGTCCGGGGTCGCACCACCGCGCCCCAAGGGCTGGTCCTGGGCCACGAGATCACCGGTGAGGTGGTCGAACGGGGCCCCGACGTCGAGTTCGTCCAGGTGGGCGACCTCGTCTCGGTCCCGTTCAACATCGCCTGCGGGCGCTGTGTGAACTGCAAGTCCCGGCACACGGAGATCTGCCTCAACGTCAACCCGGACCGGCCGGGCTCGGCCTACGGGTACGTGGACATGGGCGGCTGGGTCGGCGGGCAGGCACAGTACGCGCTGGTGCCCTACGCCGACTGGAACCTGCTGAGGTTCCCCGACCGCGACCAGGCCCTGGAGAAGATCCTGGACCTCACGATGCTCTCGGACATCTTCCCGACGGGCTACCACGGGTGCGTCAGCGCCGGAGTGGGCGTGGGGTCGTCGGTCTACGTGGCCGGTGCCGGACCCGTGGGGCTCGCGGCGGCCGCCTCGGCCCAGCTGCTCGGCGCCGCGGTGGTGATCGTCGGCGACCTCAACGAGGAACGGCTCGCCCAGGCGCGCGGGTTCGGCTGCGAGACGGTCAACGTCGCCGCGGGCGACCCCGGCGACCAGATCGAACAGCTGCTCGGCGCGCCCGTCGTCGACTGCGCGGTCGACGCCGTCGGGTTCGAGGCGCACGGGACCGGCGACGACGCCGTCAAGGAGGCGCCCGCGAGCGTCCTGAACACGGCGATGGACGTCACCAAGGCGGGCGGGGCCATCGGTATCCCCGGCCTGTACGTGACCGGCGACCCCGGCGCCTCGGACGAGGCGGCCAAGGTGGGTTCCCTGTCGATCCGCTTCGGGCTGGGCTGGTCGAAGTCGCACGCCTTCTTCACCGGCCAGTGCCCGGTGATGAAGTACCACCGCGAGCTGATGGCGGCGATCCTGAACGACCGCGTGCGGATCGCCGACGCGGTCAACGCCGTGGCCATCCCGCTGGAGGACGCTCCCGAGGGCTACCAGTCCTTCGACCAGGGTGCGGCGAGCAAGTACGTGCTCGACCCGAACGGCTACCTGGGCACCTGAGCGCGTGCCTCGGGGCGGCGGTCGGCGGCTCCGCCGCCCCGGGGCCGCCGCCTCCGCGCGCCTGCTCCGGGTCCCGGGCCACCAGGCCCCGAGACACGAGCCGAGGAGGGCGGAGGGCGGGCTACCCCCCGGAGATGCGCCGGGACACGTAGAGCACCGCCCCGGCGGCGAGGGCCGCGATGCCCATGGAGGCCACGAGGGAGGCCAGACCGAGGATCACCCCCTCCAGGGCGACCCAGGACTCCAGGAAGTCCCGGGTGGCGGTCCGCGAAAGCACGAACACACCCATGAAGACGACGAACGCGATGATCGGGGAGAACTTTTCCACTCGTTCATTATGCGAGGTGCGGGCCGGTCCGCACATCCGGGAGGCACGAGCCCCGAACGTTCGCGTTCGACCGAATGGTGAACGTATCCGCAGGTCGACCGGGTTCGTCCGTCCTTGCGAGCGGGTACCACCCGACTGTGACCGGCCTGGGGGAGGCCGGTCCCGGAGCACGGAGGAGAGCGGATGCGCGCCACCATCGGAGACCAGTTGCACACGCACGGCGTCACCAGTTCCAAGGGCGAGCACGAGGCCGAGATCATCGACGTCCTCGGGGCCGATGACGGCCCGCCCTACCTGGTCCGCTTCGCGGACGGTGAGGAGCGGGTGGTCTACCCGGGCCCACGGACGGTCGTGCGCCCCCGCACGCCGAGCGACTGACCGGCGGGGCCCCGGCCCGGTTCCGACCGCACGGGCCGGGGCCCCGGGGCGCCCACACCGTCGATCGGGGCTCCGAGTCGTGCCGTCACGCCACGGGGGTGCGGATCAGGAAAGGCGTGGAGACTGTCGCACCCGGCCCCACAGACGAGACGGAGGATGACTTGACCCATCCGAAAGATACTCCTGATCCAGGTCGAGAACGCCACCCCGCGCCAAGTGGAGTCGTATCGCGTTTCCGATCGTTGAATCACCCTCCTCGACAAGAGAAGCCAGAGCCATCTCGGTTCTCATCAGACCCTCACCGTAAGCCCGATTAGAGACCATCGACTGGAGCCCACCGAGGGGATCGGAGAAGAAGTGCGGTGAGATTCTTGAAACCTGTCGGATAAGCTCATCCGCGGCAGATTTGCCACAGGCAGCCCGCGTACCGGCGACAGCTAGCGGGATGAGTCGCTTGATTTGCATCCACAACGCTGCTTCATTGAGGTCATCTGACAGAGTTCCCACCAGAGCTTCTGAGAATACCGCCCAACCTTCACTGCTGTATCGATCCCGAAGAAACGCGTACTTTCGGAGTACACCGGTCTTGGATGCCTGATGATTCGCCGAGTGACCAGGTATTCCCTCATGCGCGAGCGCGAGCAGAAACGCAGCGACATCCCGTCTGGACGCAGAACGCCAGTGAAGAGATTCCGGATTCACGTACACATGGCCAGTGGTTCCAGAGGGGAGGAACATGGCTTGAGGCACTATGCGACGCATCGCCGGCCCGGGCTCAGACAAGGAAGGGGACGAGAGAGCGAGATCATCAAAAAATGCTTCCGCAGATCTTGACCAGAATTCAGTGATGGCCGACTGAGAATCGCCAACGGCACGGAGGGAGGGCTTCACGGATACCTCCGAGTCGATATTCGACCATGCCCCACGATGTTGCTCCGCAGCGTGAAGAAGTCTTTCTGTGACATCAGAATGGTCTATATTGATCGGTCCCATGGAAGGACACAGTGGCTGCCCCAGGACTTCACGGACTGAAGTATCAATTTCCTGCCTCGGACCGAAAGCACGACCAAGGGTACTACCGCCGACGATCACATCGAACTCTGCGAATCGTGATGAAGTGTTTGGACCTCCATGCGCATGGACTGAATCCACAATCCATCGCAGATGATTACCAGAGGCTTGAAAACTCGAACGATGATCAGTCAGATGTTCTTCTTCCAGCCATGCGTCTCGAGCGATGAACGTGCTGCGAAGCAGCGAAGGCGAATCCAGGATTCTTACAAGCCACAGGCGCTGACACTCAGCCCATCGCGACAGGCATCCCAGTATCATCGCGTGATCTTGACAGTAACGACACTGTTTGCGTGCGTTACTAATTCTCTCCATTTCGACCCGGCTACATATCTGGATGAGGTCATCTGCGGCAGATACAAAGTAGTCAACCCCTTCCTCCCCATGCGGTTGGATACTCATTCCATCAAGCCAGGCGGCGAAGGGGCGGTATTTGGTGAACCAATCCCTGGCCAGATCGCAAGCATCTTCCACCGTGCATGACGGATTCATGAGTGGCCTTCTCTCCGCAACGCCCACCGTTCAAAAATGACAGAGAAGATAAGCCTGAACAGCCACCCCAGGGGATAGCTTACAAAGAAGGCTCCGATACCAAATTCATAAAGCAGAAAGATTCCAGCAGGCAGCTGCACCAGCCAGGTGCTCACAACGTTTGCCCACATGTCTTCTTGCATTCTCTTCCGGGCTCTCATTCTCGCGACATAGGACATTGAAGCCGCCATCGGAACTGCCGCTATCGCCACAATGAGGAAGAGATTCGAACTCTCGTCAACCACAGATTGGTCACTGCTCATCAGAACACCGACAAACGGGGAGGAAATCGCCAGCATCACCCCAGCAAGAATTCCAACACAGAGAATCGCTAGGTTGGTATTTCGATCCGCCCGTGCAGAATCTTGCTCTCCCCCCATGAGTCTTGCCAAAGTGATGATTCGGGCCGCAGCAAAGCCGGAGATCACCAGAAAGACAATTTCATGGAGTCGCCAGGCCAACATGGCCGCCGCGAGTTCCTCTGAACCCTGGCGGCCGACGAAGGCAACGAGAACTACAGTTGAAGCGTAATCCGCAAGCGCAGACACTACCGCAGGCCAGGTGACTTTGAGGAAGTCTCTGATCGGAAATTGAGTGACAGCAGCTTCGCTATCTTCCTCGATACCATCCTTATTGAGGAAGTAGGACGACCTGAAATAGGCGACACAGGTGGCAATGACCGTGGCCAGGAATGTAGCCACACCGTCACCCGTGGCTCCGAGCTCCGGAAAGGGCCCCACACCGAAAACCAAAAGCCAATCCAAAAACAGATTGGTCACCACTAGTGTGCTGGCAGCCTCTAGACTGACTCTGGTTCTGCGATGGGCAGAGGCAACAGCCAGTCTAATGGTCAGGACCATGAAAACCGGTAGGGCGAGGGCTCGGAAAATCAGATACCCTTCCCCCTCCTCTGCCAGCACGGTGCTCTGGGAGAGGGCAAAAATGATCTCTCTACTGAAGAAGCACATCACGATGGCGATCGTTCCTGCCGCCAACAGAGAGAACAGCAGCGCTCCTCTTGTAAGGAGCCTGGACTCCGGGCCGTTGCCGTTACCAACAGACCGACTCAGGAGTACCCGATATCCCATCAACGCACCCAGGAGTACGTTCGTGCAGAGGTCAGCAACCGAAGCACCAAGCGCGACCGAAGCGAGTCCGGTCGTGCTGTAATGACCCATGATCGCCGTATCCACGGTGCTTGAGAGGATAGTCAGACTACTTGCCGCAATCAGGGGAAGCGCCAGGAGCATGAATGCACGAATACTATCCTCAGAATCCGAGGACTTACGAGCGCGCTTTACTGCAATCATAATATCTTTCCGCAAGCACAGATTAATACCCAGGGAAAAGTAGCCTCATCGGCTCTCTTTTCCCTAGGCATTCATTTGCGTTCTCTGCTCAAAGTCAGGCCAGGGCCATCCAGGCTTGATCTCTAGGCGAAACTGAGATTGTACAGCAGCTGATGCCTTTCCGGCGAGCTCTGAAATAGGGAGAGTGCCTCACTGTCACGCGCAGCCGGGGTGATGTGTACTTGCTTCTGAAAAGACGTGACTGCGAGCAGGAGTTGACCTGCAACGATACCTGTATCCACATAAAGGTTTCTGAGCGCACGTTCGTGCCTGTATCGCCACTGGTATCTTTCGAAGTCGGCGATCATAGTCACGGTTGCAGCTGCCGTAGTAGGTGCCGACTGCCCCGCCAAGGCCTTCTGCATGCTTGCTCGGAGTACCTTCTCCTCCATTTCCTGGACTTTTCCGAGCTCATGTGGATAGACAGAGTAGTAGTAGATTCCAGGAGAGATCCCGTCCACATTGTAGATGCTGACGTAGATATCCAATGCACTTCCGAGGCTACGCAGAAGGTCCACCGGATCATCGGAGATCTCGGCACGTTTGCGAAGTTCCCTGACTCGATGAAAACCGAGCGTCAGAATATTCGAGAACTCTTCCAGTGAAAGCCTTCTTGGCTGAGGTCTCGGAAGGGACCTTCTGACACGTAGAACTTCACCGAGCGACGTACTCGGAGCGTTCGTGAGTGGTGGTAGTGAGATTCTATCTTCAAAGCTCGGGACGGGTGGAAGATGCCCGTTGCGCTGATAGTCTCTCAGAGTCTCGTGGCGGACCTGACCCGTGTCGTCAGCGCTGTCCGAGAACTCTTCCACTCGGGAAAAGAGATAGTAGGGCAGTGACCACGTCCAATTTCTCTTATCCCAATGCTCCACATCTGACGGTGCCACTCTTTCGCGAGTGTCCTCTCCCAGGACCATATTCCGATTCCGATCGGAGTAGATCAAATCAAGGGCGGATCGGGATGACAGCAGATACTTCTTCTTCGCAAATGGCAGAATGAGCTCTACATCGTGCTTGGAGTCCGCTTCGGTGCCATTGAGCGGAACCGGGCGGAGGTAGAATTTGTCGCCCATCTTCACTTCTGCTCTCCATTCCGAATTCCGTCACCGATGCCAACTGCGAACAAAACTCCTTCCTTTAGAGGTTCCAGATTGAGGATCTCTTCGACTTTCGAGTCGCTGACCCCGTGTTGTGCGAAGGCCCTTAGGCCAATAGCATGGCTTGATGCTTCGATTGTGGCGGTGATGTGGCCGACATCCATGAAAATCGAGCGAAAAGTTCTGGGCTCCCTGTACCTGTACATATTCCGTTCGAACTGGCTTGTCATGACAATCACTGCCTTGACCGGAAAATCTGCCCGAAATATTCCAGGCATGATTCTCTTCACAGGGATGTCGCCTTCGTCAGACACTTTGATGAGTTCATTCTTCTCCATGGAGAAGTGATACCATCCTGGTTCCATTCCTGGAACATCTATGATGCGTACATAGCCTTCCGTAGGATGCCGAGAACCACCCGAAGGGCTTGTTCTGCGGATCAGCGGCCGATATTTCCCAGGCACATCTCGGCCGTAGCTTCCGATTTGACCGAAGGCGATAGCCATAATGCTCTGAATCGAATCTCGATCACACGCAGCACCTTCAGGACTTCGGCATAGAGACTCATGTAACGTCGGCTGGAGCTTCTGAATGGAATCCAGAGCGGTCGGAGCCTGGTATGTGACGCCATTACCGGACGTGGTCTTGTAGCGAAGATGATCTTCCTGCTCATCAATATATCCAAGCATCGCCTCTCGGTCTTGATCCCGACCCTTGCTGCTGTAGTCGTGGAACTCGTAGTCGTAGCTCGCCAAGTGATAGTCAGCAGCTTCTGACCACCCGTATGATCGCCATGTGGCAAGAAGGGAATCTATCCAGTTTGGGATCTCGGAATCGATGATCAGATCTTCAGCAGCAAGCCGATCGAAGAGCTGATTCAGTCTTTCTGGAGGGACTCCTGCGTAGCTACTCACCAGATCCAGAGTAGACTCTTTGCCCCCTGGCTCAGAAAGGGCAATGCACATAGCCGCCGCATGTCGTCCGATCCGATAACTCTTCTTCCGATGGAGATCGAAGGCCACCCATTCCTTACCCTCGATCCCAGCTTTCGGGGAAATTCTGACCCCAGGGGCCAGTCTCCATGATCGAACCGTGGTTTCCATGTCTTGAATGTCTTTCCTAGTGCGCCATATCAGAGAGTTCGATTTCGATATCGCCCTCCGCTGTGCTTTGCATCAAGCAAGGGCCCGACTGGCCGACACCCGGGCCCTTTCCGTCTTTTCCAAGCACGAAGGGGCGCGAGAATCCGATGGAGCTTTCTCGCGCCCCCATTCACTACTTATGAAGTAATGACTAGATGGGGTCCATCCGCATCTGCAGAAGAGCCGCAGGCGCTTCCTCGGCCTCGACGATCATGAACTCGTCGGAGCTGGGAACCTCGACGTTGATTTCCTTTTCCTGATCCATACTGCGACCTCCACGGTTGTTCTCATATCGAATGTCGGGCTGACATCCCGCATGATGCTAGCCGCTGCGCTTTTTTCTCTGCAAGGTTCTTGTCGGAGTGAACGACGCATCTGACACGCCGTCAAAGCTCTGGTGTGATCGCTGGCCACCAGCATCGCAACTACCGATAGCCACCCTTCAACCACCAAAAGTCACGTCACGGGACTTGTTCACATTGCGCATTGATGCTGGTCATAGATTTGTAACAATAGAACAACGCCCACCTGTTGTTGTTCGTGGCCGCTGGTGTTGATCCTGCTCTTCTGCGCACTGTTCTAATCGGACTTATCGGGCAGTTATTGATTTCTGCCCCACGGTTAACAGGATCAGTTGAGGACCCTCGGCCAGAGCAGCCGTCTGACGAACGAGGGCTTCGGTCACTGCTGTGCCCCACCTTTCGGGTGCCCGGGCAGATGTTGGACCAGCTAGGACCATCACGACAGGTACTCGCGGTACGAGTTGCCATGCGAGCCGAAGAGCCCATCGCGGTCTGGCGCGCCCAGGTACGGCCGCAGGAGACGGAGGGAGTTGAAAAATCTACGGGGAAAATCGCCTTTGCCGAGACCAGTGCCAGTGGCCTTCCTTCGGTTCGGCACTCCCCAGGGGACGCGTGGCCATACCTGGCTCATGCCGGTGCCGGATGAGCCGCGCCCACGTCCCACCAACAGGTGATCCGTATGTCCTGCCTGGTGGTGCGCGGTGAATGGGAGGACGCGTTTGTTCGGCATTATGTGTCATCGAGCCTGACCCAATACGCAGTGCTTGAGTCCATTTCAGAGTGCACTTCACGGCGCTGGTGACTGTGGTGACGGAGCATCAATCCTCGTATACCACCCACTGAGAGAACCGGGAATGGCGTCCATGCGTTGAAGCAATTCCCTCGCGCCGGACCTCCATTGGCTGTTGATGGCACAACGGAAACCATTTCGTGCTGTGTGTAGAACCGTGAGCACACTCTTGAACGTTTGCGGAGCTTCTCAGCGATCTTGGTCAGGCACCACTGATGATCGACGGTCCCTGGTCTGGGTGGCGGACCAGGACGCGCGCACCTTCTCCTCTTGTTCGGCGAAAGTCGGCAACCGTCGCACTCGTGTCCGTTGTGGCGTCGTGTACTCCGGCAGTGGCAAGGCGGCAGCGGTACCGTGGCATCTCGCGCGCTCGCCCGGCCCTCTCGGGGGTGGGGCATCTGGTCATCCCCCGACGGGGATCAGCGCCTTCCCCTTCTGCGACAGCCACAGGAACGGCAGGTGCGTTTCCGGGTCCTTGGTGTGCTGGCGCAGGCAACGGTCCAGGGCATCGTCAGCGAGTGCGTCACTTCACATACCGGCTCTCGTCGCCCTTGCCGGTCACGAGGGCCCTGCGCTTGTCCAGGCTGACGTCACCGGCATTGAGGCCCGCGATCTCGACCAGGCGCACACGGGTGTCTCCCAGGAGATCGATGACGGCTCTGTCGCGCGGTTCGCAAACGTCACCGCGCTCGGTCTCGCCCCGGTCACGCGGGGTCGGAGGACTCGATGGCTCTCCAGGCGTCGAAGCCACGTAGAAGTGACTTCGCCCGGGGAGTCATCCCAGGTCAGGCATGAAAAGAGCCGACGAGGGGACTTGAACCCCTAACCTATCGCTTACAAGGCGATTGCTCTGCCAATTGAGCTACGTCGGCCGACCGCCGGGGCCTGGGCCCCGGTACGTCCAAGCTGAATGGTACCGGGTCCGGTGCCGGGTGTCCTACTCGGCACCGGGACCGGGCTAGCCCGCGTCGGCTCCCCGGCGGCGGGCCACCTCGTACAGGGACACCCCGGCCGCCACGGAGGCGTTCAGGGACTCCGCGCCGCTGATCGGAATGCTGGCGACCACGTCGCACACCTCGCGCACCAGACGGGACAGGCCCTTGCCCTCCGAACCCACGACGACCACCAGCGGGCCGGTGGCGAGTTCGAGGTCCGGCAGCTGGGTGTCGCCGCCCGCGTCCAGACCGGCGACGAACAGACCCGCCTTCTTGTAGGTCTCGAGCGCCCGGGTCAGGTTGGTGGCCTGGGCCACCGGCAGCTTGGCCAGGGTTCCGGCGGAGGTCTTCCACGCGGACATGGTGACGCTGGCGGTACGCCGCTCCGGGATGAGCAACCCGTGCGCGCCGAAGGCCGCGGCCGAACGCGCGATGGCGCCCAGGTTGTGCGGGTCGGTGACCCCGTCGAGGGCGACGATCAGCGGCGGGGTGTCGGAGGCCAGGGCCTTGTCGAGCAGGCCCTCGGCCGCCCAGTACTGGTACGGGCGCACCTGGAGGACGATGCCCTGGTGGGTGGCGCCGGGCAGACCGTTGCTCTCGCAGCGGCGGTCCAGGTCGGTGCGGTTGACCTCGACGACGTCCACGCCCTGGGCGCCCGCCAGTTTGGCCGCCTCGTTGACACGGTCGTCCGGGTCCAGGCTGTTGGCCAGGAACAGGCGGGTCGCGGGCATGCCCGCGCGCAGCGCCTCGACCACCGGGTTGCGGCCGATCAGGAGGTCGGAGTTGTCCGGCCGGTTGGGCGAACGCTCCTTGCGGGGGCTGTCCGAGGCTCCGGCCGGGCCGCCCGTCTGCGCCGCGCGCTTGTTGGCCTTGTGCCGCTGCTTGCCGTCGTACCAGTGCCGCTGTTCGGCGGGCAGGGTGCCGCTCTTGGCCTCCAGGGAACGCCGACCCTTGCCGCCGCTGCCCTTCGTGGGGCCCTTCTTGCTCTTCTTCGCCGGCATGGTCGCCGCCTCCCGTTACGTGTCGCGGGCATGCCGGAAGAGCTCTTCCGGCCGATGGGGTAGCCGCGGCGCCGAGGGGCGGCGGCAAACTCCCAGCCTAGTGCCGCCCCGGCACCACACGCGTCGGTGCCGGTGCCGGGTCCACCGCCCCCGGCACCGGCCTCCACGGACGCTCAGCTCCGGCGCAGGTCCCAGCGCGGCCCCTGCGGGGTGTCCTCCACCACGACTCCCGCCTTGGCCAGCTGGTCGCGGATGGCGTCGGCGGCCGCGTAGTCCTTGCGCCCCCGCGCGGCCTGGCGCTGTTCGAGGGCGACCGCCACCAGGGCGTCGACGACCTCGGTCAACCCGTGGTCGGAGCCGCCGGACCACTGCTCGCTCAGCGGGTCGAGCCCGAGCACCGCCAGCATGGTGCGCAGTTCGGCCGCGAGGTCGCGGACCCGCTCCTTGTCCCCGGAGGCCAGCGCCGTGTTGCCCTCGCGCACGTGGCCGTGCACGATCGCCAGCCCCTGGGAGACCCCCAGGTCGTCGTTGAGCGCCTCGGCGAACCCGGACGGCACGTCCGCGGCCGGCTCCACCGTGCCCGTCACCTCCACGGCGCGGGTGAGGAAACCCTCGATGCGCTGGTAGGCGGCGGCGGCCTCCTGGAGCGCGGCGTCGGAGTACTCGATAGTGGAGCGGTAGTGGGCCTGGCCGAGGTAGTAGCGCAGCTCGACCGGGCGCACCTTGCGCACGACCTGCGGGATGAGCAGTGAGTTCCCGATGGACTTGCTCATCTTCTCGCCGCCGATGGCCAGCATGCCGTTGTGCAGCCAGTACTGCGCGAACCCGTCACCGGCGGCGCGCGACTGCGCCTGCTCGTTCTCGTGGTGCGGGAAGATCAGGTCGATCCCGCCGCCGTGGATGTCGAAGCTGGGGCCCATGTACTTGGTGGCCATCGCGGAGCACTCCAGGTGCCACCCGGGGCGGCCGCGCCCCCAGGGGGTGTCCCAGCTGGGCTCGCCCGGCTTGGCGCCCTTCCACAGGGCGAAGTCGCGGGGGTCGCGCTTGTCCCGGTCCGGGTCGGAGTCGGCGGACTCCACGACCTGGTCGAGGCGCTGGTTGGAGAGCTCCCCGTAGGCGGGGTGCGAACGCACGTCGAAGTAGACGTCGCCCGAACCGTCGTCGGCGGCGTAGGCGTGCCCGGCGTCGATCAGGCGGCGCATGAGCTCGATCATCTCCGGCACGTGACCGGTGGCGCGCGGCTCGACGGTGGGCGGCAGGCAGCCGAGGGTGTCGTAGGCCCAGGTGAAGGCGCGCTGGTTGCGCTCGCTCACCTGCCACCACGGGACGCCCTCCTCGGCCGCGACCCGGATGATCTTGTCGTCGATGTCCGTGACGTTGCGGCAGAAGGTCACCTCGTAGCCGAGGTGGGTCAGCCAACGGCGCAGGATGTCGAAGTTGACTCCGGACCGGATGTGGCCGATGTGCGGGGGTGCCTGCACGGTGGCACCACACAGGTACAGCGAGGCACACCCCTCACGGATCGGGGTGAAGTCTCGGACCTGTCGGGCACTGGTGTCATAGAAGCGCAGACTCACGTTGTCAAGACTATCCGTTCTCCCTTCGCCGGAGCATCACAAACCCGTAAGCACCACCGGGTTCGGTACGGGGTCCGTCGCGGGACGCGGTCTGCTCGGCTCCGGACAGCCCGGAGGACTCATATGGGGCGAGCCGTATCGGGCCCGCCCAGGTGTGAGATCCGGCGGCCCCGTGACCCCGCCCCCGCAGGGGATCGCCCGGCACACTCCGCCCACCACGGCCGACCCCCGCGCCGCCCGCGGTGACCAGGCGCCGGGAAGCAGCCGGAATCGGCCGGAATCTCGTGTTAGCGGCACCTCCTCGACTACGCTTCGGTGACGATGGCCCCTTTCAACAACGCCCCCGAGACAGGGACACGGAGCGGTCGGACCGCGGGTCGCGGCGCGGGAGCCGGCGCTCTCGTCGGCGGCGCCGCGTTCGTCAGTGTCATCGCCCTGTGCGCCCTCGTCATCGCCTACAACGGCATCTACCAGTTCGCCCGGATCGTGCACGACGAGGGCGGATACCTCGCACACGTCTTCCCGGTGACGTTCACCCTGCTGGTCCTCATGGCCTTCTGGGTGAGCTACGTGCTGCGCGCGGCACCGCCGGGTGAGCGCCTGTGGGTGGACGTCGTCCTCATCCCTCTGCTCATCCTCGCCGCCGCCGTGCCGATGGTGCTGCACAGCAGCGACATGGTGGACCGGATCGCCGACAGACACGAGGGGATCGTCCAGGTGGTGGTGGCGGTCGCGCCGCTGGCCGCCCTCCTGGTCGCCTTCCTGCTGTGGATGACGGTGCGCGCGCACGTACGCAGACGCAACAGCGGCGGTCGCCCCCGGGCCAACCCCTCCGACGACCGCGCCACCGTGCTGCGCGGTCGGCCTCGGCAGCGGACCGCGCCCGCCGAGGAGGAGGAGACGGAGGCGCTCAAGAACCGGCTGCTGCGGCTGGGCGCCGACGAACCCGACGAGGCGGAGGGTTCCGCCGGTTCCGCGACCCGGGCCGCGCCGCTGCCCTCCCGAACCTCCACCCTGCGCCGTGACGGCGGTCAGGACCGGGAGCGCGCCGAACGCGAGGACGCCGAACGAGCCGAGCGTGAGGACGCCGAGCGCGCCGAGCGTGAGGAGACCGAACGAGCCGAACGCGAGCGGGCGGAACGGGAGAGGGCCGACGCGGCCGTCTCCGAGAGCGGCACCGCGCGCGGGGCATCCGACGTCGCGGACCGCGCGGACGCACCGACCGTGCCGATCCCCCTGGAGGAGTCAGGCTCCGCACACGCCACGGGTACCTCGGACGACGGGGAGGACACGACCGACCCCTCCGTGCCGCCGCTGCCCCTGCCGCGACGGGCCCGCGACAGCGACAACCCGATCAAGCGGGCTGCCGAGGAGCCGCCCGTGGTGCCGGTCCAGCCCGCGCCGTCGGAGCTCGCGGACGCCGACGAGGACACGGACGCGATCGGCGCGACCCCGGTGCCCGGGGAGGCCCGGGCTGCGGAGGCCACCGACATCGAGGGCGACGGCGTCCCCGACCACCTGGCGGACGAGGGTTTCGAGCACGACCCCCCGGTGGCCGATCCCAGCAGCGACGAGGCGGAGGCGCCCGTCCCCGCCCCGGTCGACCGGGAGCCGCACCCGGTCTCGGCGGTGGGGACCACCGCCGAGAGCTCCGAGGGCGGTGCCTCCCCCACCTCCCTCGGCGGAGACACCCTGGAGCTGTGGCCGGAGGGGAACGCGTCCGGTGCCCTCACCGAAGCCGAGGAGCCGCCGGGCGAGGACGCCCGGACCGGGGTCGAGCCCGGGGAGCCGTCGCTGTGGGAGCCGCCGGGCGAGGACGCGGTGCCCTCCCGCGTGGCCGAGTACGTGCCACCGGTGTGGACCCCGCCCGAGGACGACTCCACCGTGGAGCCCGACGCCGCCCCCCTCGTCGGACGATCGACCACCGCCGACGACCGGACCCCGGTACTGGACCACGACACCGGCCCCTCCGTCCGGGCCGCGTTCCGGATGGGTTCGGTGCCGCCCGGCGCCGCCCGCCCCGAGCCCGAGCCCCTTCCCGAACCGGTGCCGCTGCCCGAACCGGAGCCGTTGCCCGACGACGAACCGGAGCCCGAGCCGCAGCCCGAGGGGGTTCCCGGCCCCGAGGTCGGGGCGGAGCCCGAGCCCGAGCGGGCGACGGTGCGGACGTCCCGCCCCGTGCCGTGGTCACGCGGACCCGTGGAGAAGCGTCCGATGGTGCTGAAGCCGAAGCGCCCGCCCATGCCGGACTTCGCCTCTGGCCCGCCGTCCCGCCGGGTGCGCAGCGAACCGCTTCCCCCGGAGGAGCCCTCGATCTGAGGCCACCGGTCGGTCCACCACGGCCCAGACGTGCCCCAGAGGGGTCGTCGGCCCCGAAGCCCCAGGGTTCCGGGGCCGACGCGTGTCCCGGTCCGCCCGTGTGAGGGAGTGGCCCGGCACCGACGCCACGCCGGTGGGCGCGGGTCCGCCAGGGCGGACCTCCGCGACCGTGGACACCCCGCCGCCGCGCGGGCGCGCGTGAGAGTCGATGGCGTTCTTGGTAACCCCTGCGGGCCCAACCCGCCCGCGCGGGTGAGGGTGAGTACGCCGCCCTGGACACGCACCACCCCGCCGCGCGGGTGCGGGCGCGGGTGAGGCGACCACCGGTTTCGGCCACCGGACCACGCGCAAGGCCTCGGTCCGGATAGCGGCACGTCGCGCGGCCTGTCGCACACGTCCACGTGACGAGGGCCGGACCATGCCCCCGTGTCCTCCCCGCTCTGCTCCCTGCCCCTGCTCAGCGAGCACCAGGGCACCGGGCGCGTGCGCGGCGCCCGTGAGGGAGCGAGACCGCGCGGCCGTGGTGCGCCGACTCCGCCGCGCGGGCCGTGTCCCCGGACATCGGCTCGGTCCCGGAGCGGGCGGACACGACGAGGGCGGCCCCGGAGTCGTCCGGAGCCGCCCTCGTGCGTGTGTCAGTCCCTGGCCGCGCAGACGGCCGTGGCGACGGCGGCGATGCCCTCGCCCCGGCCGGTGAGGCCCAGGCCGTCGGTGGTGGTGGCCGACAGGCTCACCGGCGCTCCCACGACCTCGGAGAGGGTCTTCTCCGCCTCGTCGCGCCGGGGAGAGAACTTGGGTCGGTTGCTGATGATCTGGACGGCCACGTTCCCGATCTCGAAACCGGCCGCGTGCACGCGTGCGACGGTCTCGGCGAGCAGGGCCGCGCCGGAGGCGCCCTTCCACCGGGGGTCGGAGGTGCCGAAGTTCGATCCGAGGTCGCCGAGCCCGCACGCGGACAGCAGCGCGTCGCACGCCGCGTGGGCGGCGACATCACCGTCGGAATGGCCGCTGACACCGTCTTCGCCCGGCCATTCCAAGCCTGCGAGGAAAAGTGTTCGTCCAGGAGAAAACGGGTGGACGTCGGTCCCGACGCCCACCCGAGGCATTTTCGTCATGAATTACGTGATTCCGCGACTATCAGTTCGTCAGAACCTCGTCGAGGAGGGCTTCGGCCTTGTCCTCGTTGGTCTTTTCCGCGAGTGCGAGTTCGCTCACGAGAATCTGCCGGGCCTTGGCCAGCATCCTCTTCTCGCCCGCGGACAGCCCGCGCTCCTTGTCCCGGCGCCACAGGTCCCGAACCACCTCGGCGACCTTGTTGACGTCGCCGGACGCCAACTTCTCCAGGTTCGCCTTGTAGCGCCTGGACCAGTTGGTGGGCTCTTCGGTGTGAGGTGCGCGCAGCACCTCGAAGACCTTGTCCAGGCCCTCCTGCCCCACCACGTCACGAACGCCGACATCCTCGGCGTTCGCGGCCGGCACACGCACCGTCAGATCGCCTTTGTCAACCCTCAGGACGAGGTAGGATCTCTCCTCGCCCTTAATGGTGCGAGTCTCGATCGCTTCAATACGAGCAGCCCCATGATGGGGGTAGACAACAGTGTCGCCGACCTTGAAAGCCATGTGACAGGTACCCCTTCCGCTACCACAAGGATACCACGAATCTGTGACTTAACGTACCTATTAGGTTTGCGAACACGCAGGTCAGGCCACACATTTTAGGTCTTGACAAAGTGTACCCGAGGAGTCTCGGGCGGCCCCTCGGAGCGCTCCCAGAGGCCTTCCACCCCCACTGGCCAGCCGAAGCGCGACTTGACGACCGCGCCGATCGGGGTAGGGTTCGCCCCCGCTCGACCACCCTCCGCGAGCGCTCGAAGCGATACACGTCACGATTTCGGCTCGGGTCGGCCGGTCCGATCCCCGTCCGGATCTCCCGTCCCGGCCAACCCGATCCCAACGGCGCGTCACACGCCGGTCATCAGCCCTCGGGCTCGTAGTCCTCACGCTTCTCGCCCGTCACCATGTAGACCAGGTTGTCCGCCACGTGCACCGCGTGGTCACCGAAGCGTTCGTAGAACCGGCCGACCAGGGTGACGTCCATGGTGGCCTCCACCCCGTACTCCCAGCCCGGGGCGAGGATGCGCTGCAACAGCTTGCGCCGCAGCCGGTCCATCTTGTCGTCGTCCTTGTCCAGCTCCAGGGCGGTGTCGGGGTCCCGCTCCAGGATCACCTCTCCGGCCTTCGTGACCAAAAGCTCGGCCTGGTGACCCATCTCCAGGACGATGGAGCGGACCGGCTTGGGGATGGCCGAGTCCGGGTGGCGGCGCCGGGCGATCTTGGCCAGGTGAACGGCGTGGTCACCCATCCGTTCGAGGTCTCCGCGCATCGCCAGGGCCGTGATGATCGTCCGCAGGTCGGAGGCGACCGGCTGCTGCCGTGCCATCAGGCTGAAGGCGGTGTCCTCGATCTCCTGGTCGAGGCGATTGAGTGCCTCGTCACCGGAGATCACCTCCTGGGCCGCGTTCAGGTCACTGTCCAGCAGGGCGGTGGTGGCCCGCGCGACCGCGTGCCTGGCGAGCCTCGTCATCTCGACAAGGCGTTCGCTCAGGCTGTCTAGGTCCTCATGGTAGGTATCGCGCATGGCGTCAATGTTCCCAGTCCGTGTTTGAAGAATCGGTCAAGGGTTGGTGAACGATGGAAGAACCTCGGTTGTGTCACATGGCCTGACCGGGTAAAGCCCCAGTCCGCACGTTTACGATCGAATCGTGCAAGGGGAACTTCTCGCCGCGGTCGTCGGCATCATCGGGCTCGTCGTGGGCGTCGCCATCGGCGTCGTCGCCGCGAGCCCTCTCTTCCGTACCCGCGTCGCGGACACGCCGCCGTCCGCGCACCACGACGGCAGCACCCTCCCGCAGGGGGTTGCCGAGGTGCTGTCCGCGCTCCCCTCCTCGGCGGTGGTCCTCGACTCCGGGGACCGCGTACTGCGCGCCTCCTCCGCCGCCCGCGCCTTCGGCATCGTGCGCGGGGAGGAGCTGGTCATCGCCGAACTCCTCACGCTGGCCCGCAAGGTCCGGCGCGACGGGGTGATCCGGGAGACCGACATCGAGGTGGCCGTCCGCAAGTTCGGCCCGGACGCGACCTCCTTCGCGGTGCGGGTCGCCCCGCTGGGCGGCACCGGCCTGGTGCTGGTCCTGGCGGAGGACCAGACCGAGCACCGCAGGGTGGAGGCGGTCCGGCGCGACTTCGTGGCCAACATCTCGCACGAGTTGAAGACCCCCGTTGGCGCGCTGTCCCTCCTGGCGGAGACCGTACAGGACGCCAGTGACGACCCGGAGGCGGTGCGCCGCTTCACCGGGCGCATGCAGACCGAGGCGTCCCGGCTCACGGCCGTCATCCAGGACCTCATCACCCTGTCCCGTATCCAGGGCGCGGAGCCCATCGCCGAACCCGCGCCGGTGGATCTCGGCTCGGTCGTGGAGGAGGCGATCGACACGGTGCGCATGCCCGCGGACGCCAAGGGGATCGAGCTGGTCGGCAGCGGCGCCGAGGGGCTGACCGTCCTGGGCGACGAGGCGATGCTGGGGACCGCCCTGCGCAACCTCATCGCCAACGCCGTGGCCTACAGTCCCAAGGACACGCGGGTCGCGGTGTCCGTCGGGACCTCGCGGAGCAGCGTGGACATCAGCGTCGCCGACCAGGGGATCGGTATCCCCCAGCAGGACCTGGAGCGCATCTTCGAGCGGTTCTACCGTGTGGACGCCGCTCGGAGCCGGGCCACCGGTGGTACCGGTCTCGGCCTGGCCATCGTCAAGCACATCATGACCCACCACCGTGGAGAAGTGACCGTGTGGAGCAAGGAGGGGTCGGGGTCGACGTTCACACTACGTCTGCCCAGGCCCGAGAGCCGGGAGCTCGACGCGACCCGGAACGACAACCACCAGGAGACGGCACAGTGACGCGCGTACTCGTAGTAGAGGACGAGGAGTCCTACAGCGACGCCCTGTCGTACATGCTGCGCAAGGAGGGCTTCGAGGTCGCGGTGGCGCCCACCGGGACCGTCGCTCTGGAGACCTTCGACCGGACCGGCGCCGACCTGGTGCTGCTGGACCTCATGCTGCCGGGTCTGTCGGGCACCGAGGTGTGCCGGACCCTGCGCCAGAAGTCCAACGTCCCCGTGATCATGCTCACGGCCAAGGACTCCGAGATCGACAAGGTCGTCGGTCTGGAGCTGGGTGCCGACGACTACGTGACCAAGCCGTTCTCCTCGCGGGAACTGGTGGCGCGCATCCGCGCGGTGCTGCGCCGCCGGGGTGAGGACGAGATCGTGCTGCCCGCCGCGCTGGAGGCCGGTCCCGTCCGGATGGACGTGGAGCGGCACGTGGTGACGGTGCGCGGCGACCACGTGCAGCTCCCGCTGAAGGAGTTCGAGCTGCTGGAGGTACTGCTGCGCAACGCCGGGCGGGTGCTCACCCGGATGCAGCTCATCGACCGCGTGTGGGGCGCCGACTACGTCGGTGACACCAAGACCCTCGACGTGCACGTCAAGCGTCTGCGCGCGAAGATCGAGGAGGACCCGAGCAGCCCCCGGTACATCGTGACCGTGCGCGGCCTGGGGTACAAGTTCGAGCCCGTGACCGTCGAGACCGAGTAGGGCGGCGCCGGGCACGGACCCCTCCCCGGGTTCCCCTCCCTTCGTCCCCTCCTCTCGCCCGTCCCGGGTCGCGGTGTGCCGCGACCCGGGACTTTCCGTGTGTCCGGGTCCGTCAGCTCCGGGTGTGGCGCGCGACGGCGCGGGCCAGTACCTCGCAGGCGCGCCGGAGCTCGGCGCGGCTCACCGATCCGTAGCCGATGACCAGGCCGTGCACCCTGGGCGCGCCGTGGCTGGTGCGGCTGGTGTCCTCGACCAGGACCCCCTCCTCGGCGGCGTCCGCGATCACCGGGGCGACCGCGTCCTCCGGGAGGGGGAGCAGGACGTGCAGCCCCGCGGTGTCTCCGCCGATCCTGGGTCCGAGGTGTTCCACGACCATGGCACGGCGGCGGGCGTACTCCAGGCGCATGCGCCGCAGGTGGCGGTCGAGGTCCCCGCGTTCGAGCAGCAGGGCCGTGGCGGCCTGGACGGGGCCGCTGGTGCGGTCGGACAGGTCGGCCCGGACCCGGGCGAGCCGGGAGAGCAGGTCGGGTTCGGCGACGATCCAGCCGATGCCGAGGTCGGGGTCGAGGGTCTTGGAGAGCGTGCCGAGCAGGACGACCCGTTCGGGGTCGAGTCCGTGGAGGGCGGGCAGGGGCGCCACGTCGTAGCGGAACTCGGCGTCGTAGTCGTCCTCGACCACGACGGCGCCGGTCCTGCGGGCCCAGGCGATCAGGCGTTCCCGGCGCGGCAGCGGCAGTCGGCCGCCCAGCGGGTACTGGTGGGCGGGGGTCGTGTAGACGAGGGCGAGGTCGTCGGGCAGGTCGGCGGGGCGGATGCCGTCGTCGTCGACCGGGCAGGGCACGATCTCGGCGCCGCGTGCGGCCAGGATGGTGCGGGCCTTGCCGTAGCCGGGTTCCTCCACCCCGGCGCGGAAGCGGGCGGCGGACCGTTCGGACGCCGTCCCCTGGAACGGTCCCTGACCGGTGGCGAACATCGCGCCGACGAGGTCGAGTCCGTTGCCGGTTCCCCGGGTGACCAGGACGTTCTCGGGCCCCACCCGCACGCCGCGCGTGCGGCGCAGGTGCTCGGCGAGCAGGGCGCGCAGCCGGGGCTCGCCCCGGGGGTCGGGGTCGTCGGAGGGCAGGAGTTCGGCGGCGTGCCGCCAGGCCCGGCGCAGGGCGGCGCGGTCGTGGTCGCGGACCCAGGGGGCGCCCGCCCGCAGGTCGGCTACGCCTGCCCCGCGTACCTCCTGCCGTGAGGGGCGGCCCAGCACCGGGTCGGCGGCGCGCGGGGGTTCCGGCTCGGGTGGTTCGGGGGGCCGGGGCAGGGGTTCGTGTTCGGCGACGTAGGTGCCCGAACCGTGGCGGCCGTCGAGCCATCCCTCGGCGTAGAGCTGTTGGAAGGCGTCGGTCACCACCGTGCGGCTCACCCCGAGCTGGACGGCCAGGGTGCGGCTGGAGGGCAGGCGTTCACCCGCCCGGAGCGCGCCCGAGGCCATGGCCGCGCGCAGCGCCTCGACGAGCTGGGCGGTCAGCGGTACCGGGGCGGACCGGTCGATGCGGACCGGTGGTTCGGTGAGGCGTCTCGACAAAAAAGTGGTCCTCTGGTTTCTGCCATAAGTGGACATGGTTCAGGTATCCACTTCTTCCTACGGTGGACCCATGCTCTCCACCACCGAACGTACGCGGCTCAACCGCGCCAAGCACAAGACCCGGACCGACCGGGCCGAACTGTACTCCCTCCTCGACGAAGGGCTGGTCTGCCACATGGGCCTGGTCGTGGACGGCTCTCCCCGGGTCATCCCGACCGGGTACGGGCGGATCGACGACACCCTGTACCTGCACGGCTCGACCGGCGCCCGCTCGCTGCGGACGGAGGGAGAGGTGTGCGTGACCGTCACGCTGCTGGACGGGATCGTGCTGGCCCGTTCGAGCTTCCACCATTCCATGAACCACCGCTCGGCGATGATCTTCGGTACGCCGCGCGTGGTCACCGACGAGCGGGAGCGCTGGGACGCGCTGCGCGCGATCACCGAACACCTCGCTCCGGGACGGTGGGACGCCGCCCGCCGACCCGACGCCAAGGAGATGGCGGCCACACGCGTGCTGGCCCTGCCGTTGGCGGAGGCGTCGGTGAAGGTGCGCACGGGCCCGCCCGGTGACGACGAGGAGGACTACGCCCTCCCGATCTGGGCGGGCGTGCAGCCGGTGCGCACGGTGTTCGACCCTCCGGTCGAGGACCCCGCGCTCAGGCACGACCTTCCCGTACCGGAGCACGTCCTGGCCCGCGTGACCCGCTGACACAGCGGAGGCGCCGCCGACCGGCGGGCCCGCTCCCGGACCGCGCCCGCGTCGCCTGGCCTCGGGCCGACGCCGGACGGCCGCCGAGGCGGCCCCCTCAGACCTCCAGCAGGACGGTGAAGGGTCCCTCGTTGGTCAGGGCCACGGACATCGTCGCCCCGAACACCCCGGTGGCCACCTCCGCTCCCTGCTCGCGCAGTTCCTTGACGACCGCGTCCACCAGCGGTTCGGCGACCGCCCCGGGCGCGGCCGCCTGCCAGGTGGGGCGGCGGCCCTTGCGGGCGTCGCCGTAGAGGGTGAACTGGCTGACCACCAGGATCGGGGCACCCATGTCCGAGCAGGACTTCTCGTCCGGCAGGACCCGCAGCGTCCACAGCTTGCGCGCGACCTTGCGGGCCTCCTCCTCGGTGTCGGTGTGCGTGGCCCCCACCAGGGCCATCAGACCCGGTCGGGTGATCTCGCCGACCACCTCTCCGTCGACCGTCACCGACGCGTGCGACACCCGCTGTACGACAGCGCGCATGGTCCCCCCGTTCTCGTCCGTGCGCTCCCCGCTCCCCGGCGGGGCCGCTACCTCGATCGTTGCAGCTGGTTGAGCAGGCGTACGCGCCGGGTGTTGGTGATCAGGCCGGTGAGGGTGACGACGAAGGTGCTGATCGAGTCCGAGAAGTCCTCGATCCGCCACTCGCGGGGGCCCGTGTACCAGTGCAGTCCGTCGCCGTCGAGCTCCGCAGGGCTGAGGTCGGCGATCGCGGCGGCGGCGAGGATGTTGGCCCAGCGGTCCACGTCGTCGAAGATGACCGCGTACGGGAGGTAGCGCGAGTACAGCTCCACCCGCTCTCCGGGCGGCGCGCTCTGGGCCCGCTGGCTGAGGAGGTAGTCGCGAAAGCCCATGGTGTGGGCGTACACGGAGCTACCGAGCCGGGTCTTGGCGGGCATGTACTGCGCTCCCGCGGTGACGGCCGCACCGGCGATGATCACGGCCAGGCCGGTGAAGGCCGCGCTGGTGAACACCGCGAGCAGGCCGGTCAGCACCACCCCGGCGGCGGTCAGCGCCATGCCCGCCGTCGTCCAGGTGCCGCGGACCCGGCTGGGCGACCGGGAGAACCACTTGAGCCGCACCATGTCGCGGTACAGCTCCTCGCGGACCCGGTCCACGCGCTCCGGGAAGTCGTCGGAGTGGCGTGCGGAACCCAGCTCGGACAGGCGCACGGACCGGCGTTCGCCGAACAGGGCGTCCAGCAGGAGCCACTCGGAGGACAGCAGGGTCTCGTCAGCGGGGCCGTCCAGGCGGACCAGCCGCCAGTCGACCGAGGTGAAGTGTTCGTGCGGCAGCTCCTCGACCCGGATGTGGCCGCGTACGGCCAGGTCGAGGACGGTACCGGTGAGGTCGGCGATGTCCACGCGCTCGTCCACCAGCGTGCCGATCTGGCCGGGGTGGACGTCGTCCGGCGGGGCGAAGCGCATCCGGCCGTGCTCGCCGCGGGCCACGGGTGCGTGGTCGCCCTCGGCGGCCTCGCTGCGCAGGGCCCGTTCGTCGCGGCCCCTCAGGCGGATCAGGCCGACCAGCCCGCCGACCAGGACCAGCAGGAGGAGCCCGAACACGCTGGCGGTCCCCGGGGTGACCTGGAACGCCGACGCCAACGACCACCGGCGGCTCAGGAGGGGTTCGCCCTCGGCGGTACCGGGCGGGTAGTTCACGACGATGTCCAGCCGGTCGCTGGGGGTCATGTCGGCTTGGAGGAAGTGCGCGACGACGGCGTCTCCGCCCATGTCCGAGGCGGTGCAGTACATGGCGCTGCGGGGCTCCCCGGCCAGGCACGACAGCGCCTCGGGGGGCTCGGGGGCGACGACCGTGACGTCGGTGGAGCGGACGGGGTGGCTGTAGGCGCCCACGGCCCGCCACTCCAGCTGCACCCCCTGGGCGACCTCGCCGACAGTGCCGCTCACGCGGTAGCTGAGCTCGACCCCGCGCGTGCCCTCGGTGGGGATGCGCACGAGCAGGGCGCCGTCGGTCTCCTCGGTCTCCACCTGGAGGCTGGCGCCGCCGGAGTCGACCGCCGTGACCCCGTTGATCTCGAACCGGCGGTCGTGGTCGGTGTCATAGAGCATCGTGGCGGTGAGGGCGCGGGTGAAGGTCTCCGGTGCGGGTCCCTCGAATCGCAGGGACTCCTCGCCGTGGAGGATGCCCCGTTGATCCAGTTCCAGGCGGATGTCGTTGGTGATGACCGTGTCCGTGGCGGAACGTCGGGCGATGACCGCCGGTCCCTGCCCCGGTACTGTGGTTGCCGGTGCGGTCGCCGTCACCGCGTGCGCCGTTCCTCCCGGCCAGCCCACGGCGACCACCACGACCAGCGAGGAGTACACGAGCAGGGCCGTCGCCACCGCGACGGCCGGGCGCCAGGAGCCGACCCACCACATGACGCGAGAGCCTATCCGGTCCGTGAGCGGACCGTGCCCACGGGGCGCCCGGCGCGGTGCCCCGTACCGGTCCCCCGCCGGCAGCTCCGCCGACCGCCTCTCCGGCGCGCTCGGACCGGTCGCCCCGGGCGGAGGCGCGGTGCCGTGCTGACCCGCCGACGGAACCGACCCGAGTCCGACCCGTGGGCGGAACGCCCCGGGTTCCTCCAGCGCATGGGGCTGGGTGTCTCCCTGTCCCTGGGGACGGGGCTGGCCGCCGTGGGGTTCACGGGGTTCCTGGCGTTCTCCGCACTGCTGCCCACCGCGCAACCGGCCTGGGGGGAGCCGATCGGACCGGACGCCACCCAGGTGCTCGCCGCCGAGGCGGAGGAGACCGCCGAGGCCGCCCCGGCCGCGGTCGAGGACCCGCTGGGACAGAACCCGCTGTACGCCAGGGGCGAGCTGGGTGAGGTCACGTGTCGGCCGCCGAAGATGGACTCCGACGACCCCAAGTCGGTGGAGGCCTTCGTGCACTCGATCGCGGACTGTCTGGACGCGGCCTGGGGCGCGTACTTCAGCGACGCGGGGCTCCCCTTCTCCTCCCCGAACCGGGTGTACTGGTACGCGGCGGGCAACAGCCCGTGCGGGCCCTTCCCCAAGGAGGGGACGGCGGCCTTCTACTGCCAGGCCAACCAGGGCCTCTACCTGGGGGTGGAGGACATCGTGGCGGCGTCGGCCGGCAGCGAGGAGGCCGAGGCGTACACGTTCCTGCTCAGCCACGAGTACGGCCACCACGTCCAGGGCCAGTCGATGATCCTGGCCGAGTTCCGCTCGCTGCGCGCCAACGCCGACGAGGAGACCGCCGACGAACTCACCCGGCGCAACGAGCTCCAGGCCAACTGCCTGGGCGGGGTGTTCGTCGGCTCCGCCGGGGAGTCCCTCGGTTACGGACGCTCCGAGCGAGCCAATATCCTCGACTCCGTTGGGCTGCGCTCCGACCACGCGGGCACGAGCACGCACGGTTCGGTGGAGAACGGTCGTCTGTGGACCGCGCACGGTCTGGACCGCCGTGACCCGGCGGCCTGCAACACCTGGGAAGCCCGCGAGGAGCTGGTGCGGTGAGCGGTGACCACGAATCGGGGGATTCCTCCGATCCCTCCGGCGGCGGCCCCGGACCCGGCCCCGGGCGTGGGCGTTCCCCTGTTCCCAGGGGGCCGTACTCGGACCCGAACTCCGAAGGCGCGTACTCCGCGGGTGCCCTCACCCCCGTCCGCGCCCCGTCGGCGACACCGACCCGGCTGGAGCACTCCCGCAGGGCCCACCGGACCAACCGCAGGGTCTTCAGCGCGGTGTGCGGGCTCGTGGTGGCCCTGTTGGCGCTGTCGCTCCTCTCCTGGACCACCGTCGACGGGGACGGCGCCGCCACGGACACCGTCTCCGAGAGGGCGGAGCCGGTCGGCGGCGACGACAAGCCCGGCCAGCCTCCCGGCCCGACGGCCCAGGCCCCCACCGGCCAGCTGGCCCTGCCCGGGCGTGAGGTGCCCGACCGGCCCACCGGGCGCCTGGCCCTGGTCGACAACCCGGTCTACGACACCGGACGGCTGAGCCCGCTGCCGTGCCCCGTTCCCGAGCTGGACGTCGACGACCCCGGCTCCATGGCCGACTTCCTGCACCTGGTCGCCGACTGCCTGGACGACGTGTGGAAGACCCAGTTCGACCGCGCGGGCCTGCCGTTCTCCCCGCCGGACCGGGTGTTCTGGGAGGAGCCCGGGGTGAGCCCCTGCCGCGCCTACCCGTCCCCGGCCGGGGCGTTCTACTGCCGGGCCAGCGGGGCGATCTACATCGGTACGACCGACGTGGTGGAGAAGTGGAACGGCTCGGAGGACAGCGTCGTGTACGCCTCACTGCTGGCCCACGAGTACGCGCACCACGTGCAGGGCGAGTCGGGCCTGCTGGAGTACTACCACCAGCAGCGGCAGCTGGAGGACGACGACGAGGGCCGCAACTCCTGGACGCGGCGGGGCGAACTCCAGGCCAACTGCCTGTCGGCGGCCTTCCTCGGGTCGGTCCGGGTGAGCTATCCGCTGTCGGACTCCGACCTGTCCACGCTCCTGGACGACGCCTCGGCCACCGCCGACCGTCCGGACGGGCCGGAGGAGGACCGCACGCACGGGTCCGCGGACAACAGCGTTCGGTGGACCAGGACGGGCTGGGACGAGCAGTCGGCGGGTGCCTGCAACACGTGGGCCGTGGAGGACGAGGCACTGGTGGAGTAGGACCGGGGCCCGGCGTTGTCCACAGGTTCCGGTTCCGCGTGTTTCATCGCCACCCTGCGTGGCAGGATGCTGACATGCCGGACACCCCCGCTCCTTCCGGCTCGTACGAGCCGGAGCACCCGTCCCCAGCCTCCCGAACCCCCTCCGCCACGAGGGCCCCGAGCGCCCGACTCCCGGTGGACACCACGGTGACCGCCGTCGTCCCCCCGGTGTCCCCGACCGAGGAACCCCCGACCGCCCCCACCCGTAACTGCGTGGAACTGCGCGTGCACGGGGTGAGCGGGGGCCAGGCCGAGGAACTCCTGGACGTGGAGCCCGCCATGCGGGTGGGCGGCGACCGCCTCGCCGGGTTCTTCCGCTGGCGGCGCGAGCCGGACACCCAGAGCGTTCCGGGGGTACGGCGCGAGATCTTCGCCTGGGGCAACCTCACCTCGGGCAGCGCCTCGCGGGCGTTCTGGCTCCTGCTCCTCCCGTTCATGATGCTCAACGTGGCGTACTGGATGCGGCCGGGGCACATGGTCCGGGGCCGTACCGGGGTCCGCAGGGCGGCCAGCACCGCCTACGGCGCGGGGGTGCGCCTGCTGGCGCTGTCGTTGACGGTGCTCATCACCCTGGCCGCGGCCGGGGTGGGCATGGACCTGGTGGGGTGGCAGTGCGCCGGGCTGGGCGAGGCCTGTGTCCAGGCGCGCCCGTGGCTGGGGTTCCTGGCGTCGCCGTCCTCACCGCTGTCGACGCCGGGGTGGGGGCTGCTGGTGGGCGCGGTGCTGCCCGCGGCGGTGGTCCTGGTGCTGTGGCGGCTCTCCCGCAGGACGGCGGCCGACTACGAGGTCGTGACCGGTCCGGTGCCACCGGACCACTCCGAGGACGCCCCGCTGAGCCACCCGGACTTTTGGCGCAACAGCGAGATCATGGCCCGTTTGAGGTCGGCGCACATCGCCGTGGCGGTGGCCACGGTAGCGGCCCTGCTGTTGGTGCCCGCTCTGGCGTTCGACCTGGCGGAGCGCGGCACGGGGGCGCCGACCGATCCGGCGCCATGGTGGATCGGGGCCGTGCTGGCGGTGCTGTTGGGGTCCGTGGCGGCGGCGAGTTCCGCGAGCGTGCTGGTCCCCGGGATGGACCCCCGGTGGAACGCGCGCGCCGACCGGTTCTGCCGGGTGCTGCGCGACACCACCCTGCTCCTCGTGGCGGCCGTGGCGGTGTACACGGTGTGGCCGCGCCCGGGTTGGGCCGCGCAGGGGCGCCTGCCCGGGAGCGGCACCATGCTCAACACCCTCTTCGCCGTCCAGGGCGTGCTGGTGGCGCTGCTCCTGGTGGCGGCCCTGGTGCTGTTCGCGGTGGACCGACCGCACGAGCGGACCGCCATGCGCGGGCTCGCGGGACCGTCGACGGCCGCGCTCGGCACCCTGCTGGGCGGGGGGTTCTCGGCGGCCGTGGTGTACCAGGGGTCGCGCTGGCTGAGCGGTTGCGGCTCCGTGAACGCCCCGGAGGCCGACTGCCTGCCGTTGTCGCCGCCGACCGCCTACTCGTGGTTGCAGTTGGCGTTCGCGTTCGAAGCGGTGATCGTGCTCGCCCTGGTGGCGGTGCTCGCGCTGCGTCTGCGCGGCGCGGTGCGGGCCGAGCTGCCCGAGGTCACCTCGCTGTACTCGCGGAGTGTGCGGGACCGCCGCACCTGGGACATCGCCCGCGCACGGGCCTCGGGTCGGATGACCGAGGTACTGCCCACCGTGCTGGCCGCGCTGCTGCTGCCAGCGGTTCCCCTGGTGGGGTTGGCTCTGTACTCGATCATCACCGGCAACCTGGTGGCCGGGCCCGTGGACGCCCCCATGGCGGTGGCCGGGGAGCTCCAGGGCGTGGCCCAGGGGGCACTGGACGCTCTGGTGGGTGTGGGTTCGATCATCGGTGCGGCGAGCCTGGTGGCCCTGGTGTGGATCGGTCGGAGCGCCTACCGGGACCGCCCGACCCGGCAGGCGGTGGGCGCGGTCTGGGACGTGGGCACCTTCTGGCCCCGGGTGGCGCACCCGCTGGCCCCGCCGTCCTACGCGGAACGCGCGGTGCCGCAGCTGACGGCACGCGTGGCGAGGATGGCCGACGAGGGCACCGAGGTGGTGCTCTCCGGCCACTCGCAGGGGTCCGTGCTGGCGGCCGCCACCGTGTGGCAGCTGCCCCGGAGCTGCCGGGGGCGGGTCTCGCTGCTCACCCACGGATCACCGCTGGACCGGCTGTACGCGCGGTACTTCCCCGCCTACTTCGGCCCGGCGTCCTTCGCGGATCTGACCGGCCGGGTGTCGGCCTGGCGCAACCTGTGGCGGGTGACCGACCCGATCGGCGGACCGGTCAGATGCCGGGGTGCCGAAGGTGGCGGGGAGGTCCCGGACGTGGTCGCCCACGCGGAGCCGCTACCCGACCCGCGCTCCTACGACGCCCCGCCCGGCGAGGCCAGACGCCCGGAGATCCTGGGGCACTCCCACTACACGAGCGACCCGGCCTACGCCGGGGCCCTGTCCGAGATGCTGCCGAGGGAGCCCGTGGCACCGAGGCGGGAGCCGCCGGGCGGACAGCGACGGGGCGGGTGAGGCCCCGGCACGGCGAGCCCCCGCACCGTGAGCGGGGGCCGTGAGCCAGGGCCGTGAGCCAGGGGCCGAGCGAAGCGCGGACCGCCACCGGCTGCCACGGGAGTGGACCCGGTGGGGGCTCGGCACCGGTCGGCGGAGCCCGCCGGGTCGTGGGCCGGGGTGACCGGGGTTACCAGGGGCCGTAGGGGCCGTTGTTCTGGTTGCCACCCACGCCCTTCACGGCGGGGCGGACGTCCAGCAGGAAGATGAGGGTGGCGACCAGGCCCAGGATGACGAACATGCCGGTCCCGGTGAGGACCGCGAGCAGGGAGACACCGGAAGCCACGCCGGTGAGGATCACCCACAGCTTCTTGGTCTGCTTGTCCATCACCACGAAGGCCTGCTCGGGTGTGCGCAGGGCCTCGATGAACGCGTAGAGGCTGGCCACGAAGGTCACGAGGTAGATCAGCTGCAAGATCCAGAAGAACAAGACTCACTCCAGTCGCCACACGCGTCCGAACGGGGTTCCGCCCGCTCTCCACGTTAAACGGACCGGGTGCGGGGATCGTGCCCGAGCGAGGGGAGGATCACGAACGGGCCGATCTCACGGGGAGTCGGCTCCGGGCGGGCGCGTCGTGGCCGCCGGTCAGATCGGGATGTGCCAGAGACAGGTCACGGTGGCCAGCAGGAAGGCCGAGGCGCCCATGATCACCGCGCCCGCGTGGTAGGGAAGCTCGGTGTCGGGGCGCAGGAGCCGGTTGACCCTGCGCATCACGCCCGGTTCCGCGGCGTGCACGGCGGCCATGGCTCCGGCGGGAACCGGGGCGGGGCCGGCGGCACCGAACCGGAGCAGCGCCATGGCGAGTTCGCGGGAGGAGCTCCTGCGGCGGGCCTGGTCGTCGGCGCACATCTCGATGAGCAGCGCGACGCTCTCGTAGTAGGTGCGCACCAGGTGCACGCGCGGGAAGGCCCGCTTGAGGGAGGAGAACGGGAGCAGCACCAGGTCGTGGCGCTCGCGCAGGTGGGCGTGCTCGTGGGCGAGCACGGCGGCGAGTTCGCGGGTGTCGAGCACCTCCAGCGCTCCGGCGCTGATCACCACCTGGGAGCGCAGCACGCCGGGCAGGCAGTACGCGGCGGCCGCGGGGTGGTCGACCACGCGCGCGCCGGGAACGTCGGGGTGCTCGCTGGCCACCAGTTCGAGGAGGTCGTGGTGGCGTCTTCGCACCCGCACCACCTGGACGAACGAGGCGACCAGACCGGAGAAGAGCACGAGGGTCAGGACCACCGCCAGGGCGACGGCCACGAGGTGGCTCACGCCCTCCACTCCCTGCGAGAACTCGGAGATGATGAACTCGCCGGTGTAGAGGTCGGTGGCGGCGGCCAGCAGGCCGCCCGCGGCGCCGAGCTCGTAGGAGGACAGGCCGTAGGCCAGCAGGGCGCCGATGGTGGACACGCCCCAGGCCAGGCCGAGCGCCTGCCAGGCGATGACCGCCGTGTAGGGACCGCGGGAGGGCCACTTCGCCCGGTGGAGAGCCTCCATGGCGACGAGGCAGCTGACCGCGACAAGGGTGAGGAGGGCGGCACTGACCATACGGACTAGTTCCTTGGCTGCTCGATTTCCGCGAGTGCGCGACGGAGCGCTTCAGCCTCCTGGCCGTCCATGGACTGGACGAAGGCGGCCAGGGCCGCGTCGCGGTCGACCGTCTGACCGAGCGCGTCGAACATCAGCTCCGACACGTAGTTCTCGCGGCTGGCTGCCGGACGGTAACGCCACGCACGTCCCTCACGTGCCCGGTCGACGACCTTCTTCTTGGCCAGTCGGTCGAGCACCGTCATGACGGTCGTGTGGGCCAGGTCCCGCTCGGCGAGAGCCTTGCCGACCTCGCGAACCGTCATTGGTTCGTTGCGTGCCCACAGTACATCCATCACCGCGCGTTCAAGTTCGCCAAGCCGATTCATGTTCACAAGTCTACGACTGTTAGTACTACTTGCCGTAGCACCCCCACGTTAGATCGGAATGCCTGTGGGGGAAGGGGTGCGGGACCCCGGCGTCGGGCGGGGCGCCCGGCCGTTCGGGGGGCCGGGTCCAGCACCCGTCTACCGTGCCGCCTCCGTCCGACGTACGCTCCGTTCCATGGGACACCGGCATCCGAGCAAGCTCAAGAACCCCGAAGTGAGTCACGCGCGGGCCCGATGGCTGCTGCGGGCGGAACTCGCCGGGTGTGGCGCGTGCCGGGCCGAGGGCGACGAGGACGCCCTGTCCGATCTCGTGTCGGGCGGCGTCTTCGACTCCCTGATCACGGGGTTCGTCCTGTCCCGCGTCCAACAGTGGCACTCGCCGAGCCGCCCCGCGCGGTATCCCGCCACGGTGTACCGCATCGCCCCCATCGACGAACGCGACTTCTGGCGGCCCCCGACCCAGCACTGCATGCGCGTGTGCACGGTGACGGGCCCCGACGGGGACCGTGTGGACACCCTCCCCGCTCTCCGGGAACTGCGCCTGATGTCGGCCTCGGACCGCTCGCTGGTCCTGGACGACGTCGTCGACGGGCTGGCCGAAACGGAAGGTTGACCTTGAACCCCCTGCTCCGGCTCCCCCTCGTGCCCCTCCCCGGACCCCGGATGTCCCCCAAGCACGACAAGCCGATCGTCGGCCTGTGCGAGAGGTGCGGGGAGTACCTCAACGCCGGGGTGCGCACCTGCCCCAACTGCGGTCACTACAACGGGTGAGCCGCCCGGCGGGTCCGTGTTCGCGCCCGCTCGCTACCTGCCGGGGTCGGCGATCGGGGACGGATACCCCTCGACCCCGTCCCCGTCCGCCTCCAGCCAGGGGGTGTGCGCCCGGGCCCCGGGCAGGTCCGCCAGTTCGGGCACGTACCGCCGCACGTAGACGCCCTCGGGGTCGAAGCGGCGCGCCTGCCGCGACGGGTTGAAGGCGCGGTTGGGCCGGGTGTCGTTGCCGGTGCCCGCCGTCCACTGCCAGTTGCCGTACTCGTTGGCCACGTCGCCGTCGGTCAGGTGCGCGTCGAAGTGCGCGGCGCCCTCCCGCCAGTGCACCCGCAGCGTCCTGGTGAGGAAGGCGGCGGTGATCATGCGGGTGCGGTTGTGCATGAACCCCTCCCGGAGGAGTTGCCGCATACCGGCGTCCACGATCGGCACCCCCGTCCGTCCCTCGCGCCACGCCGCGAGCGCGTCGGGGTCGCGGCGCCACGCGCTGTCGCGCGGCCGGTAGTCGTCGGTGGTGATCCTCGGGAACGCCGCCGTGACCTGGTGGTGGAAGTCGCGCCAGGCGAGTTGGCGCACGAACTCGGAACCGCCGGGGCGGTCCCGGGCGGCGACGGCGACCTCCAACGGGGAGAGGCAGCCGAACCGGAGGTCGGCGGACAGGCCCGAGGTGGCCGCGCCGGGGAGGTCGTCGTGGCGGTCGCCGTAGTCGGCCAGCCCGTCGTCGAGCCACGCGCGCAGGCGGTCGCGGGCGCGGGTCCATCCCCCGGCGGCGCGGTCCGGGGCCAGGTTCCCCGTTCCCTCACCGTCGTGTGCCAGGTCGGGGAGCGCGCCCGGTTCGAGCCCCGGGGGCAGGTCGAGGGAGTCGGGCGCGGGCAGGGGCTCCCGCCACCGCGTACCCTCCCACGCGCGCCAGTAGGGGGTGAACACCTTGTAGTGGTCGCCGCCTGCCGGGGCGACCCCGCCGGGCGGGACCACGGTGAGACCCGGGTGGGTGCTCACCTCCAGCCCGGTGGCGCGCAGGGCCTCCAGTCGGCGGGCCGCGAACCCGGTCACCCCCGCGCTCAGGTGCACGGCTCCGGCCCCGGTCTCCTCCGCGAGCCGTCGCACCTCGGTGGCGGTGTCGCCCCTGCGCAGCAGGAGGTCGCCGCCGCGCTCGCGCAGGCCCGAGCGCAGGTCCGCGAGCGCCTCGCCCAGGTGGGCGCGGCGGTTGCGTGCGGCCCTCCCGAGGATCGCCGGGTCGAGGACGAAGACCGGCACGACGGGCCCGGTGGCACGGACGGCGGCCGTCAGGGCGGGGTGGTCGTGCGGGCGCAGGTCCTGGGTGAACAGGACGAGTACGGGGGTGCCCAACGGGACTCCTTCACTTTTCGAGATCATCACACTACTGGGCGTGTTCACTGGTGGTTACCTGACGCCCCAGGGGGTAGAGCCCCTCACATGAACCCGCCCAACCGTCCGGTCGTCGGTGTCTCCAGCTGCCTCATCGGGGCGCCCGTGCGCTACAACGGCGGACACTCGCGCTTCAGGTTCCTCACCGACGAACTGGACCGGCACGTCTCGTGGCTTCCGATCTGCCCGGAGGCGGAGATCGGGCTCGGGATACCCCGCCCCACGCTGCGCCTCCAGGAGGGGCCGGACGCCGCCCCCGGCGGGGAACGGGTGATCTCCAGCAAGGACGGCGCAGACCACACGGACGACCTCGCCCGGGTCGCGGACCGGCACCTGCGCGAGCTGCGCCGCCTGGACGGCTACGTCCTCAAGAACAAGTCGCCGAGCTGCGGCCTGTACGCGATGCCGGTCTTCGACGGGAACGGCGACCGCCAGCGCGGCACGGGCCGGGGCGCCTTCGCCGCGCGTCTGACCGAGCTGCTCCCCCACCTGCCGGTCGAGGAGCAGGGCCGCCTGTCCGACCCCGTCCTGCGGGAGCACTTCGTGGAGCGGGTGTTCGCGCACGCCCGGTTGCGCGCCCTGCTGGAGGAGGGATGGCGCCCGCGCGACCTGGTGGCCTTCCACACCCGGCACAAGCTCCAGCTGATGGCGCACTCCCCGGACGGCTACCGGGAGACCGGCCGGATCGTGGCGCGCGCGGGCGACGGCGACCCCGAGGAGGTCGCGGCCTCCTACACCGACGCCTTCCACCGCGCGCTGGCCGTCAAGGGCAGTCGCGGCAGGCACGCCAACGTGCTCCAGCACGTCTTCGGGATGATCAGCCCCCTGCTGGACGACGCCCGCAGGCACGACCTGCTGGCCGCGATCGAGGACTACCGGGAGACGCAGGCCCCGCTCAGCCTGCCGGTGGCGCTGTTGCGGCACCACTGCTCGGCCGAGGGCGTGACCTGGGCGACCGAGCAGACCTACCTGCGCCCCTACCCCGAGGCACTGCGGCTCCGGCACCCCGTCGCGGTCTGATCCGGGGCGGCCCGGCGGCGTCCCGACGTGGGGCCCGACTCGGGGCCCGCCGACCCGGCACGTTCCATGCGAATCGAACACATTCGACTACAGTGGGTGACAGTTCTCGGCCGCGGCGTGCGCGGTTCCCGGTTGCCCCCGACCCCGACCCCGAGGTCATCGACGTGTTCGTCTCACTACCCCGACGCGCCGCAGTGCTCGTCTCCTCCTGTGCCGTCGTCCTGCTCGCCACGTCCCTGGCCACGACACCGCCGGAACGCCTGGTCGAACGGATCGGAGAGCACCTCGCCGCGCCCGAACCGGAACTGACCCACGGCCACGCGCTGTTCCCCCCGCAACCGCTTCCCACTCCCACGCCCATCCCGCACCCGGGGCAGGTCGCGGTGTGCCAGGAGCCCGGGCGCGACCAGGTCGTCACCCTCCCGGACACCGGGGCCACCGACGACGGAGGGCGCCCGGTGTGGATACGGCGGCCGCCCGGCCCCGACAGCACCGACCTGCCCGTCCTCTACCTGCTGCACGGTTCCGCCTCCACCCACCGCACCCTGATGGAAGCGGGCCTGGGTGCCCGGCTGGATCGGCAGATGTGCCGTACCGGCGTGGAGTTCGTCGTCGCCGCCCCGTACGGGCAGGAGAGCGGGGGCGCCACCACCGAGTGGGGCGACGCCCACGACGGCCGCTTCGCCCTGGAGAGCTTCGTCACCGAGGACGTCGTCTCCGCCGTCGAGGGGGAACACCCGCGACCCCGGTCGCTGCGCTCGATCGGCGGCTTCTCCATGGGCGGCTACGGCGCGGCCGCCCTGGCGCTGCGCCACCCCGACCTCTACTCCCAGGTGGTCGGATGGGCCGGGTACTACCGCGTGGACGATCCGCACGGGACCTTCGGAGAGGACACCGCGCCGCACTCCCCCGACCTCCTGCTGGGCTCCGACGACGTACGCGACCTCAGGTTCCTGCTCGTGGAGGGGCGCTCCGACCACACCCCGCTCCAGCGGGGCAGCATCCAGGGGGAGGCCGAGCGCTTCTCGGCGCTGCTCACCGACCACGGTATGACGGTGGACACCCTCCGGCCCAGGGGCGGCCACGACATGGGGACCTGGACATCCACCTTCCCCGACACCGTGGACTTCCTCGTCTCGGGATGGACCGCTACAGGGTGATCCCGGCCGGGTCAACCCCGGCCCCCTCGGACGGTCCGGTGGGGAACAGTGTGTACCTTCGTCGCTGTTGACGACTACGGCTCGCACGCTCGTTTCCTACACGACTCGGAGGAACCCCCGGTGTCCGGACCCCTGCCGCTGGGAGAGAAGTCGGCGGTTCCCTCAAGGATCGCGACCGTCAGTCTCCACACCTCCCCGCTGGACCAGCCCGGGACCGGCGACGCCGGAGGGCTCAACGTGTACGTGGTCGAGGTGGCCCGACGCATGGCCGAGCGCGACGTGGCCGTGGACGTGTTCACCCGCGCGACCAGCGCCGACCTGCCCCCAGTCGTCGAGCTGGCTCCGGGAGTCAACGTGCGGCACGTGCCCGCCGGACCCTACGGCCACCTCGACAAGAACACCCTCGCCGACCACCTGTGTCCGTTCGTGTTCGGGATGCTGCGCGCCGAGGCCCAGGGCGACCCCGGCCACTACGACCTCGTCCACGGCCACTACTGGCTCTCCGGCAGGGCCGGGGTGATGGCGGCCCGCCGCTGGGGCGTGCCGATGGTGCAGTCGATGCACACCATGGCCCGTGTCAAGAACGCCGCCCTGGCCGAGGGCGACACCCCCGAACCCGAGGCCCGGGTGCGGGGCGAGGACCAGCTGGTCCGGCAGGCCGACCGGCTCATCGCCAACACCGACGACGAGGCCCGCCAGCTCACCGGCTTCTACAACGCCCGCCAGGAGCAGATCAGCACGATCCCCCCCGGCGTCGACCTGGACACCTTCACTCCGGGCTCGCGCGGGCGGGCGCTGGAGCGGATCGGCCTTCCCCGGGACACCGAACTCCTGTTGTTCGTGGGGCGCGTGCAAAGACTCAAGGCCCCGGACGTCCTCATCCGCGCCGCCGCCGACCTGCTCGAACACGACCCCTCACTGCGTTCCCGCCTGGTGGTCGGGATCGTCGGCGGGCTCTCCGGCGGGGGCAGGCACGAGCCGCGGCTGCTCACCGACCTCGCGCGTTCGCTGGGCGTCGCCGACGCGGTGCGGATCGAGCCGCCGCAGGACCGACAGCGTCTGGCCGACTACTACCGGGCCGCCACCGTGACCGTGGTCCCCTCCTACTCCGAGTCGTTCGGCCTGGTGGCCGTCGAGTCGCAGGCCTGCGGCACCCCGGTGCTGGCCGCCCGGGTCGGCGGGCTGACCACGGCGGTCGCCGACGGTGTCTCCGGGGTGCTCGTGGACGGGCACGACCCCCGGCACTACGCGGCGGAACTGCACCGGATGATCACCGAACCGGCCTGGCGTGCCAAGCTGGCCGAGGCGGGCCCCCGACACGCCGCCACCCTGGGGTGGTCGCGGACGGTGGACGAACTCCTGGACGCGTACCGGGACACCCTCGCCCCGCGCGGGCTGCGGCTGGCCCAGGCCCGCTGACACGGGAGCGAGGAGGAGCGCAGTGACGAGAGGCGAAGGCGTGGCAGCGGAGACCGAGCGCGAAGGCGCCATCAGGGCGATCGACGAGGCCGTCGCGGAGGCCGGCCTGGAGGTCGAACGCCCGCGTGAGGGGTCGTTCCTGGTGACGCTCCCCGGCACGGCCAAGCTGAGGACCATGGTGTGGCTGGAGGCCGGACCGCACAGCCTCACCCTCACCTCGTTCTTCTGCCGCCAGCCCGACGAGAACCACGCCGCGTTCTACCGGTGGCTGACCCGGCGGAGCTCGGACATGTACGGGATGGCGTTCGTCTCCGACGACGTCGGCGACGTGTACGTCCGGGGACGGCTGCCGCTGGGCGGCGTCACTCCCGCCGAGGTGGACCGGCTGCTGGGCTGCGCGCTCACCTACTCGGACGAGAACTTCAACACCGCGCTGGAGCTGGGCTTCGCCACGGCGATCCGCAAGGAGTGGAAGTGGCGGACCTCGCGCGGCCACGACACCCGCAATCTGCGGGCCTTCGCGCACCTGGCGGAACCGCCCGCCGAACAGTAGGCCCCGCCGTGGGCGGCCCCCGGGGCGGAATCGCTAGGCTTGCCCCCATGGGAACTCTGGTACTGCTTCGACACGGCGAGAGTGTCTGGAACGCGAAGGGCCTGTTCACCGGTTGGGTGGACGTGGACCTGTCCGCGCAGGGCGAGGAGGAGGCGCGCCGGGGCGGCGAGCTCCTCAAGGCCGCCGGGGTGACCCCGGACGTGCTGCACACGTCTTTGCTCAAGCGCGCGATCCGCACCGCGAACCTCGCGCTGGAGACCGCCGACCTGCACTGGCTGCCGGTCGAGCGCTCCTGGCGCCTCAACGAGCGCCACTACGGCGCCCTCCAGGGCAAGGACAAGGCACAGACCCGCGAGGAGTACGGCGACGACCAGTTCATGGTCTGGCGCCGCTCCTACGACACGCCCCCGCCGCCCATCGCCGACGACGACCCCTACTCCCAGGCCGGGGACGCCCGCTACGGCCTGCTCCCGCCGGAGCTGCTGCCGCGCACCGAGTGCCTCAAGGACGTGCTGGACCGCGCCCTTCCGTACTGGTACGACAGCATCGTCCCGGACCTGGCCGCGGGCCGGACCGTCATGGTCACCGCGCACGGCA
The DNA here is from genome assembly GCF_042869555.1 of Nocardiopsis sp. NPDC006938. Classification (NCBI taxonomy): domain Bacteria; kingdom Bacillati; phylum Actinomycetota; class Actinomycetes; order Streptosporangiales; family Nocardiopsidaceae; genus Nocardiopsis; species Nocardiopsis sp. NPDC006938. The sequence continues at coordinate 239,903 of NZ_JBIAGA010000003.1, read as the reverse complement.
ACTCGCTGCGCGCCCTGGTCAAGCACCTGGACGGGATCAGCGACGCCGACATCGCGGGGCTGAACATCCCCACCGGCATCCCGCTGGTGTACGAGCTGGACGACGCGTTCCAGCCGACCAACCCGGGCGGCACCTACCTCGACCCGGAGGCCGCCAAGGCCGCCATCGAGGCCGTCGCCAACCAGGGCAAGAAGTAGCCGTCACCCGATCCGTTCCGTGCCCGTGCCGCCTTCAGGCGGTGCGGGCACCGTCGTGTCCGGGGCCGGGCTCGGGCTCGGGGCCGGACCCGGGGCGAGGGGGTCAGTAGACCAGCGCCTGGGCGCCCTCGCGGAGGGTCTCCTCCACGAAGGTCGCCGCGCCCGCGATCCGCACGCCCTCGATCAGGTCCTCCTGCGAAAGCTCCCTGCGGGCGGCGCACTGGGTGCACACCGTGACGCTCCCGGCGGCGAGCACACCCGCGAGGAGGTCCTGGAGCGGTGCGGCGTGCGGAAGCTCGAACCGCTCGGCCCGGCCGGGGAGGGCGAACCAGGAGGCCTCCCCGGTCAGCCAGAGCGAGACGTCCGCGCCGCTCGCGACGGCGGTCGCCGCGACCGTGAGGGCCTGGTTGCAGCGTTCCGGGGAGTCCTCACCGGCCGTGACCTTGATCACCAGGGAACGAGTCATGCGGCCAGCCTACTCAGAAGGCGGTGGCGGTGAGGACGGTGCCCGCGATCGCGCACAGGGCGAAGGCCGTCAGGAGCAGGACCGCCTCGCGGCGGCGGGGGGAGACCCGGGCCGGGCCCTCCTCCACGCCGTGCTCGACGGTGAGCGGGGAACCCTCGGAGGCGACCAGCACCACGCGCCCGTCACGGAGCTCGACGTTGCCGGTGACGCGCACGCGCGCGCCCTGGCGGATGATCCACTCGCGGTACTCGAACTCGATGGTCTCGCCGCGGAAGACACCGGAGATACGGCCCCGCACCCTCGGCAGCAGGTCGTCGGCGGCGGCGGGGACCCCGGGCTGGGGACGCCCGACCAGGCGCTTGAGGCACAGCTCCGGGTCGCGCGGCTCAGCGCCGGAGGGGTCGACGTAGACGCGTTCGGAATCACCGGTACGCCCCTCGGCGACCAGCCCGAACAGCTCCTCCGAGCCGTAGTCGGCGATGGAGTCGCAGGCGCGCTCGGTCACCGCGCCCTCGGCCCGGTCGCGGACGAGCGGGCGGTAGTGCCGGAGCACCTCGTGACCGTGCCAGACGCACTCCGAGCCCGCGAGCCCGGACTCGATGGGGCCGGAGGGGCCGGGGGCGGCCACGCCGGTGAGCGTCACCCTCTGGCCCTTCAGCGGCACGAGGGCGCTCGGGAGGAGCTGGGCCAGCCCGCGCTGGCGCAACCAGCGGCGCAGCCCCACGACGGTCAGCGGCAGCAGGACCACCGCGACGGCGAGCAGCGCCACACCGATCACCATGAACACAGGCAGCCCCTTAGTAAGCGCGTCGGAGGTCAAGGACGACTGCGGGCGCCGAGCCCCAAGGACACACCGCGTCTGTTGACAATCTTTACCAGTTCTCCAGGAAAGCGGGGCCAATTGGGCATGTCCAGTCCAAGGCTCCCCGATGGCACGGAACGCACCCGCGGCGGGGCGTCACGGAGAGGTTCGGGGCGCCGCTAGGCTCGTTGGTTATGGACGCTGAGGTACACCCCGATCTGGAGAAACTGTCGTTCCTGTTCGGACGCTGGGAGGGCGTCGGCGTCGCCGGATACGCCGACGAGGAAGAGCTCCAGTTCGGGCAGGAGGTCGAGTTCGTCGTCAGGGACGGAGCCCCGTACCTGGACTACCGGAGCCGTGCCTGGCGGATGAAGGCCGACGGCACGCTCGGTGAGCTCATCACGGAGGAGTCCGGCTACTGGCGCGCCCTGTCCGAGGAGGACACCGCCCAGTACGCCAAGGACGACGAGAAGAACATCATCCACCTGGAGATCCTGGTCGCCCACAACGAGGGCTTCATCGAGTCCTACCTGGGCAACGTGTTCGCGAACCGGGTGGAGATGGCCACCAACGCGGTGATGCACACCATCACCGGCCTGGAGGTCCAGGCCTCGCACCGCCTCTACGGGCTGTTCGGCGAGGACCGGGACACCCTCGGCTACGCCTGGGACCTGGCCGCGCGCGGGCACGACCTGCGCTCGTACATGTCGGCGCAGCTCAAGAAGGCGGGCGGCAAGTAGCCGCACACGGGCGCGGTTCGCCGTACTCCGACCGGGAGGGTCGGAGGAGGGAAGGGGCGAACCCCGGGCTCTGTCCCGCGTGTGCGGGGCCGGTCGGACCAGGTCCGGCAGCCCGGGGTTCGGGTGTCCGTCAGGGATTCGCACGAACGACGTCGAGCGAATGCTCGGCGTCGCCCTAGCGGACGGCCACCTCGCCAGTCCTCGAGTGAATCATTTCTCGGACCACCTCCTTTCCTGCGTGCCTCGAAGGTACGTCCCCCGGCCACGGTGGGGCAAATGTTTTTCCGGGCGGCGTCGCGCCTGCTCACGGGCGGTCCTCACGGGCGTTCGGCGGGCCGGATAACCTCGGTTCCATGACTTCGCCGCTGCTGACCACACCGGGTGCCGTGAGCGCCGACAGCCCCGACTCCGACGTCGCCGCGCACTACGGCGACCCCTCCCACGAGGCCCGCGCGATGGAGCGCTCCAGCGCCTGGGTCGACCGGAGCAACCGGGGCGTGGTGCGCGTGACCGGACCCGACCGCCTGGGCTGGCTCAACGACATCACCAGTCAGCTGACCCGGGACCTGGCCCCCGGAACCGCCACCGAGGCCCTGGTCCTGGACACCCGGGGGCACCTTCGCCACCACCTGTCCCTCGTGGACGACGGCGAGACCACCTGGGTGCACACCGAGCCCGGCGGCGGCGCGGGCCTCGCCGGGTTCCTGGACTCCATGGTGTTCATGCTGCGCGTGGAGGTCGAGGACCTCTCCGAGGCGATCTCCGTGCTGACCGTGCTGGGCCCGGAGCGCGCCCGGGTCGCCGACGCGGCCGAGGGCGTGGCACGGCGCGAGACCGAGGACGAGACCGACCTGTTCGTGCCCTCCGGTGACCTCGTCGCGGTCGCGGAGAAGCTCACCGCCGCCGGGGCCCGACCCGCGGGGATGTGGCCCTACGAGGCCCACCGGATCGCCGCGCACCGGGCGCGCCCCGGTCTGGACTCGGACGAGCGCTCCATTCCGCACGAGATGGACTGGATCGGCTCCGCCGTGCACCTGGAGAAGGGGTGCTACCCCGGTCAGGAGACCGTGGCGCGGGTGCACAACCTTGGCCGTCCGCCCCGCCGACTGGTGATGCTGCACCTGGACGGGACCGTCGAGAGGCTCCCCAAGCTCGGCAGCGACATCGAGTTGGACGGGCGCAAGGTGGGCCGGGTGGGGACCTCGTCCCGCCACCACGAGCTGGGCCCGATCGCCCTCGGCCTGGTCAAGCGCACCGTCCCCGTCGACGCCGACCTGGTCGTGGACGGGATCGCCGCCGGGCAGGAGGTCATCGTGGACCCGGACACCGGCGCCAACGCCGACCTCGACGACTTCCGCCGCAGGCCCAGGTAGGCGGGCGCGGCTGACCCGACGGGTCCGACGCGGGCGGGGGCGGACCGGATCACCGGCCCGCCCCCGCCCGTTCCGTGTGAGGTCAGGGGACGAGGACGATCTTGCCCCGGGTCCGGCCGGTCTGGTTGAGGCGCCAGGCCTCGGCCGCCTCCGCCAACGGGAACTCCCGGTCGACGTGCACGCTCAGAGCGCCCCGGTCGGCCAGACCGGCGAGTTCGACCAGGTCGTCGTGGTCGGGCCGTACCCACACGTACTGGCCGCCGAGGGCGAGCACCCCCGGGTCGGCGATCGACACGACCCGGTCGGGCCGGTCGGTGACCGGCAGCTCGGCCACCCCGCCGCCCACGAAGTCGAGGACCGCGTCCACGCCCCCTGGCGCCAGTTCCCGCACCCGCTCGGCGAGCCCGTCCCCGTAGGTGACCGGTTCCGCGCCCAGTTCCCGCAGGTACTCGTGGTTGCGCTCACTGGCGGTGCCGATGACTCGTGCGCCCCGGTCGACGGCGATCTGCACGCCGAACGCGCCCACGCCTCCGGCCGCCGCGTGCACCAGCACCGTGTCACCGGCGCCCACGGCGACGCGCTGGAGGGACTGGAACGCCGTCAGGCCCGCGAGGGGTACCCCGGCGGCCTCCTGCCAGCTCAGCGAGGCGGGCTTGGGGGCGATCAGTCGGACGCTCGCGGAGACCAGCTCGGCGTAGGAGCCGTTGCGCGCCCAGTCCTTGCGGACGTAGCCGTAGACCTCGTCGCCGACCGCGTACTCCCCCGCGTCGAAGCCGACCGCCTCGACCACGCCCGCGACGTCCCAGCCCGGGATCAGCGGGAACGCCGCCTCCATCACCGGGTCGAGCCCGCCTGCCGCGAGCTTCCAGTCCACGGGGTTCACCCCGGCCGCGCGGACGCGGATCAGGACCTCCCCGGGTGCCACCTTGGGATCGGGCAGGTCTACGAGGGACAGGTCGTCGGCGGAACCGTACTGCTGTAGTGCTATGGCCTTCATGTCCGTTGACAAGGAGCCGTACCGGGGATTCATTCCGTCCGGACGCGGCGGGTCACGGTGGGATATCCCTGTCCCCCGGACTCGGCCCCGCCCCCGTGCTCGACGGGGCGTCTAGCCGGGACCGCGCGGCCGCTGGTGAGGTCCATCCCCGCCTGGTCTTGGGCACATGTGGTCCCCTGGGGGCGTCCAGGGGGTCACATGGCTTCTCGGGGTTACGCCTCGGCGCGAGCGGTGAAGAGCAGGGCCACCCACTCACGGCCGGGGAACAGGATGTGCCCCTGGTCTCGGTGCTGGGTGTCGCGGACAGCCGAGGCGCCGGGGAGGTCGGCGACCTCGACGCAGTTCTGCCCATGGGAGCTGCTGTAGCTCGACTTGCGGAAGGTGAGTTCGGTGGTGTTGTGGTGCATGGGAGGGACCTCCGATGAGGGTGGGTGACATCTACTTCGGCGGTTTCGAGTCCCTGGCCTCGTGCATCCATGCCAGGGGCGACCGGTCCAGCGCGAGCTTCGCGAGGCGTTGCGCGGAGTCGGTCCGCAACGACGCCAACGAAGTATCGATCCACGCCTGGGTGTCCGTGCCCTGCTCCCGGTACTCCAGCGCCTGGAGAAGGCATTCGAGTTTGTCGGCGTCCTTCGCGCACCGGGCCTCGGCGGACTCCTTGGCCTCGTACTCCGCCTCCGCACCGACGATGAGCCGTGCCAGACCCTGCGACATTCCGGCCGTCTGATCGGCGGTCACCTCGCTGTTCGGGGACGCTTTCAGGTACCGCTTGCCGATGTAGGGGATGTCCGTCAGTCGTGTCTCCTGGGTGTCGTGGAACAGGGCGAGGAACGCGGCACGCTCCGGGTTCGCGCCCTCCAGCTCCGCGACCACGGCCGCGACGAGTGCCGCGCGGTGCGAATGGTCGGCGATCGACTCAGGAGCGGGAACACCAGCGATCACCCACCCTGTGCGCTTGTACCGCTTGAGCAACCCCGCCTCGTACAGATAGTCGAGTGCCCGCAAGTCCGTCTGCTCTTCCATGGAAGCCCTTCTAGCGCCGTTGAACCGTTCGAAGAGCGTAGGACACCTCTTCGAGTTCGCGCCTTGACTGGGGTGAAACGACGGCCTCCGACAACATTTGAGACACCGACACGATCAAGTCGGTAGCGATCTTCTTTGTCAGCAAACCCGGCTTGCGGATGATAAGCGCCCACAAGGTGTGGCAGACGACGTCTACGTAAGGATTGTCTGGGTTCAATCTCCGCATGAGATGTTTCAGCAAGCGGTCTCCGTGCCAGGAGTCCAAGTCGAGCTCCACCATGAACGTGTCCGCCAACTGAGGGTCCGCCACTTCCCCGAGCCAGTAGGCCCAGTAGTTCAAGTTCGCGATCTCGCAGGCGTCCGTGGATATGTGCACATCGATGAAGCTGGGCAGTGCTCCGTCATCACCCGCCCGCGCCAACGTGTGCGCTCCGGAGCGGACCACGGCCCACGAAGGTGTCCACTCCACGGTGTTCCCAAGGCGGCGCTGCTCTGCGCGTTGCATCACCGCCAACCACTCGACTGTCTCCGACGACTTATCGAACCCCGCCACGTAGTGCGCCTGACGGCGCAGGAGCGCACCTTCCACCGAGTTCTTCGCGGCCTGCTCCGCAGCAGACTGAAGGTGGGAAACCATATGGCGACGCTCGTCCGCGCCCAAGTTTGGACCGGTTCCCGATGGCCCCCGCCGCCGAAGCGGCGTAGCTTCTTTGAGCTGGTTAGGGACATCCCCCGTGAAGGGCCACGCTACGAGTTCGGTGAATGGGCGGGTGATCACCCATGTCGCCAGCGGGTGGTTTTCCAAGTCAATCGGCCCATCCACAGCGAGCACGTAGCCAATGAACCTGTCCGCCTCCAACCCCGTGTCCAGCTGAATCAGGAGCCGTGGCGAAGCGCCCAACCGGTGGAGCTGGTGACGCAGCTTCAAGTACGCACCCGCTGAGATGGACATGAGCGGACGCCGCCCCGATTCCCAGCCCTGAAGCGTTGACACGTCCACTCGGACCTTGTCTGCGAGTTGTTCCTGAGTGAGGCCTACCGTCTGTCGGATTGTCTTCAGCACGTACCCCGACACCCGCCCCTCACGTTCTGCGTCAGCGCGCCGAGTCGAACTGTGACCAGCAGTCAGAGTTGAGGGTGCAATGCGCTTGGCCATGGGGGCTCCGAGGGGATAACTCGTACTCCCAGTCCGTGGCCCGGAAGTGCTGCGGTCCGTAGCGTCATAGCCACACTACAGATACAGCTCCAACCGCAAGGCGATGAGCGTAACCACAGCAGACGCGAAGTCCCCATCCGAGCGGGTCACAGCGGACTACCCACACTGGCCCGCTACGCATGCGGGTGAACCTGGTCTGTGGGTGGCGTCTCACAAAGACATCATCGAACTGGATCGTCGCCGAGACGATCGATCGATTGTTGGACTATTTGGAGGACGGTACGAGTCGAGGCAGCGCGTTCAACCGTGGAGCAGGCCTCACCTGACGACGACCGCTACCCCCGAATGAAACGGGCTCAGGGAAGCGCGGCAACGCTTTCCTGAGCCCTTGATCCCAGAATTCCCAACCTAGTCAAGCCAGAAAGCAGGATCTGTGACGCACCCTACCCCTGCCCCCTCACCGCCCATCCACGCGGGACCACTGCCCTGCGCGAGATGCGGCGAGACCGTCGACAGCCGCGACCCGGCCTGCTGGAACTGCGGACTCGTGTTCGGAGGAGGAGCCCACCACTACCCTGCCCGCCGTCACAGGACCCACCGGCTGTGGATACCCCTCCGGACCCCTGCCGATCACGGACCCCGAGCTCGGGCCGCCCAACTCCTGGAAATGCTCCTGAGCTACCAACTGATCTGCGACGCCTACCTCGACGGCGACGAGTTCGTAGTGACGGAAAAGGACACCCGCCGGGATCTCACCGCGGATCAGGTCCTGAACGAGTACGGCGACCGCCTCGCCGAAATGGTCACGACCGTGATGAAGCACAGCACCGCCACCACCACGGACGTGTCCGTGGACGTGGCTGGAGGCGCCGTCCCCTACATCGAGCACGTGAACGAACGCGCCACCGAGTACGCCAAGTACTGGCCGGGAAAGCAGATCGACCATGCCTAGGACACCCGCGTGGTGTGGAGTGCCTGGCTCGCAGAACCACGCATCATCGTGTTCGGTGGTGACCTGGTGAGGCCCGCTCCGCCGTTCTCCCCCGAACTGGCCCACCGTGAGGTGGTAGCCCCCGTGGCGAGCTTCATCAAGCCGTTCCACTCCCACTACTTCTCCCGCACCGTCGGCCCGCCCTACCGCAAGCGCCAGTACTCCTTCGCCGGACTCCCCGGCCTGATGCCCCTGGTCCGCGCGTTCCTGGACACCAGCGCCGCCGAGCGGTGTGAGGAGTTCCAGTTCCTGTTCACCCTGCTGGGTTGCGAGTTGGCGAACAATGCCATCGCCCACTCACGGTCGAGCGAGCGAGGAAGCACCTACACCTTGACGGTGGATCGGGGTGCTAAGGGGATGACGTTGATCTGCCGTGACCAGGGCAGCCGTCTGCCGCAGGAGAAGGGCAACTTCACCGCCGCCACGTTCGAGGAGATCGAGGCGGGCACCGCGAAGGGTCGGGGGTTGGCGCTGATCGACGCTCTGGCGGACCGGTGGGGCGACAACGGCGATCCGAAGTTCCGGCAGGTGTGGTTCTTCCTGGCCTACGACCTCACCGACAACCCATGGATGCAGATCGACACCGAAGACACCGACGACGCCGAGGACATCGGCAAGAACGAGGTGGAGTGCTGATGTTGGACATCGACACCAGGGACCTGCTCGAAAGCGCCGAAAACGCGCTCACCGCTCCCGAGTATCTGACTCCCGCGCAGGAGGACGTGTGGCACAACCACACCCTGCGCAACCGCATGCCTCTGGTGCTGGAGGCGCTGCGTATCGCCCGGGAGGAAGGCGACGCGGAACGGGCCATGGCGCTCATCGACCAGGCCGTACACGACTACCCCGCCCCCACCCGGGTCCCTGGAAACAGGCCGGTCCCGGGATCGGTGCCGAGGCAGAACACCCCCACGCAGACGTTTCCGGTTCTCGAACGCGAGTTGTCGGAGCTGCTGCACACCCACTGGGTCATGACCATCGAGGGAACTCCCCCGAACGAGGTGTTCGTGGGCCGACGCCCCCTGGGCTGGGTGGGTGAGGGTGACCCGTTCGAGAGGATCACCGCCCCCACCCGCACCGAACTCTTCCGCCTGCTGGCCCAGCGCCACCGCGCCGACCACCAGCACGACCCGGAACCCCCAACCGCCGCCTAAAGGCGTTCATGAAAAAGGCTCTGGCGGGTGCGACAACACCCCCAGAGCAGGCCGACAACCAAGCATCCTTGAAGAGAAGAGATTGCCGACATGGCCATTGTGCCGCACACCCCTGCCCGCAAGCACACGAACAGCCCTCCCGGTGATGGGCTCCGGTGGGAGTGCCAGGTCTACCCCGGACAGCTCTCCCACACCAGCCAGGTCCGCTCCGACCTGGACACCGACCTCACCCGCCTGACCGGGGTACCGGGCGAGGTGCGCGAAGAGATGGTGCTTGTGCGTCAGCGAGATGTTCGCCAACGCCTGCGAGCACTCCCGCTCCGGACAGGACCCGGACGGCAGGGTGGTCCGCACCCTGGAGACACCTGCCCCGGGGCTGGTGAGGGTGTCGATCATCGACGACGGCACCCGCACCGACACCACCGGCTCCCTCCCGAGGGTTCCGCGCAGGCGCACCCGCAAGGACTGGGAGCAGGCCGAACGCGGCCGTGGCCTGCTCATGGTCGGTGAGCTGGCATCGAAGTGGGGGTTCCGGCCCGTGCTGGACTTCCCCTTCTGCGAGGGGCTGGGCACGGTCATCTGGGCCGAGTTCACCCTCCCGGCCTTGGCCACCGCTGGGGGCACCCGATGACGGAGCACATCAGCGCTCAGGTTCGTGCCGAAGTGCGGTCGGTCCTGACCGCCCCGCGAGGCCACCGCTTCACCCGACCGGCCGGGCGTCCGCTCCGGGCCGTCTCGATTCCGCCGAAGGAACCCCAGACGGAAGCTTCCCGATCGGAGATGCCCTGGGAGGAGACCCACCAGGCCCGACAGGAACGACTGCTCCGCCAGATGGACGGCAACCCCCGGGTCGCGTACATGCTCCAACACGGACCGGTGCCGCACTGGGTCAAGGTCGCCCGTCAACACCGCGAACAGAAAGCCCGCGAAGCCCGACAGGCCGCCGCCGACACCCGAACCGAGCCCGAGGCAGAACCGGTCCGCACCCGGGGCCGCCACCGGGCGCCCCGCCGCTGGTGGGGCTGGCCCGCCACCGCCATCGGAGCCACCCTCCTCCTGGGACAGACCGCCATGGAAACCCTGGGAGCGAGCCTGGCACCCGACATCGGCATCCCGATCTAACCGAACAACGAACCGGGGCCCGGCACACACGCCGGGCCCCGGGGCGGTCAGTCCTCGCGCCCGTGCCACCGCCTCGTAGGGGGTCCGCCTAGCGCAGGGCGGCCGCCAGACGCTCGTCGTGCAGACGCTCGCCCCAGGCCGGGGGAAGCGGGTTGAGCTGGCCGACGCGCCAGCGCAGCAGCAGGTCGGCCAGCTGCGGGTTGCGCGGCAGGGCCGGACCGTGCAGGTAGGTGCCGAGGATCTGCCCCTGGTAGGCGCCCTCGGTGTGGTCGTCGTTACCGATCCCCTTCACCGTGGTGGACAGCGGCCGAGCCTGCGGGCCGATCTGCGTGCGCCCCTGGTGGTTCTCGAAACCGGTGATCCGGCCGACACCCAAAGCCGGGTCGACGTCGGCGACGATCTCACCCACGGCGCGGGTCTGCCCCCGGTTGCTGCGGATGTCGAGGATGCCCACGCCCGGGAGCGGGTTGGCCTCGTCGTCGCCGTAGCTCTCACCGATGATCTGGTATCCGGCGCAGACCGCGAAAACGCACGCCCCGCGCGCGGCGGCCCGGGCCAGCCCGCCGTCCGAGCGCAGGCGCTCGGCGGCCAGGATCTGCGGACGGTCCTCGCCGCCGCCGAGCAGGTAGATGTCGCCCTGCTCGGGCACCGGGTCGCTGGAGTGCACGTGCACGATCTCGGTGGGGATGCCGCGCAGTTCGGCGCGGCGCTTGAGGATGAGGACGTTGCCCTGGTCCCCGTACGTGCTGAGCAGGTCGGGGTAGATCCACACGATCCGCAGGGCGCTGCTGGTGTTCGACATGGGTGTGTCTCCTACTGGACGCGGCCGTACGCCGTGCGGATCTGCTGGAAGGCTGTGTAGTTGGCGATGACGTCGACCTTGGTGATGTCGGGGCGCTCGGCCTTGAGCTTGGCCAGCACCTCGTCCACGCGGTCGGCGGTCTCGAAGGGCACCTCGTCGGTCTCCAGGCGCAGCGCGAGGTCGGTACGGCGCTCGCCCATGACGAACACCCTGCGGTCGCGCAGCACCGTGTAGTCGACGTCCCAGAGCCAGGAGGTGTCCTTGCCATCGGGGATCTGGGCGTTCACCGCGAGGATCACGGGGACGCGGGGCGGGTCCAGGACCGCGAACGACTCCAGCCACCCGGCCGGGTTCTTGGCGAGCAGCAGACGGACCTCGACCCCCATGGTGACCACCGAGGTGTAGCGCCCGGCCACCGAGGTGACCTCGCGCAGCCGCTCGATGGTGCGTTCGGGGTGCATGCCGTACCCGGCGGCGGTGGCGGCGGCGATCGCCGCGTTGGCCCGGTTGGCGTCACCGGGCAGGTTCATCCGGAGCTTGATCTGCTGTCCGTCGGGGGCGATCAGCAGGTCGTTGTCGTTGTCCACCGCCCAGGTGGCCCGGGGCCGCGCCAGACCGCACTCGGGGCACTCCCAGTGCGGGTCGGTGTCGCGCTTGAGGTGGCCGCCGCACTCGGGGCAGCACCAGGAGTCCTCCTTCCAGCGCTGACCGGCCGACACCCAGGTGGCGTTCGGGGCGCCGAGCCCCGCCCAGGCCACCAGCGGGTCGTCGGCGTTGGCGATGACGTGGGTGTTGCTCTGCGACAGGGCGGTCCGCCACTTCTTCGCAAGCAGGTTGATCTCGGAGGCGCGGTCCATCTGGTCGCGGCTGAGGTTCATCAGGACCACGAAGGAGGGGTTGGTGGCCTTGAGCACCTGGGGGAGATACTTCTCGTCCACCTCCAGCACACCGTTGACGGCCGACTTGTTGTCGGACAGGGCGGTGATGTGCCCGGTGGGCATGTTCGCGCCGTGCTCGTTGGTCGCCACGTCCCCGAACTCGCGCAGGGCCTGCGCGATGAGCCGGGTGGTGGTCGTCTTGCCGTTGGTGGCGCTGATCAGGGCCAGGCGGCGGCCCTGGGCGAGTTTGGCGAGCAGGTCGGGTTCGACCTTGAGGGCGACGCGCCCACCGATGACGGAGCCGTCTCCGCGTCCGGTGGCCCTGGACAGGCTGGCTGCGCTCCTGCCCAGTACCGAGGCCAGTTGGGCGCGCAAGGGAAGCTCGCTCATCAATTCTCCACGATCGCTAGATCACCCGCACGAACGCGCTTCGGCGGCGGGCGATGTGTCGGGCCAAGCCTATTGTCCACCGAACCTCAGACCCGCCAGTCCAGACGCTCGGGTGGCGGCCCGAGGTTGGGCGGGACCGCGTGGGGCCCCGGGTGGTCGGCGGTGCCGAGCGCTCCGGCGGTGTCGGAGCCACCGTTCGCGCCGGTCGCCCCGGTGGTGACGTCCGGGCCGAGGCCGTCCGGTGTGTCGGTGGTGTTCGGAACGGCACCGTCGGGCGGCTCCGAACCGACCGGACGCTCTCTGCGGCGTCCGCGGAGCCCGGTGCTCCCTCCGGTTCTCCGGCCCGTGGCCGAGGCCCCGGTACCACCACCGTTCCCAACGTTCCCGCTGGTACCGGAGTTCCGAAGCTCGTCCACCGTGGCCAGGGTGGCCGTGGACAGGGTGAGGATACCCGGGTTGGTGTCGGTCAGCACCGGTCCGTCCGGTGTCAGGACCAGGGCCGCCGTCGACGGCAGCCCCCGCAGGGACGCCGCGTCCGGCCCGAGGACTCGCGCGCGCGGGCCCCCCTGCGCGGTGCCCGGCTCCGGCACGTCCATCTCGACGGCCTCGCCGGTGACCCTGCCCCACACGGTGGCCGATCTCACATGCCGGACCAGGTCGAGGGGGGCGATCGCGGCGGCGGCGTCGCGGATCAGCGCTCCGGACTCGGTGTGCGGCGAGGGGAACAGGAGGTCGTCGTCGGGCTCCTCCGTGTCGTCGGGGTCGAGCACCGTGCCGCCCACCGCCGTGCCGATCACCTCGGTGAGCGGGTGCGCCTCCAGGTCGCGCGGGTCGGACCGCGCGGCCCCGACCATCCCCGCGACCGCCTCGGCGACCTGGTCCGCGTCGGCGCCCTGACCCATGAGGACCGGCAGGCAGGTGGTGTCGGAGAGGAGTTCCAGGACGGCGGGGACGGCCGCGCGGAACAGCAGGACCACCTCCACCCCGCCCTCGGCGGCGGAGGCCAGGACCTGTTCCACCTCGTCGGGGGGCAGGATCTCCGCGCCGCAGACGACGACGCTGCGGGTGCGGTCGGGCCGGGCCGGGCGGCGCCCGCCGCCCGCCACGCAGTCGGGAGCCCGGGCCTCCAACAGCTCGCCGAGCGCGGCCACGGCGTACGTGCCGTAGACCCGGGCCGCGGCCTCCCCCGAGGCGCGGTCGGTGGAGATGATCTTCACCTGGGCGTACGCGGTGTCGTCGGCCCTGGTACCCACGGCCTCGAAGGGGCTGAGCCGGTTCTCCAGCGTCCAGGCGCGGGCGCGCACCCCGGGGTCGCCCGCGCAGCGCTCCCGTACCCGCGCGCGCTCGGCCGGGGAGAGCAGGGCCAGGGCGGTGTCGTCCTCGGCGGCGTCGCCCTCCGGGGTGACCAGGGCCCGTAGGCCACCGATGAGCCGGGCCACCCCCACGTCCGGGCCGAGCACCTCCAACAGGCGCAGCAGGAGGGTCTCGTCGGCGTCGGCGTCCTCCGCGCGCCCCGAGGCGGCGGCCACCGCCGAGAGGATGCGCGCCCGCTGCCCGGCGTCCAGGTTGGTGCCCAGGGTCATGCGCGGCAGGTCGGCGGGGAGCACCCACTGGCGGGGGCCCACCGCGCAGCGCCGGGCCAGGCGGACCAGTTCCCTGGCGACGGAGCGTCCGGTGAGGTCGACGACGGTGAGGTCGCCGCCCTCCCGCAGTCGCGAGACGCCGACGGTGGTGAGCAGAGCGGACCAGCCCGCGTCGGTTCCGCCCACCACGAGCACGGCCGAGGTCCGCGGCGGGACCGTCACCCCGTACCAGCGCGGTTGGGCCTCGTAGGCGCGCGCGGCGGCCTGCCACTCGGTGTACCGGCGGGCGTGTTCGCGCTGCTGGTCGTGGAGGGCCCGCTCCCGTGCGGCCCGTTCCTCCTCCAGCCGCGCCCGCGCGCGTTCGAGCCGGGAGGCCATCACCTGCCGGCTCTGGACCAGGGCGACGAGCACCGGGGCCGCGATGGCCGCGCAGGCGCACACCCCGCCCAGGGCCAGACTGCCCGGGAGGATGCGCAGGGTCCACAGCAGCGGGCAGAGCAGGGCGAACAGGCCGAGCCCGCCCAGGGCGAAGTAGAGCGGGCGGTTGGTGAGGGCCTCGCCCTCCATCTGCCCCGCGACCCACTCCCGGCTGAGGGTGCGGGCGTCCGCGGGAGCCGGGCGGCGCGGGGCCGGTCCGGGCGGAGGCAGCACCACCCTGTGCCGCCACCCGAGGTAGGTGCGTCCCGCCTCGCCTCGGGGCGTCGTGGCAGCGGTCGCAGACGACCGTGCTGTGGGCACCGTCCGAACACCTCCTGACCGGCGGAAGGGGCGCCGCCGCGGGTACGGTCACGCCGGTTCCGGCCTGGGGGGCGGAGGGCAGGGCGAAGGGCCGCGCCCGGCGTGCTGGCCACGGTCGGCGACCGACTGCGGCACCAACCGTGATCTTCAGTGAAGCAGGGCCGCCCACCGCTTTCCAGTCCCCGCTCCCCACCTGTGGACAACCGCCCCGGAGCGACCTCCTCGCGGGTGGCTCACGACCAGGTGGGGGCCGCGCGGGCCAGGGCTCCTCGCCCTCCGGTCCAGGTGGCGGGGTTCGTGGACGAACGAGCGCCGACGCCTTCCCCCCAGACACCCACGCGCACACACGAACTCGACATCATGGACACGGTGCCGCCGCGGCCGAACCGCACGGCACCGCCCGGGCCCACATCCCCCACCCCTGACGCGCCCCGCCCGGGTGAGACCCGGGCGCGGGCGGTCGGCGAGGAGCCCCCATGATCGTCCAGACGCACGCGCTCCCCCTGCTCGGGCTACTCCTCCAGAGCGCCGCGCTGGTCCTCTTGGTCCTGGGAGCGATCTGGAGCTTCCGACGCAAGCGGTTCACCTGGAGCGAACGGGCCCTGGCCCGCGAGGAACCCACCAGCGCGGAGCGGCGCCCGGTGCGCGCCCACCTGCGCGACGGCACGGTCGCCCCCGACCCCGCGCTGGCCCACCTCACGGTCAGGGCGGCCGAACACCGCGTGCGCAGGCTCGACAACCCGTGGCTCGTCAGCGGCGCGAGCGTCAACTGCATGGGGATCAGCCTGTTCTCGATCCACTACTCCTACCCGGGCCCGGTCCTGTGGATGGCGTTCGCCCTGTTCCCCGTCGCCCTCTGCGCCCCCTTCGTCCGACAGGTCGCACTCGACCGGGCGCGACGGGCCCTGGAGGCCAACCGGGAGCTGGCCGCGCTCCACGTGGTCGTCCCCGAGGAGCCCGCCGCGCCCCGGGAACGCTGAGGGCGCGCGAACGGCGCGGCGCCGGTGTCGGACCGAGTGACGCGTCCCGACACCGGCGCCGCGCGCGGTGGTACTACCGTCAGGCCTCGACCCGGACGTCGATGACCTTGCCGACCTCGGCCGTCACCCGGTACTCGCCGGTGAAGCCCTGGGAGGCCAGCACCCGCAGCTTCCACTCGCCGTCCGCCGCGAAGAAGCGGAAGGTGCCCTCGTCACCGGTGGCGACCTCGCCGACGAAGTCGTCGGAGGCGTTCAGCAGACGGGCGTAGGCGCCGCGCAGGGGCTGGCCGTCACGGGTCACCGTGCCCTGGATGACCGCCTGGTTGCCCGCGTCGACGTCGCCCAGGGCGACGCCGCCCTCGGGTGCTCCGCAGCTGTCACTCACTTGGCCTCAGCCTCTCCGAGCTCGACCGGGACGCCCACCAGCGAGCCGTACTCGGTCCACGAGCCGTCGTAGTTCTTGACGTTCTCCAGCCCGACGATCTCGTGCAGGGCGAACCACGTGTGCGAGGAGCGCTCGCCGATACGGCAGTAGGCGATGATGTCCTTGTCGAGGTCCACACCGGCGTCGGTGTAGAGCGCGCGCAGCTCCTCGGCGGTCTTGAAGGTGCCGTCCTCGTTGGCGGTCTTGGCCCACGGGATGTTGCGCGCGGTCGGGATGTGGCCCGGACGCTGCGAGGTCTCCTGCGGCAGGTGCGCGGGGGCCAGCAGCTTGCCGGTGAACTCGTCGGGGGAACGGACGTCGACCAGGTCCTTGGTGCCGATGGCGTCGACGACCTCGTCGCGGAAGGCCCGGATGGACGCGTCCTGCTCCTTGGCGCTGTACTCGGTGGCGGCCCGCTGCGGGACCTCCTCGACCAGTTCGCGGGAGTCGAGCTCCCACTTCTTGCGGCCGCCGTCGAGCAGCCGGACGTTGTCGTGGCCGTAGAGCTTGAAGTACCAGTAGGCGTAGGCCGCGAACCAGTTGTTGTTGCCGCCGTACAGGATGACCTGGTCGTCGTTTCCGATGCCCTTGGCGGAGAGCAGCTTCTCGAACCCGGCGCGGTCCACGAAGTCACGGCGGACCGGGTCCTGGAGGTCCGTCCTCCAGTCGATCTTCACGGCGCCGGGGATGTGGCCCTTGTCGTAGGCGGACGTGTCCTCGTCCACCTCGACCAGGACGACGTCGGCGTCGTCCAGGTGAGCCTCCACCCATGCGGCGTCCACGAGGACGTCTGAGCGGCTCATGGGGAACCTCCTGTGTTTCTGTGCGGTGTCGCGTGTGCGGTCGGTGCGTCGCGTTCCGGGGGCGCGGTGCCCGGAATCAGGGGTCTCAGGCGGCCTTCCCCTACCCCGGGGGAGCACCGGCTCAACACCGGGTTCGGGAAGGGATGGGGAAAGGCACTACGCGTGGTCAGGGGCGGGCGCGGCGAGGTCGAGCCGTTCCGGGCAGCGCGGAGGATGACTCCGGGGTCACCGACAGTGGCGGCGGAGCCGGGGCGTCCGTCGGGTCTGGTCGGTTTCCGGGAGGGACGACGGGTGTACGGCGTCGTCAACCACAGCGTGCGCGGAAGGGGCCGGTCGCACGGGGCGAGCGGGGGCTCGAAGGGCCCGTCCGCCCTAGGGACACGGACAGAGCGCGGCAGCGACGCGGCAGAAGTCCACCGCTCGTCGCTTCGTCAGATACGCGCTCGTCAAGGAAGTCACGCCCTAGACGCTACAGCCCGGCGCTCGCTCTTGTCACTGGTGTCCTGGATCACAGGACGATCGTTCCAGAATGTGGGACGAATCGGGCTTCCGGGGCCTGTGGAGCGCCCGGGAGGCGGGCCCATCGCGCCGAGGTCGGCCTCGTGCCGGGAAGCGGGGCGCGCGATCAGCGCGACCAAGGCGACCATGGCGACCGCGTCGGCTCGGCGGTCACGGGGCCGATCGGGACGCCCTCGGCTCCGGGGCGGGGTCGGCTCGCGTCGCGGAGGCCCTCACAGCACGGCTTCGCCGAGGGCGGCGATCACGTCCGCGCGGCGGGGCTGGCCCTCCGCCCGGCGCACCACCCGGCCCCCGGCGTCGAGAACGAACACCGCGGGGGTCGAACGGACCCCCAGTCGGCGCACGAGGTCCAGGCGCGACTCCGCGTCGACCTCCACGTGCGCCACCCCTTCCACCATGCCCGCCACGTCCTCCAGGACGCGACGGGTGGCGCGACAGGGCTGGCAGAAGGCGCTGGAGAACTGCACGAGCGTGGCCCGTGCGCCCAGCCCGGCGCCGAGCACGTCGGAGCCGAGCGTCTGGGCCGCCGGGTCCATCAGACGGCCTCGGAGCCCATCAGCGGGACGTCGGTGCCGGTGCCGGTGATCCGGAGGCCGTTGGACGTGGCCTCCATGTCCTTGGCGGTCAGGCCGAAGGGCAGCTCGGGCACCTGGGCGCTGAAGGTCAGCATGTTCGAGACGAGGTCGTCGATGTTGACCGGTACGTCCCCCACCTCGATGCCGACCGGGGTGACGTGCAGGGTGTCGCCGTCGACCGTGAACTCGCCACCGCTGGAGACCGAGACGCTGCGGCCCATCTCCGGGACGGCCAGCTCACCGTTGATGCGCGGCTCGCCGTTCTCCGTCGTGATGGTCATGCCCTCGGGCAGGTACGGGTTGAAGTAGGCGTAGGGGACCACGAAGGAACCGTCCACCTTGCCCGCGGTCACCGTGGGCTGGTCCATGAGGTCGCTCAACGGCGCCTCGACGTCGGAGGCGGTGGCCTCGATGTTCTCCACCGTCACCCCGCCCATCGTGGCGCTGGCGGCCTCGATGTTGACCTCGGTGTAGGTACCGCTGACCACCTGCGGCAGGAAGGCCCAGCCCTCGATGGACACGTCCGGGTCCTCGGACATCTCCATCTGGTCGGCCAGACGGCCGGCCAGGGTGTTCTGCGCGAACGAACGCGCTCCCACGTCCGCCACGACGACGAGGGCGGCGAGCAGGATCAGGAAGACGACAAGAAACTTGCGCATCGGGCTCCCAGCAACTTTCTTTGGCTCCGGCGCGGCTCTCGGCTGGGTCATCCGGCCGGTCTCGGTCACACGCCATCGGCACCCGACGGGTGCCGGTCATGAAAAACCTGTAGGGAAGGGTACTTCACCCGGGATGGGACGCCGCAGGCCCGTACATGGTTGCGTGGGAGGGCGGTGTCACGGGTGGCACGCGGTCCCGCCGGCCGTGCCGGAGGGACGAGCGGAGGCGTATAACGCCTGGTCAGCGGGGCATCAGCATGGCGGCGAGGCCGTCTGTCGCGGCGGCACCGGAGAGGGAGAGCTCGATCACGTTGGTGGCCACCACGTGCGCGGAGAGGCGCCGTGTGAACTCCATGACGTGCGGCTGCTGCTCGTGCTCCTCCTGGGCCAGCTCGTCCCGGTAGATCGCGTAGACGATGCGCTGGAGGGGGGCGCTGGGCACGGTGTGCGCGGCGAACAGCAGGGTGTCCGGCTCGCGCTTGGAGACCTCGGCCACCACCGCGTTGGCGAGCTGGTCGAACCCGGCGCCCTGGCCGTCGGCGAGCGTGTAGATGGTGATGACGCCCCGGAGCTTGCTCGGCGGGGCGGGCGGGGCCTCGGCGTAGAGGTCGTCGTAGTTCTCGGCGTTACGGCGCTTGCGGCGCACGGGCTGCTCCTGGGGCTCGTCGTCGAGTTCGTCGTCTTCGTCGTCGTACTCGTCGTCGTAGTAGTCGTCGTACTCGTCGTCATAGGCGTCCCGGCGCGGCTTGGCGGCCAGCGCTCCGGCGCCCCACAGGGACGAGACCGCACCGAGGAGCAGGAGCGGGCCGAGGACGCCCAGCCCCGCGCGTCCGACCACGACGGACAGGAGCACGGCGAGCGCGACCAGGCCCAGCACGGCCAGATCGGTTCGACCGGAGCCGCGCAGACCGCGCCGCACGAGGGCGACGATCGCGAGGACGAGGAGGACGACGACGAAGCCCTGCACGCCGTTGACCAGCGTGCGGGGAATGAGGTCGTAGTGGTCTCCCAGGGGAGGGAATGCGGCGTCGAAGCGGCCGCTGATGCGGTCGACGCCGAGCACCACCAGGGGGACGATGGTCAGGGCGGTGACGAAGAGCCGCGTCGTGAAGCGACCGTTGGGCGAACGGACGGCGAACTCCACCGCGCCCCAGGCCGCGAAGAGCGGACCGAGGAGGCTGACACCGATATGCAGGAGTCGGAAGGTGACCTGACCGAAGTCGAAGAGCACCCCGATCACCGCCGCGCTGAGGCCGACCGTCATCGCCAGGGACGCGATCAGCCAGGCGACCGCGGCGACGCCGGGACGGCGTTGGGCATACGCGGTCAGCGCGGCGGTGGCGCTCCAGCCCACCAACGCGCTGATGAATGTCAGTCCTACCGTGACCATCCCGACCATGATGCTGCACGGTCAAGGGTGGATGTGCACCGCGTGCACTTTTTCGGGTACGACGACCATGGAGATCCCGCAGAGTGGAGCCCGAAACCAGGCTCTACACTGTGATCTTCATCACCAGCTTTCACGCCGTCGCCCTGTCGCCGCGCAGCGCCCACGGGGGGCCATAGGCTCGCAGTACGCGGGGAAGCGCCACCCCGGACATCCGGAGGGCTGCCTCCCCCACCACAGCCAGGAGAGAACCGTGTCACACGACGCCGTTTCCCCGAAACCGGTCGGCCCCGGAGCCGCTTTCTTCGACGTGGACAACACACTCATGCGGGGCGCGTCGATCTACCACTTCGCCCGCGGCCTCGCCTCCCGCGACCTGTTCACCACCCGCGACCTCATGCGGTTCGCGTGGGGACAGACGGTGTTCCGGGTGACCGGCAGCGAGCAGCCCGAGCACATCAACGCGGCCCGCGAGGCCGCCCTCGCCTTCGTCGCCGGACACGACGTCGAGGACCTGGTCACCCTGTGCGAGGAGATCTACGACGACACGATGGCCGACCGGATCTGGGAGGGCACCCGCGCCCTCGTACAGGAGCACCTGGACGCGGGCCGCCCGGTGTGGCTCGTCACCGCGACACCGGTGGAACTGGCCCAGATCATCCGCCGCCGCCTCGGACTGACCGGTGCGCTCGGCACCGAGGCCGAGTGCGTGGACGGCGTGTACACCGGGCGGCTCAACGGCGACCTCATGCACGGTCCGGCCAAGGCCGTCGCGGTGCGCGCGCTGGCTCGCCGGGAGGGGTGGGACCTGTCCGCCTGCTCCGCCTACAGCGACTCCTCGAACGACCTGCCCCTGCTGTCGCTGGTCGGGGACCCGCACGCCGTCAACCCGGACGGGGACCTGCGCCGGTACGCCCGTACCCACGAGTGGCCGGTGCACGACTTCCGCAAGCACCGGGCCGCGCTGAAGGTGGCCCTGCCCGCCGCCGTCGCGGGCGCGGTGGCCGGAGCCGTGGCGGTGCGCGCTGTCAGACACCGCAGAGCGCTCGCGCCGCGCTGAGCACGACCGAACCACCCGGAGGCCGCCGCACGGCCGCCCAGGGCCCCGTACGGCCCGCGCACCCGGCCTGGGGCCGTCGTCCGGCACCGGCCTCACCGGCGCCGGTAGAAGACGGGACGGGCCCGCATGCCCTCGGCCCGTAGCGCCGAGCGCACCCGCCGGAAGAAGTCGGGCCTCGTGATCTGGGCGAGCAGGAAGCGCACCGGCCCGCCCGGCAGGCGCACGTGGTTCACGAGCGTCCAGGACGCGTCGTCCAGCGGCTGGAGCAGGGTGGAGTTGTCCACCCCCAACCGGTCGACGTACCAGCGGGCCAGCTCCTCCCAGACGGCCACCGCCCGTTCGGGGTCGGGAGCGGTGAAGTGGTTGAGGAGGAACACCGCCGAGGGGTCGTCGCCGGTCTCCCCGATCCGCCGTGTGTTGCGGGCGGTCATCACGAGTTCGCCGTCCAGCTGGCGGTAGGGGGCGCTGGTCAGCACCCGGGCCACGTCGGCGGGGGTGGCCACGGTGACGAGCAGGACGGCGTCGAAGCGCGGCGCCCCCTCCAACGGGGGCATGAACACGGCCTCGTACACGGTGGTGGACACCACCGACGGCAGATCCTCCAGCTCCTCGGAGAGCACCCGGAACCGGGCCAGGACGCGTTCGCGCTCCCGGTCGCGCCGGACGAAGGGGCCCCGGGAGGGAGGCGCCACACGGGCTCCGACGTACACGTAGCCGTACGGAAGCGGGTCGAGGAAACCGCTCCCGGCGGGCTCCCCGGGGTTCCTGGGCATGGCGGGCCTCTCCTCCGGCAGCCCGGGCGCGGAGGTCCCGGCCCGTGCCCGTACCCTAACCCGAAGCTTCGGATTCACCAACAGTTGGAGAACACACACCACATGATCGACGACACGACCGGAGACGGGACACCGGACACGCCCGACGAACGGGACCGCCAGCTCGTGGCGGAGCTGGGCGTCGTACCGCGGTTGGAGGTCTACTTTCGGCGGGTACGCGCGGAGATGCCCCCCGACGTCGCGGAGGTGTTCTCACGGCACGGACTCACCGCGCGCCACGGCGGAGCGCTCGCGCAGCTGGCCGTGGTCGCGTCGGTCGGCGTGTCCGAACTGGCCCGGCGCATGTCGGTGTCACTGCCCACCGCCAGCGAACTGGCCGGGGACCTCAGACGGGCGGGGCTGGTGGTCGCCCAGGAGGACCCGGACAACCGCAGACGCACCCTGCTGAGCCTGGCCGACAACCACCGGCGCTCCGTGGAGTCGCTGGTGGCGGCACGGGCCGCGCCGCTGCGACGGGCGATGGAGCGGCTGTCCGCACGCGACCGGGAGGGGTTCGCCGCCGGACTGCGCGCCTGGGCGGACGAGTTGGACGAGCGCTGAGGGGGTCGACGCCGCCCCCGGGGCGGCCGACTCGCGCCGCCCCGCCCCCGGCGTGCCGCGCCCGGGCCGTCCGTGGCAGGGAGCTCCGGCCACCTTGGGCCGCGCTCCGGCCGCTAGCGGCCCAGGGTGGCCCGGGCCAGGGCGATGACGTGGATCGGGCGGAGCCCCGCCCCACGGGACCGACCGCCCCGGGGCGCGCCGCGACGCCCGTGCGCGTACGACTCGAAGGCCTCGATGGAGCTGTAGGCCGGGGACCACTCCAGGGCCCGGCTCAGCGGCGCCGGGTCCAGACGGGACGCCTCCAGCCCCGCTCGCACCGCCCGGGCGGCGCTGGAGCTGGCGTAGTCGATCCGGCCGTGCCGGGCCACCCCGCGCAGGACGCGCAGGCCTCGGGCGGGGACCGGCAGACGCTGGCCGCCCACGCGGCGCAGGCAGTGGGAGAGCGGGACCGCGTCGGCCCCGGAGACGTCGAAGAAACCGGTCCGGTCGCTGAGCGCCATGCGCACCAGCGCCTCGGCCCCGTCGTCCTCGTGCAGGAACTGCACGCGCGGATCGCGGCCCATCACGGTGGGCACGACACGGGAGTCCAGATAACGGGTGAGCGGGGTGTCCACCGAAGGGCCGATGAGGTTCGCGAACCTCAGGACGGCCACGGACAGGTCCGGGCGGCGGCGCTGGAGACCGCGCGTGTGCCGCTCGACCTCCGCCGCGTCGTCGGCGTCCAGGGTGGCGCTGGAACGCACCACCAGGCGGCGGACGGTGGATGAGCGCTGGGCGGCGCCCAGGACCCGCATGGTGCCCAGGAGGTTCTCCTCCCGGTTGGGGTCGTCGCCGGCGTCCAGACCGAGGTGCAGGACCAGGTCGGCGCCGGACTCGGCCACGATGCGGTCCAGGCTGCCGTCGTGCAGGTCGACGTGCTGGTACTCGACGCCCGGGGCGCCGTGCGGCACGGGGGCGGAGTCCACGCCGATCACCCGGTCGACACCGGGACCCCGGCTCAGGGTCCGGGCGACCCCGGCCGCGAGGGGGCTGGAGACCCCGGTGACGAGTACGACACGAGCCATGGAGACACGTTCCTTGGAAGGAGACGGTGGTGATCCGGATGGGCCACGGACCGCTCACCTCCCCGAGGAGGCGACCCGGTGACGGTGACCTGTGTTCCACAACAGTCGTGCACCCGGAAAATTCCGCCGCTCCGGCCGGGGCCGGGCAGGGAAAGTGAAGTGTCTCCGCGTCCGGGGCGTGCCAACGGCCCGCCCGCGCCCGCGGAGAGACGACCTACGTCGCGAACGCTCCTACTTCTTGTTGCGACGCGCCACACGCGTGCGCTTGAGCAGCTTGCGGTGCTTCTTCTTCGCCATCCGCTTGCGGCGCTTCTTGATGACGGAACCCATGGGATCACCTTCTCGCTGACGAGTGAGTACGGACATGCCGAACCACTGGTGACGAACACCTGCTGGCTCGGATGCGGTTGCTGGGCTCGCCCGGGCACACGCGCACGGGGCGCGGGTGGCCGGTGCGACCGGGGCGGGCCCCGGGGAGGACGACGGTCACTGGTACACACGTCTACCGCACCCGTGGGCCCAGCTTACCGCTACGGGCAACCCGGCCGGATCACGCCCCGGGAAGAGACGGACCGTCGCCGTAGAGGACGGCGGCCGGTTCGGCGTAGCTGACACTGGCCAGCCGCTGATCCGCGAAGGTCAGCGACGTGACACTGGCGAGGTTACATTCCCGCAGGTCGGGTCGGTGCCACAGCCGCCTGCCCTCGGCGGCGCGACGAGCCATCCAGATCGGCAGCTGGTGGCTGACACACACGGCCTCTCGGCCCCAGGCGGCCCGGCGCACGACCTTGATGACCTCGACCATGCGGTCGACGATGTCCTGGTAGGGCTCGCCCCACGAGGGCCGGAAGGGGTTGTACAGGCGCTTGAGCACCTGGGGGTCCCGCGCCGACTTGGAGGACAGCGACATCCCCTCGAACTTGTTGGCCGCCTCGATCAGGCGGTCGTCGAGGCTGACCGGGAGGTCGAAGGCCTTCTGGAGCGGTACGGCCGTCTCCTGCGTACGGTCCAGCGGTGACGAGTACAGGGCCGCGATGTCGTGGCCCTCGAACCACTCGGCGGCCATCTCGGCCATCCGCTGCCCCCGGTCGCTCAGGTGATAGTCGGGGAGTCTGCCGTACAGGACCTTGTCGGGGTTGAACACCTCTCCGTGCCGGAGCAGGTGGACGACGGTGGTCGTGGTCATCGTGGAGGTACTTCCTTCCGGGGTGCGGGTCGGTTCAGCCCTGGGACTGGGCCCGTGCCGCCGCCCGGGCGGCCGCGGGCAGGGCCCCGACCACCCTGTCCACGGCGGCCTCGTCGTGTGCGGAGGAGAAGAACCACGCTTCGAACGCGGCGGGCGGAAGGTAGACGCCCTGTTCGAGCATGGCGTGGAAGAACGCGGCGAACACCCGGGTGTCCGTGGTGCGGGCGCTGTCGAAGTCGGTGACCTCGGCGTCGGTGAAGAACACCGTGAAGAGGTTGCCGCCGCCCTGGACGCGGTGGGTCACGCCCTCGGCGGCGAGCGCCTTGGAGACCTCCGCCTCGACGCGGGCGGAGACCCGGTCGATGTGCGCGTACACCTCGGGGGTCGCGCCGCGCAGGGTGGCCAGCCCGGCCGCGGTGGCCAGCGGGTTACCGGAGAGGGTGCCCGCCTGGTAGACGGGTCCGTTCGGGGCGAGCCGGTCCATGATCTCGGCGCGGCCGCCGAACGCCGCCGCGGGCAGGCCGCCGCCCATGACCTTGCCGAAGGTCACGAGGTCGGGGGCCACGCCCTCCAGGCCGAACCAGCCGGAGGCGCTGACCCGGAACCCGGTGAGGACCTCGTCCAGGATCAGCAGCGCACCGTGGGCGTGCGCGATCTCCTTGAGGCGGGCGTTGAACCCGGCCCGGGGCGGGACGACACCCATGTTGGCGGGGCAGGCCTCGGCGATCACGCAGGCGATCTCGTCGCCGTGCTCGGCGAAGGCGCGCTCCACGGCCTCGACGTCGTTGTAGGGCAGCACCAGGGTGTCGGCGGCGCTGGCACCGGTGACGCCCGGGGAGTCGGGGAGGGCGAAGGTGGCCAGCCCCGATCCGGCGGCGGCCAGGAGGGCGTCCACGTGGCCGTGGTAGTTACCCGCGAACTTGACGATCTTGCTGCGCCCGGTGAACCCGCGCGCGAGGCGGATCGCGGACATGGTGGCCTCGGTACCGGAGTTGACCAGGCGCACCTTCTCGACGGGGGTGCGCTCGACGATCAGCTCGGCCAGCTCCACCTCGCCGGGGGTCGGGGCACCGTAGGAGGTCCCGGCGTCGACGGCCGCGTGCAGGGCCTCCACCACGCTCGGGGCGGCGTGCCCCAGGACGAGCGGCCCCCACGAGCAGACGAGGTCGACGTACTGGCGCCCGTCGGAGTCCGTGAGGTAGGGGCCTTCGCCCTTGACGAAGAACGGCGGGGTGCCGCCGACCGCCCCGAAGGCGCGGACGGGCGAGTTCACGCCGCCGGGGACGACGTTGGCCGCCCGCTGGAAGAGCTCTGCTGAAGTCTGTTGAGTACCCACCTCACCAGTGTGTCAGCTGTGTCCCGCCCGGCGACCGTGACCCGCCCCGCAACGCACGCGCGCCCCGCGGGGGGCGGGGCCGCGCGTGGCGGGGGCGCGCGTGGCGGGGCGCGCGGTTCACTCCCGCAGGATCACGCGGATGAGGCGGTGCACCCCGGTGCTGGGGTCCCCTCCGGGCGGGAGGAGTTCGGCACGCTCGACGGCGTCCTGGAGGCCGTGCGCGAAGTCCTCGAACCGGGTGCGGCCCTTGCTCCAGGAGGGAAGGAGGGCTTGGAGGGCTTTCTCGGCCTTGGCTCCGGAGCCGAGCGCCGCCCGGTGGTCACCGAGGTGGAGGAGCAGCCAGGTTTCGAAGGTGGGTGTGGAGCAGGCCGTCTCGACACCCTTGCGTGCGGCCTCGCGGCAGAGTTCGGTGACGTCGTCCCCGTCCGTGTCGAAGACCGCCCAGACCCCGGTGTAGTCGCTCCGTTCCGCCTCTACGGCCGTGCGGACCACACGCTCCCTCTGCGGGTGCTTCGCCCGACGAACGTGCACAGCGTGGATCTGGACTCCACGGTGCCCGCGCAACGAGTCGAAGTACCGCTTCTCCGTCTCACCCTCGCAGACGATCAGGAAGATTCTGCGGTTGCGCTTCGCGGCGACCCGACGCCTATCCAGCTCGCTGCGCCGTTTGGCCCGTTTGCTCACCGATGCGCGCCTTCCGGATCAGGGCCCCTCGCCTCGAGGTCCCTCTCGACGAGAGCGTCTCGAAGACTGGACTCATCGAGGTCCGGAACCCCTCCGTAGAGCCCCACCAGATAGCGTCGGGCCCGGTTCTCCTCACCTCTGGGTCTCAAGTCGCTGAGTGGATGGAGAGTGGTTCTTCCAC
Source organism: Nocardiopsis sp. NPDC006938 (assembly GCF_042869555.1). NCBI lineage: Bacteria > Bacillati > Actinomycetota > Actinomycetes > Streptosporangiales > Nocardiopsidaceae > Nocardiopsis > Nocardiopsis sp. NPDC006938. The sequence goes on along the minus strand of NZ_JBIAGA010000003.1, from coordinate 213,260 downwards.
ACGCGTCCTTCTCCACGAACCAGACATGATCGCGCAAGAGGACGTGTTCCCCCCGGATCTGCCCCAAGAGCGCGGCATCATGGCTGGTGAAGACGAGCTGCGCGCCGTGAGGGTTCCTGACCGGGTCCTGGAAGAGCGAGATCACCTGTGCCGAGAGATGCGGGTGCAGGCTGGCGTCGAGTTCGTCGACGACCAACACTCCCCCGCCAGCGAGAACGCCCTGGACCTCGTAGCCCAGCGCGGCGAGTGACCTGGTGCCCTGGGACTCTTCATCCCATGTGAAGGGACGGGCGGAGGAGTCACCGTGGTGAAAGAGGAGTTCGGACGAGGGACCGCGCTCGCCACGCTCGACCCTTCCCGTTTCCTCCCTGAGCGATTCCCGACGCTCCTCGGACGCAACCACACGTCCTTCGGCCGTGTGCACGAGCCCTCCGACGTTCTCCGACCACGTCCTGAGTGCGACGGAGTGGACGCCGGTGTCAGCGGAGCGCAGGAGGTCTCCGAGACGCGCCAACTCCTCCAGCGTCACCTGTCGCTCCGTCAACCAGGTGGGACGCCGTGAGCTCCGCTCCGACGCGAAGGTGAGGTCGTCGGAGAACCACCGGTAGATCGGCTCGACGTCCTCGTTCGAGGCACGTGCGGCGACGGTCAGGAAGAGGATGTTGGGGCCGGTGATGTCCTTCACCTGCCGGAGCTTGGCGGGAGCGCTGTCGCCGAACGTGAACTCCGCACCGTCGCGCTCGAAGAGGACGCGCCTGCGGCGCTTGGGATAGGTGTACAGCCACTCCTCGGTCACACGCTCGTCGTCGACGGCGAAGCCGTAGGTGTGGCGCACACCGGAGATCATCAGATCGACGACGAAGACGGAGGGGTCCGTGGCTGCTTCGGTGTCCAACGCGAAGGGCTGCCTGCGGATTGCGCCGCCGGGTTCCGCGTTGTTCATGGACCAGCGAACGGTGTCCCGCATGAAGACCAGCGCGTCGAGCAGGTTGGACTTCCCGGAGGCGTTGGCTCCGAAGATTCCCGCGACGGTGACGGCCTCCCAATCGGCGGATTCGGGGCGGGCGTCGTCATAAACGGGGGTGAGCAGGAGTTGCTGTTCCTCACGGATGGACTTGTGGTTCTCCACGCGGAAACTCAGCAGCATCGGACATCACTCCCCTGTTTCTGGGTGGCCCCACCGCTGGTTCTGCGTGAAAACCACACAGAGGAAGCATGCCACGCCCCCGGGGGTCAGCCAACCCTCGGTCCCGCGAAGCACGCGCGCCCCGCCGGGGGGACGGGGCGCACGTGGCGGGGCAGACGGGTCAGGCGTCGCTGTGGGCGTTCTCACGGACGCGTCCGGCCTCGGGGCCGCGCGCGGGGGCCTCGGCGAGGAGGAGGGGGCGCAGGCGGTCGTTCTCCGCCAGCTTGTCGACGAGCGCGGTCATCGGGCGGGCGGCCAGGAGGGAGACCAGGGTGGCGACGAGGGCGCCGACGACCAGGCCCACGGTGACGTCGTGCGGGTAGTGGGCGCCGACGAGGACCCGGGAGAAGGCCTCCAGGAGGGCGAAGATGACGGCGGCGACGGCGAAGCGGCGCCAGGCGATGATCACGGCGGCGGCCGCGGCACCGGCGATGGCGGCGTGGTTGCTCGGGAAGGACCAGTCGCCGATCGGGTCACAGGTGGCGATCGTGCTCAGGTCCGTCATGGCCTGGCAGGGCCGCAGCTGCTCGAAGAACGACTTGATGGTCAGGCTGACCGTGTAGGCGATGACGGTGGCCACCGGCGCGAAGAGGGCGAGGCCGACCAGGCGGGAGTTGGCGGACCGGGCTCGCCACCAGGCCAGGAGGAACAGGATCGCGAACACGCCGAGGAACAGGTCGGTGCCCCATTCGGCGGCCGTCTGCATCCAGGGGTCGAGTCCTTCGGCGAACTCGATGATGGCGCGCGACCAGGCGGCGCTGACGGCGAAGATCTCGGAGACCATCTCTCTCCAGGGGTCGTACGGGGAGGAGAGCCGCCCTGACGGCAGGGGGAAGTCGGGGCGACGTCCCGGTGACGGAACTCCCACGAGCGGATGACGGGAAGGTCCTTATCCTGTCATCCGTCGGACCCCCCTGGCGCCGTCGAAGGCCCGAAACCGACGAAAGAGACACGGCTGGTCGACCAAAGAGACACGCCGGGCGTTCCGGAGAACACGCCTCCCGGTCAGGGCACCGCCCTGTACCGACGAGTAGCTTGGGGCCGACCACTCGCTCACTCACGGACCGGAGCTGTCATGGCCACGGACTTCACCACGGCGGACCTGATCGACGACCACGGCGACACGCTGAGGAGCTGCTCCACGCAGTTCCGGCAGTTCGGAGGGCACGCGGTGTTCTCGGGACCGATCCGGACCGTCCGCTGCCACGAGGACAACGGTCTGGTCAAACAGGTCCTGAACACCCCCGGTGAGGGCGCCGTCCTGGTGGTGGACGGCAACGGGTCGCCGCGCAGCGCGCTGATGGGCGACATGATCGCCGAGGCCGCCGTACGCAACGGCTGGGCCGGGGTCGTCATCAACGGTGTGGTCCGCGACACGGTCGCCCTGGGCCGGTTGGAACTGGGCGTGAAGGCGCTGGGCTCCAACCCCCGCAAGTCCCTCAAGGACGCCGCCGGGCGCCTGGACGTACCAGTCACCTTCGGCGACGTGACGTTCGTGCCCGGCGAGTGGCTCTACAGCGACCACGACGGCGTCGTCGTCAACGCCACGGAACTCTAGGAGCGCCGCCCCCGCACCCGTGTGGGACCCGCACCCGTGTGGGACCCGCGCCCGCACCCGTGCGGGGACCCCGGCGCCCTCCGTCTCCCCTCGCGGGCACCCGGCGGCGCGGGGCCCCACACGGTCCCCGCGCCCTCCACGGGCCCGCACGTCACACGGGCTCCTCGGGCCCCCTCCAGGACTGGTCGCCCAGGAAGGGCACCGCGCAGCCCAGCAGGATCACCGGCAGCAACAGCATCGGCGCCACGGCAGCCCACTGCGCCCCCGGCGCCAACAGGCCCACGGCCCCCGTGAGCGCGCCGACCGCGGCGACCCCGCCGCCCACCGGCCAGCGCGCCCGCCGCCACCAGCGGGTCGCGGGGGTGTCGCGCCCCTCCCGAGTCCGCACCACCGGCACCAGCAGGCCCAGGCCCACCAGGAACGCCGCCATGATCAGCGCCACCAGGCGGTCGGGGCCCAACGGCAGGTCGCGGCCGGACTCCGAATACAGGATGACCACGTGAACGGCGAGCAGGAACCCGGACAGGAGTGCCAGGTGCAGGTCCAGCAGCCAGCCCGCCGAGCGCCGCGACCAGAACACCGGCAGCCGGAGGGCCCGCTGGAACCCCGACCCGACGCGCGCCCCGACCGTGACCACCGCGACCAGCAACAGGACCACCCCCGGCACCGCCGAGGCGAACAGCCAGCGCGGCGTCATGGTCGGTTCGCCGTCCAACCCGACCTTCCCGCTGGGCACCGTCTGCGGGATCTCACCCCACAACGCCACCGTCACCCCGAGCCCCACCAGGGCTGTCAGGGTGGCGAACGCCGCCCCGACCCAGGGGACGGGCACCGCGCCCCTCGCCTCCGCCGTTCCCGTGTTCGCCGCCATCGCGTTCCCACCCTCCGGTCGCACTCCGCATCGTTCTGGTGGCGACGATAGGAAGACGGGACCGGCGGGCGCATCGACCCCGGGGCACGCGGCGGTCACGGCCCGGGAGGGCCACCGGACGTGCCGGAGGTCATGCCCCGAACGTGCCCGCGACCATGACCCGGGGCCCATGGCGCCGCGCCGCCTCCCCGTTACCCTCGAAGAATGCGGAGCACCGATTCCCTGCCGGACCTCTCCTCGTGGGTCGCCCCCCGCGCGTTTGGACCTCCCCGGGTCCTCAACCTGCTGTTCTGGGCGGCGATCGTCTCCACCGCGCTGACGTACGGTTTCGTGTTCCTCGCGGGCCTGGAGTCCTTCCCCTCCGGCGACCCCCGGATCGACGCCGTGATCACGGTGAGTGTCGGGTGCCTGGCGGCCTCCTGCGCCCTGTGGCCGCTCCTGGCCTGGTCGCCCTCCGCCCCGTGGGGGCGCCGCCTCGGCAGCGTCCTCTTCCTCGCCGTGTCCGTGTTCTCGCTGGCCTCCAACAACTACACCGTGCTCATCCTGGTGTGCCTGGCCACGATGAACGCCATCGCGGTGTTCGGGCTGGCCGGCGCCTGCGGCTACGCCGCCTTCCTCGGCGGCGTGAACCTCGTGATGGTCCTGCTGATCCCCGGCGACCCGCTCCTCATCGGCCTGGTGACGACCGGCAGCGCCCTCTTCCTCGTCCTGGCCTCGGGCCTGGTGTACGTCGCCCTGCTCGTGGCCTCCCAACGGGCCGAGCGCACCCGTGAACTGCTGGCCGAGCTGGAGGCGGCGCACGTCGAACTGCGCCGCCACGCGGACCGGGTGCGGGAGCTGACCGTCTCCGAGGAGCGGGCGCGGATGTCCCGCGAGATGCACGACAGCACCGGCCACTACCTCACCGCGCTGACCATGACGCTCGCCAACGCCGTACGCTTTCGCACCGCGCGCCCCGAGGCGGCCTGGGAAGAGGTGGAACAGGCCCGCGAACTGGCCCGGGACGCCCTCACCGACACCCGCCGATGGGTGCGCGCCCTGCGCCCGCTCCAGTTGGAGGGACGAGCGGGGAGCGCGGCCATGCGGGCGCTGGTGGAGTCCTTCGACGGCGGCGGGGCGCGTGTCGTCTACGCCGATCCCGGGGGCTGGCCGTCCCTGTCGCAGGAGGCCGAACTGGTCTGTTACCGGGCGGTCCAGGAGGGGCTGACCAACGCGATGCGGCACTCGGGCGGCGACCGGGTCGACGTGGAGGTGGGCGCCACCGCCGAGGGAGCCTTCGTGGCGGTGTCCGACAACGGGACCGGAGCCGAGGAGGGGGCCGCGCGGAGCGGGTTCGGCCTGCGCGGCCTGCGCGAGCGGGTGGCGTCGGTGGGGGGCGCGGTCAGCGCGGAGAACCTCCCCGGCGGAGGGTTCCGGCTGAGCGTGACGGTCCCCGCCGACCGCACCGCACCGACCGTGGTCGGGGGCGCCGCGTGAGACCGGTCTCCGTGCTGATCGTGGACGACCAGATCCTCCTCAGGAGCGGGCTGCGCAAGCTCCTGGAGATCGAGGAGGGCGTCGAGGTCGTCGGGGACGCCGCCGACGGAGTCGAGGCCCTGGAGTTCCTCGCCTCGCACCCGCCGCCCGACGTGGCCCTGGTGGACGCCCGTATGCCGCGCATGGACGGGATCGAACTCGTCACCCGTATGCGCGACGAGCACCCCGGTGTACCCGCGGTCATCCTCACGACGTTCGACGACGACGCCCTGGTCTTCGCGGGGCTGCGCGCGGGCGCCCGCGGCCACCTGCTCAAGGACGTCCCGCCCGACGAGCTGGTGCTGGCCCTTCGGCGGGCGGCGCGCGGTGAGACCGTGTTGGGCGGCTCCGCCGCGGACCACCTGGTCGCCGCCCTCGACGCACCCCGGGCCGCGCCCCCGGGCGCCGCGCCGGTACGGCCCTCCCCGCTGTCCGAACGCGAGTGGGAGGTGGCCCGACTGGTGGGCACGGGCGCCACCAACCGGGAGATCTCCCGGGCCCTGTTCGTCACCGAGGGGACGGCGAAGAACCACGTGACGAGCATCCTGCGCAAGCTGGACCTGCGCGACCGCACGGCGCTGGCGTTGTGGGTCGGCGGCCACCGCGACTGAGCCGCCCCGGTCGCACCGTCAGTGCGCGCAGAGTTCCGCCAGCGGTTCCCGGGTGCTCTCGACCGAGGCCAGGGCCCGGGCCAGACCGGGCTCGTCCCCCTCGTCGAGTTCGCGGCGCGGTCAGGCGCCGGGAGCCGCGAACTCCTCGCTGGCGTCGTTGAGGATGTCCAGGACCGCGATCGGGTCCGGCAGGACCACCGCGCCCTCAAGGTCGCGGGGGGCGCGAATCCAGGTGACGCGGCCGCCCGAGGTGAGCGCGGAGGGGGCACCCATGACGAAACTGTCCCGGCAGTGCCAGCGCAGGCCCGGCATGGCCTCGACCGCCTCGGGGACGCAGTCCAGGTGGCACGACCACCACTCGTCCTCGTCCATCGGGGACCGGGTGGCCACGAAGAACAGGTAGCGGGCGTCCTGCGCGGCGACCGGGCCCGCCGGTACGCCCGCGCGGCCCATGCGGGCCAGGGCCATCACCCCGGCCTCACGGGGAACGTCCAGCACGTCGAAGACCCGGCCGGTCGGAAGCACGATGTTCGCCCGGGGGCTGGCCGTCCACCACCGGCGCAGGGTCTCGGGGTCGGTGCTCGCCTCCACGCCCCAGGCCGCGCTGACCGGGTGCGCCGCCGGGTCCGGGCAGCCCATCCGGTCGCACGTACACGCGCGGTCCTCGCCCGGAGAGGTGCCCCGCGCCACCGGCCAGCCCAGCTCGGCGAAGCGCAGGGCCGACTCCACCATGCTGTCGGTGGCGTGGCGTCGTTTACGTCGGTACAACACGTCGGCCATGCGGTACTCCCCGGTCGTGGTCAGTGCGGGCGCGGCCGGGAGGAGGGTGGCCGAACCCCGTCGGCCGCGACCGGGGCGTGGGCCTGGACGCTCAGCGCAGCAGGCGGGCCGCCTCGGTGGCCCAGTACGTGAGGATCTGCTCGGCCCCCGCGCGCCGGTAGGAGGTCAGGGTCTCCAGGATCGCCCGCTCCCGGTCCAGCCAGCCGCGCTCGGCCGCCGCCTCGATCATCGCGTACTCACCACTGACCTGGTAGGCCGACACGGGAACCGGAGAGGACTCCGCGACCTTGGCCACCACGTCGAGGTAGGCCAGGCCCGGTTTGACCATGACCATGTCGGCGCCCTCGGCGACGTCCAGGGCCACCTCGCGCAGGGACTCGCGGACGTTGGCCGGGTCCTGCTGGTAGCCGGAGCGGTCACCGAACCGGGGCGCGCCCTCGGCCGCCTCGCGGAAGGGGCCGTAGAACACGGACGCGTACTTGGCGGCGTAGGCGAGGATCGGCACGTGCGCGAACCCGGCCCGGTCCAGCCCGGCGCGGATCGCCCCGACCTGGCCGTCCATCATGCCGCTGGGCGCGACCACCGCCGCCCCGGCCTCGGCCTGCGCGGCGGCGATGGACGCGTACCGCTCCAGGGTGAGGTCGTTGTTGACGTGCCCGTCCTGCTCCAGGGGGCCGCAGTGGCCGTGGTCGGTGTACTCGCACAGGCAGAGGTCGGCCATCACCACGATGTCGTCGCCGACCTCGGCGGCCAGGTCGCGCAGGGCGACCTGGACCACGCCGTCGGGGTCGTCGGCCTGCGACCCCACGGCGTCCTTGTGCTCGGGGATGCCGAAGAGCATCAGACCGCCCACCCCGGCCTCGACCGCCTCACGAGCCGCCTTGCGCAGGCTGTCCCGGGTGTGCTGCACCTGGCCGGGCATCGAGGAGATCGCCACCGGTTCGGAGAGCCCCTCCTTGACGAACATCGGCAGGACGAGGTTCTCCGGGAGCACCCGGGTCTCCGCCACCAGCCGACGCAGCGCCGGCCCCCGGCGCAGTCGGCGCGGCCGGGCTACGGGGAACTCTGCGTCTTCGCTGGCGGCGGTCATGGGCACTCCCGGGTGGGCTCGTGGGTGGTCGGGAACCGAGGGCACGGTTCGGGGTTGGCTTCTCAGAGCTTGCGGCGGCGTCCGCGGCGCTTCTGGCTCGGCTTGAGGACCGGCTTGCCCGCGTCGATCGCCTCCTGGCGCTTGGCCGCACCGTACTCCGAAAGCGCCTCCGCGAGGGAGGAAACCGAGGCTTTGGGTGCCACCACGTCCACGCGCAGGCCGAACTCGACGGCGGTCTTCTCGGTCTCGGGGCCGATCACGGCGATCGCCGTGGTGTTGTGCGGCTTGCCCGCGATCCCCACGAGGTTGCGCACCGTGGACGAGGACGTGAAGAGCACGGCGTCGAAGCCGCCGCCCTTGATCGCCTCGCGCACGGGCTGGGGCGGGGGCGCGGCGCGCACGGTGCGGTAGGCGGTGACGTCGTCGATCTCCCAGCCGAGGTCGGTGAGCCCGGCGGCGAGGGTCTCGGTGGCGATGTCCGCGCGCGGCAGCAGGACCCGCTCGATGGGGTCGATCTCCGCGTCGTAGGGCGGCCAGACCCCGACCAGCCCCTTGCTGGACTGGGCGTCCGCGGGCGGTTCGAGGTCGGGCTGGATACCGAAGTCGCGGACGGCCTGGGCGGTGCTCTCGCCGACCACGGCGACCTTGACCCCGGCGAAGGCACGGGCGTCCAGACCGTACGACTCCAGGCGTTCCCGGATCGCCCGGACCGCGTTGACGGAGGTGAAGGCGACCCACTGGTAGCGGCCGGTCACCAGGCCGCGTACGGCGCGCTCCATCTGCTGCGGGGTGCGGGGGGGCTCCACCGAGATGGTGGGCACCTCCTCGGGCACCGCGCCGTAGCCGCGCAGCTGGTCGGAGAGGGCCACGGCCTGCTCCTTGGTGCGGGGCACCAGGACGCGCCACCCGAACAGCGGCCGGGTCTCGTACCAGGACTGCTCGGCCTGGCGGGCGACCGGTGCGCCGACGATCATCAGCGCGGGCGCCGTGACGTGGTGGTTCTTGGCGTCCGTGGACTTGAGTTCGGCGACCAGGCGGGCCAGCGTCGAGGTGACGGTGGTCTGCCGCGTGGTACCGCCGGCGCGCACGACGGCGACCGGGGTGGTCGCGGGACGCCCGCCCGCGACGAGCGCCTTGCACACGACGTCGAAGCCGGGGCCGCGGTGTTCGGGCGGCTCCTCCGGCGGGGCGTCGGCACCCAGGATGACCAGGGGCGCGTCGCTGGCGGCGGCCTCCTGCCAGTCGACCCGGCGCTCACCGTGCGGGCGGGCGTGCAGGACGCGCAGCTCGGGTTCGTCGTCGTCGAGCAGGGAGATCCCGCCGAAGGTCGGGACGGAGGTGATCGAGGAGACCCCGGGGGCCACCTCGACCTCGACGCCCGCTTCGAGGCAGGCGGCGACCAGGGCGGCGCCCCGGCAGCCGAAGAAGGGGTCGCCCGAGTACAGGCGCACGACCCTGAGGCCCTCCCGGGCGCGGGTGACGGCGAGCGTGTTGACGTCGCCGCCGCACTCCGCGGCCTCCACCACCGTGACGTCCTCGGAGCAGTGCGCGAGAAGCTCCTGGCGGAAACCGGCGAGCTCCTCGGCGGCGGGCTCGCGGAGGGTGACGACCACGTCGGCCCGGCTCAGCAGGTCGGCGCCGCGCAGGGTCAGCAGGTCGGCCCCTCCCGGTCCGGCACCGACCAGGGCGACGTGACCGGTCGCGCGTTCGCGGGGACGCGGTTCCTCCGGCTGGGGGCTGGCGTTGGCGTTCACGTACTGGCTCCTCGTGTGTGGGTCGCCCGCGCCCCGGGGTGCGGAGTCCGGGGCGGTGACGGGGAGGTGGCGGTGCGGTGGCCCCACCCCCTCCCCTGGGCGACGGGCGGAGTCGGCCCGGGTTCGGCCGTCCGTGGGTCCGTGTGGTGCGGCGCGGACGCGGACCGGAAGGGACCGGTTAGGTGGCGTCCCGCTCGGCGAAGGCCTCGGCGACGATGCGGTCGGCACCCTCGGCGATCATCTGACGGGCCAGGTCTCGGCCGAGCCCGACCGCCGCGTCGAGGTCATCGGGAGAGGCGAGGTCGATCGTGCGCTCACGGCGCACGGCGGTGGCGCCGTCGGTGGAGACCACGGCGGCGCGCAGGCGCAGGCGATCCCCGCCGTACTCGGCGAAGGCGCCCACCGGGGCGGCGCACCCGGCCTCCAGTTCGGAGAGGACGGTGCGTTCGGCGACGACCTCGGCGCGAGTGGCCGGGTGGTCGACGGCGCCCAGGTAGGCGAGGTCGGCTCCGGCGCGTTCGGCGCGGCACTCCACCGCCAGGGCGCCCTGGCCGGGTGCGGGCAGCATCTGCTCGGGCTCGAAGACGTCGGTCACGTCGTCGCGTCGGCCCACCCGGCCCAGACCGGCGTAGGCCAGGACGACGGCGTCGAGCTCACCCGAGGAGACCTTGCCCAGGCGGGTCTCGGCGTTGCCCCGGATGGGGACGTACACGAGGTCGGGGCGGAGCGCGCTGAGCTGGGCGACGCGGCGCGGGGAGCCCGTGCCGACCTTCGCCCCGGCGGGGAGGTCGGCGAACTTGAGGCCGTCGCGGGCGCACAGGGCGTCCCGGGGGTCGTCGCGTTCGGGGATGGCGGCCAGCACCAGGCCCTCGGAGGGCGCGGTGGGCAGGTCCTTGAGCGAGTGCACCGCGAAGTCGATGGACCCGGCGACCAGCTCGTCGCGCAGGGCGTTGACGAACACCCCGGTACCGCCGAGCTGGGTCAGGTGGGCCTTGGTGACGTCGCCGAAGCTCGTGATGAGCTCCAGCTCGATCGCCTGCCCGGTCCGCTCGGTGATGGTGTCGGCGACCCCCTGGGACTGGGTGGTGGCCATGGTGCTGCGGCGGGTGCCGAGCCTCGCGGGTACGGCGGTGGTGCCTTCTGCGGTCATGCCTTCTCCTGTGCGGGCCGCGCGGCGGTGCTGCGGCTTCCGGGACAGGTCTCCCCGTCCGGGTTCTTCGGGATCTGGAGGTCGAGGTCGAACAGCTGGCGCAGAGCGGCCTCGTAGGACTCGCCGTCCGGGGCCGCGGCCAGTTCCTTCACACGCACGGTCGGTCTGTGCAGCAGCTTGTCGGCGACGCGGCGCATGGCCCGGCGGATCTCCTCGCGGGTGCGCTCGTCGAGGTCGTCGGGGAGTCGGCCGTGGAGGCGGGCGAGCTCGGACTCCACCACCTCGCGGGCCTGGGCGCGCAGGGCGACGACGGTGGGGGCCACCTCGTTGGCGCGGCGGATCGCGCGGAACTCGCCGACCTCCTCCTCGACGATCCCGCGTACGAGCGGCAGCACGCTGGAGTGGCCGGAGCCGTGGTCGCCCCCGGAGGCGACCGCCTGGCGGAGGTCCTCGATGTCCACGAGGCGCACCGAGGGCAGGTCGCGCACCCCCGGGTCGATGTCGCGGGGCAGGGCCAGGTCGAGGAAGACCAGGGGGCGGGTGCGTCCCTGGGAGGCCGCGGCCACGGCGTCGGCGGTGAGCACGAGGCCCTGGGCTCCCGTGCAGGAGATGACGAGGTCGACCCCGGCGAGCGCGGAGGCCGCCTCCGCGAAGGGGACGGAGCTGGCGCGCACGGTGTCGTAGGCCTCGTTGAGGCACTCGGCCAGCCGGGCGGCCCGCTCGGGGGTGCGGTTGGCGACGATGACCGTCCCGGCGCCCTGGCGGGCGACGGTGTTGGCGGACAGGGCGCTCATGGAGCCCGCTCCGAGCACCAGGACCCTGGCTCCGGTGAGCGGGCCCGAGGGCAGCGCGGCGTCGAGGGCGCGGGGCGCGGGGCTCTCGTCGGTGTCGGCGGGGCGGGCGCCCCGACCGGACATGGGGCACCCCGCGGGCGGGGTGACCTCGGCGGCGGGCAGCGACGGGTCCGGGGTGACGGCGAGGTCGCGGGTGGCGACGGTGAGACCGAAGCTGACCATGTCGGCCCCGGCGTGGTCCAGGTGGGTCTCGGTGTGGGCGCGCTTGCCGACGCGCAGGGCGCGCTGTCCGAGGTCGTTGAGGACCCGGCCGACCGAACCGGTCTCCTGGCCCTCCTTGAGGGAGTCGCGGACCTGGCCGAGGATCTGCCCCTCGCCGACGACCATGGAGTCGAGTCCGCAGGTGACGGAGAACAGGTGCTGGACGGCGTTGTCCTCGTAGTGGGCGTAGAGGTGCTCGTTGAGTTCGCCGAGGGTCACGCCGGTGTGCCAGGAGAGGAGTTCGGTGATGGCCGCCACCCCGCCCCGGAAGTCCTCGACGTCGGCGTAGACCTCGGTGCGGTTGCAGGTGGAGACCACCATGACCTCGTTGACGGCGTCGGAGCCGACCATCTCACCGACCGCCCTGGTACGCGTCTCGCCGTTCAACGCGACACGTTCGAGCAGCGCCACCGGCGAACTCCGGTGGCTCAACCCCACGGCCAGGACACTCATCCGCACTCCTATGCAGGCACTAGGTCTCTCCATGTTCGGGCACGGGCGCGCGCTCCCGCCGTCAGCCCCCCGAAACGCGGCGCGCGCTCGCTCCTCGCCGCCGCCCGCCCGGTTCTGGAGCCCCTGCCCCAGGACCCGGCCCGTCTCACGTCACTTCCAGCCCCGACCTGTTCACCTGACCGTCTCCGTCGGCCCGGCGCTGCGCGTGGAAGGCGAGGATCTGGAGTTCGATGGACAGGTCGACCTTACGCACATCGACCCCGTCGGGCACATCCAGCACGACGGGGGCGAAGTTGAGGATGCTGGTCACGCCCGCCTCGACGAAGCGGCTGGCGACACCCTGCGCGGAACCGGCCGGTGTGGCGATCACGCCGATCGACACGCCCTTCGTACGCACAACCTCCTCCAGGCTGTCAATATGCCTCACGTCCAGGGACGCGACGGACCGGCCGACCACCTCCGGGTCGGCGTCGAGCAGGGCCGCTATCCGGAACCCGCGGGTGCCGAACCCCCCGTAGTTGGCCAGTGCGCGCCCCAGGTTGCCGATGCCGACGATGGCCACGGACCAGTCCTGGGTGAGACCAAGCTCACGCGAGATCTGGTAGATGAGGTACTCGACCTCGTAGCCCACGCCTCTCGTCCCGTAGGAGCCCAGATGGGAGAGGTCCTTGCGGAGCTTCGCCGAGTTCACCCCGGCGGCCCCGGCCAGCCCCTCGGAGGAGACGGTGGCGGTGCCCCGTTCCTGGAGGGCCTGGAGGGCGCGCAGGTAGACCGGCAACCGGGCGACGGTGGCCTCCGGGATTCCCCTCTCCCGGGGCCGAGGCGGACGAGTTGTCACAGGGTGGCGCTCCTGGGGGCGGTGGATGCGGGCGGGTCGCGGGGTCGTGGCACGGGGCCGGGCGCCGACCGCCGCGCACACGCGCCTTCCCCGCCCTACGGGTCGTGGGAACCCCAGATTACGTGCTTGTGAAAGCACGCACAAAGTGGGGTCGGATGTGACACCCCCCGAACGGGTTCCCATGAATGCACCGCCCGAGGGGCGATCCCGAACACGAGATCACATCAGCCCCATTTCGGGCGCGGGGGCTCCGGGCGCGAGGAGGCGGAGAAGTCGCCGACGCTTCCGGAACACTCCCGAAAAAGGGACGGGAACGCGACGGTCCGGGGCCCGCCGAACCCGAGCGGAAGGGATACGGAAAGCGCGGGAAAGCGACACGGAGGGCGCGGCGAGGCCACGCGCGAACGGTGCGAAAGGGCACCGCCGACCCGCGCCGGGCCCGCCGCGCATCCGCCAGGGTCGCCCCGAGGGGGAGTGGGGAGAGGACCCCGAGAACAAGCCCGGCGCGCATCCGCGCGGGTCGCCCCGCTCCCGCACGCCCCGCCTCCCCGGCCTCCGGACCGGGCCCCGGGAGGCACGCTCAGGAGGAGAGCGCGGACCGCAGCCGCTCCTCGGACACCCGCCAGAAGTCGTGGCGCCGACCGTCGACGAACGTCACCGGGATCTTGTCCCAGTACTCCTCGCGGTCGGCCTCCGAGACCCCGGCCAGATCCTGCTCGGCCCGCTCCACCCCGAGGTCGTCCGTCACCCGGCCGATGACCGACCACGCCTCCTCGCACAGGTGGCACCCGGGCTTGCCGAGCATGACCACGCGGGCCGCCCCCCGCCACTGCTGGGTTTCCGTCATGTTTCGCTCCGATTCCGCCTCGGCACCCACCACCTCACCCGCCCGCGAACGGCGGTAGGACCTCGATCACAGTCCCATCCGTGACCGCTACCTCACCGTGCGGCCTCCGTCCCACGGGAGCCTCGTCCACCAGGAGCGACGAAGCCCCGAGCACGCGCCGGAAACGGTCGTCGGGGTGCAGGAGACACGCCGCCTCGAGAGCGGCGGCGAGGGTGTCGGCATCCACCGTCTCCTCCGCCGTTCCAGCCGCTTCCTTCGCGGAGGCCCAGTACCGGATAGTGCACTTCGCCATCAGTTGATTATCCTTGGTGTTGCTCGGAGGCGACTTATTCGACAGATCTTCACCGGGGGCAATGGCGCCTTCGATCGCCCGACACAAGCGGGCCGACGAGAAGAGACGCATGAGCCATCTGCTGTTACTCACGAACTCGAACGAACCGTCCGACCACGTTCTTCCCGCCCTTGGACTCCTCCTGCACTCGGTGCGGGTGGCCCCCGCCGAAGCCGGAGCCCTACTGGCCTCCGGAGTCGGCGGGAACCCGGGCGCCCCGGTTGACGCCATTCTGGTCGATGCGCGAACCGACCTGGCGGCCGCCCGTAACTTCTGCCGTCTGCTGGACACCACCGGGCTCGACTGTCCGCTGCTGGTCCTGCTCACCGAGGGCGGTGTCGCGGCCCTGACCCCGGACTGGCAGGCCGACGACTTCATCCTGGTCACCGCGGGCCCCGCAGAGGTCGAGGCCCGCCTGCGGCTGGCGGTCGGAGCGGCCGAGGCCGGGTCCGACGACCCGGACGAGATCCGCCGGGGCGACCTCGTGATCGACGAGGCCACCTACATCGCCCGTCTGCGCGGACGCATCCTCGACCTCACCTTCAAGGAGTTCGAGCTCCTCAAGTTCCTGGCACAGCACCCCGGCCGGGTCTTCACCCGGGCGCAGCTGCTCCAGGAGGTCTGGGGCTACGACTACTACGGCGGCACCAGGACGATCGACGTCCACGTGCGGCGCCTGCGCGCCAAGCTGGGCTCGGAGTACGAGTCCCTCATCGGCACCGTCCGCAACGTGGGCTACCGCTTCGTGCCGGACCCCGTCACCAAGAGCGGGGCGACCGGCAAGGGCGGCACCGCACAGCGGTCCGCGCCAGCGGCCGAGGGGACGGCGGAGGCGAAGACGGGAACGGAGGCGGAGACGGCGGAGGCCGTACCCGCCAGCCGCACCGCCGGGTCCTCCTAGCCGATGACCCGGCCCCGGGCCCGCCAGCGCCCGGCGCCGCACCACGGCCTCCCCGGGGCGCCCGCACGGCGGGCGCCCCGGAGCCGTGTCCGGACCCGCCGCGCCCCTCCCCCACGTGCGGGCCCATGCGCCCCGTTCCGCCCTCACGCCCCGTCCCCGGTTCCGAGCGGTCCGGCGCCCGCCGCACCCGCGCACCTGATTGACCCGGCGCGCACCCTCGTGCTCGACGGCCCCACGCCCTAAGATCGGTGGGGCATCCGACGGACGGGCGTCGGCAGGCGTGGCGGAGGCCCGTCGCCGGGTGCGGCCCGAGCCGCTGACGGCGCGCCACCGGAGGAGTGAGATCGCACCGATGCCGACCCCCGCTACCCACGCCCCCCACAGACCCCGCCTGAGCAGTGTCCTCGGTGCGGCCTTCGTCGGTTCCGCGCTGGTCGCCGTGATGTCCCCGGCCCACGCCGACCCGGCCCCGTCCGCCGTCGTCTCCTTCGCCAGCGAGGCCGACACCGTCGAACTGGGCACCGAGGCCCCGCCCAACACGCTCTCGGTGACCAACACCGGCCCCCTCCCCATCTGCCTCATCGACCTGGGCACCGACGCCCCCGAGTTCAGCACGGGCGCTCCGGACGCCACCCTGATCTCCCCGAACGTGACGACCCGCGCCACCGTCACCGGCGCCCCCCGGCAGGACGCCACCGTGACCGCCCTGCTCAGGTACGCGGCCGCCCCCGAGGACGGACGCTGCCAGGACGTCGACGAGGGCGGGGTCCAGGAGGCCGCGTCGAACGCGTGGACGGTCACCGTCACCGAGCCCGTACCCTCGCCCACCCCCACTCCGACGCCGACCGATAGCCCGACCGCGAGCCCGACGCCCACGGAGGAGCCGTCCGAACGGCCGACCCGGACCCCGAGCCCCTCCCCCACGGAGTCGGCCTCCTCCACACCGTCCCCGAGCCCCACTCCGAGCCGGACGCCCACGCCGTCCCCGACCGCCAGCGAGAGCAGCTCACGCGGCGGATCGGGCCACGACCGCGCCCCGGCCCGGACCCCGAACCGGCCGCCGAGTTCCACCGTGGAGACCGCGCCCACCAGCGGCGCCGACATCCCCACGCTCCCCCGCGACGAGGCCGACCTGCCCGACCTCGCCCCGGGCGCGTCCCAGGACCTGGCCGAACTCCCGCTGGTCACGCCCACCGCGAACGAGGACAACGAGACCGAGATCGCGGCCGACCACTCCGACATGGGCCCCTCGATCGCACCGGCGGTCCTACTCGCGGCGTTCCTGCTGGCCCTGCTGCTCGCCACCCCGCTGGCCCCCGCCCGCCGGGTCCGGCTCGGCGGCGGATACCAGGGCAGACGACGCAGGACGTGACACCCCTCCGGCGGTTCCGGGAGCGGGGCGAGGGCCCCGGTCCCGGACCGGCCGGGCTCCCCCGCGCCGCGCCGGGCGTCCCGCTTCCCCTTGGGGGAGTCGGCATGTGGAATTCGGCCGACAGGATCTAGGATTCTGGCTCATGAGTACCCCGCTAGTCACTGACAACCTCGCGCCGGAGCTGGTCGGACCCGTCCTGGCCCTGGCCGACGCGGCCCGCACCGAGGACGGGGCCGTGCCGCTGTCCGAGCACACCGTGCTCCGGATCAGACACGGAGCCCCCGCCGGCAGCAGCCGCTTCCACGTCGTCCAGAGGGACGGCTCCGTCGTGGGGTTCGCGTTCGTGGAACGGGGCGAGGACGAACCCGACTCGGGCGAGGTCGTCGTGCACCCCGCGCACCGGCGCGACGGACACGGCTCCGCGCTCCTGCGCTCGATCCGCGACGACGCGGGCCCCCACGGCGTGCGGGTGTGGGCGCACGGGCGCACCCCCGGTGCGGTCTCGGTGGCGGAGTCCGAGGGCTGGGCGCCGGTCCGGGAACTCCACAAGATGCGCATGCCCCTGCGCGACCTGGGACCCGAGGTTCCCGGCGGCCCCTGGACCGCCCCCGAGATCCCCGAACCCGCCCTGCGGCCCGAGGTCGCCGAGCGGGTGCGCATCCGGCCCTTCGTGGTGGGACAGGACGAGCAGGCGTGGCTGCGGGCCAACGCCCTCGCCTTCGCCGACCACCCCGAACAGGGATCACTCACCCTCGACGACCTCCTCCAGCGCGAGGTGGAGGACTGGTTCGACCCCCGGGGCTTCTTCGTGGCGGCCACCCGCAACGGGACCATCGCCGCCTACCACTGGACCAAGACGCACGCGGACGGCGCCGGGCTCAGCGACGACGAGGCCGTCGGCGAGGTCTACGTGGTGGGCGTCGACCCCGCCTGGCAGGGCACCGGTCTGGGCCGCGCCCTCACCCTGGCCGGACTCGCCCACCTGCGCGACGCCGGGCTGCCCTGGGTGCACCTGTACGTGGACGGTGACAACGAGGCCGCGGTACGCCTCTACGAGTCCCTCGGGTTCTCCATGTGGGACACGGACGTGATGTACGCGCCCGCCGACACCCGCGCCTGACCCACCCCGCGCGGGCCGCCCCCGGGGCCCGGTGACGTGCGGCTTGTCACATTCACCGGCCCAACCCCCACCCGCCACAAGAGTGCGACGCCGCGTTCACCTTCCGTTCATCTTCTCTGGGACAACTGGTCACTTCCTGCGCCTACCTTCGCATTCGGCACGGATCGGCCGTTGCCCGCGCGTCGGCCGTGAGACCACGGCCGGGCCCCGCGCGGTGCGCGTCCGTCCCGCCGGGACGCGGACAGGCGACCAGCCCCGCCCACCTTTCCGAACCGGAGAACCCATGACGACCACGGACGCGCCCAAGGCGGCACCGCCGCCCGCGGGCAAGCGCCGGATCGGCGATGTCGTTTTCGCCGGGCTCGCCCGAGGATCAGGACTGCTGATCCTGCTGATCCTCGCGGGTGTGGCCGCCTTCCTCCTGGTCCAGGCCTGGCCGTCACTGCTGGCCAACACCTCGAACTTCCTGACCGACCAGTCATGGGACGCCAACGTCCGCGAGAACCCGTCGTTCGGTGTGGCCGCGCTGGCCTTCGGCACCGTCATGGCGGCGGCGATCGCGCTCCTGCTGGCCACCCCGGTCGCCATCGGCATCGCGCTGTTCATCGTCTACTACGCGCCCCGACGCCTGGCCACCACGCTCGGCTACCTGGTCGACCTGCTCGCCGCCATCCCCAGCGTGGTCTACGGACTGTGGGGGATGATGGTCCTGGCCCCCAAGCTGGTGCCGGTCTACGAGGGCATGACGACCTACCTCGGCTGGATTCCGCTCTTCGCGGGCCCCGCCTCCACCTCGGCCCGCACGCTGCTCACCGCGGGCATCGTCCTGGCCGTGATGATCCTGCCGATCATCACCGCGATGTCCCGCGACGTGTTCCACCAGGTCCCGCAGGGCCACCGCGAGGCCGCGCTCGCCATGGGCGCCACCCGCTGGGAGATGATCCGCCTCGCCGTCCTGCCCTTCGGCAAGTCCGGGATCGTCGGCGGCGCCATGCTCGGCATGGGACGCGCGCTGGGCGAGACCATGGCGGTCGCCATGATCCTCTCCCCGTCCCTGGCGATCTCCTTCAACCTGCTCCAGAGCGGCAACCAGACCATCGCCGCGCACATCGCCCTCCAGTACCCGGAGGCCACCGGCTACGGCGTGTCCGCGCTGATCGCCGCCGGTCTGGTGCTGTTCGCGATCACCCTGGCCGTCAACATGGGCGCCCGCTACGTCGTGGCCCGGGGCAACAAGGAGTCCGCATGAGCACGACGACGCAGCCCCCCGCCCCCGAGGCGGGCCCGGCCGAGAACGACCTCCGCTCCGGCGCCCTGCCCACCCGCTTCCCGCAGGTCCTGCTGGCCGCCTGCGCGCTGGTGGTCGCGGGCGTCCTGGCGGCCTTCTCCTCCTTCGGCGTGGTCCTGTGGGCGCTGCTCACCGCCGTCTCCTACGTGGTCATCGTCGTGACCGCCTCGGCGCGGATCGAGGGCGGCCGCAAGGCCAAGGACCGCCTGGTCACCTCGCTCGTCTACTCGGCGTTCCTGCTCGCGATGGCGCCGCTGGTGTCGCTGCTGTACACGGTGATCGGCTACGGCCTCGACCGCTTCGACGGCTACTTCCTCACCGTGTCGATGAACGGCGTCCTGCCGAGCATGGACGCGGGCGGCGTCTACCACGCGATCGTCGGCACCCTGGCGATCACCGGTATGGCCACCCTCATCTCGGTGCCGATCGGTGTCCTCACCGCCGTCTACCTGGTCGAGTACGCCCAGGGCCGCCTGAAGAAGGTCATCACGTTCTTCGTGGACGTCATGACCGGTATCCCGTCCATCGTCGCGGGCCTCTTCGTGGTGGCGCTGTGGATGATGCTCTTCGGGCCGGGCAAGACCAACGGCGCGGCGGGCGCGATCTCCCTCGCCGTGCTGATGATCCCGGTCGTGGTCCGTTCCAGCGAGGAGATGCTCCGGCTGGTCCCCCGCGACCTGCGCGAGGCCTCCTACGCCCTGGGCGTGCCCAAGTGGCGCACGATCACCAAGGTGGTGCTCCCCACCTCGGCGGCCGGTCTGACCACCGGAATCATGCTCGCCATCGCGCGTGTTATCGGAGAGACGGCACCGCTGGTCCTCACCGCGGGGTCGTCGGCCGTGTCCATCAACTGGAACCTGTTCGACGGGCAGATGATGAGCCTGCCGGTGTTCATCTACTCGCAGTTCCGCATGGGTGGGGCCGTCAACTACGAGAGGGCCTGGGCCGCCGCGCTGACGCTGGTCCTGACGGTCATGCTGCTGTTCGTCCTGGCCCGCGTGATCGGCCGCCTCTTCGCACCCAAGACCCGCTAAATCGAGGAACACCTGTGGCGAAACGAATCGACGTCTCCGGACTGCACGTCTACTACGGCGACTTCCTCGCGGTCGAGGACGTGTCCATGACCATCGAGCCCCGCTCCGTGACGGCGTTCATCGGCTCCTCCGGCTGCGGCAAGTCGACCTTCCTGCGCACCCTGAACCGGATGCACGAGGTCACCCCGGGCGCCCGCGCCGAGGGCAAGGTCCTCCTGGACGACCTCGACATCTACGGCCGCGAGGTCGACCCGGTGATGGTCCGCAGCGAGATCGGCATGGTCTTCCAGAAGGCCAACCCGTTCCCCACGATGTCGATCTACGACAACGTGATCGCGGGCGCCCGGCTCAACAACAAGCGGATGAGCAAGGCCGAGGCCGACGAGCTGGTCGAGGAGTCGCTGCGCGGCGCCAACCTCTGGGAAGAGGTCAAGGACCGGCTGGCCAAGCCCGGATCGGGCCTGTCCGGCGGCCAGCAGCAGCGCCTGTGCATCGCCCGCGCCACCGCGGTGAAGCCGTCCGTCCTGCTCATGGACGAGCCCTGCTCGGCCCTGGACCCCATCTCGACCCTGGCGATCGAGGACCTCATTCACAAGCTGAAGGAGGACTACACGATCGTCATCGTCACCCACAACATGCAGCAGGCCGCCCGTGTCTCGGACCGGACCGCCTTCTTCAACCTGTCGGCCCCCGGCAAGCCCGGCAAGCTGATCGAGATGGGCGAGACCAACCAGATCTTCACCCGCCCGGAGAAGAAGGAGACCGAGAACTACATCACCGGCCGGTTCGGGTGATGCCCGTGCCCCTGGTGATCGACACCGACACCGCGCAGGACGACTGCGTGGCGCTGCTGGTCGGGCTGCTGGACCCGGCGGCCGACCTGCGGGCGGTGACGATGGTGGCCGGGAACGTGGGGTTCGACCAGCAGGTCCGCAACGCCTTCATGACGCTGAACGCCGCGGGCGGGCGGTTCGACGTGCCCGTGTACCTGGGGTGTCGACGGCCGCTGGTCCGCGAGTGGGTGAGCGCCGAGAACGTGCACGGGGACGGCTCCGGGGGCCTGTCCATGGACCAGGAGGGTCTGGAGCCCCGCGGCGAGCACGCCGTGGACGCGCTGGTCCGGTTGGCCGCCGAGAACCCCGGCGAGCTGTCGGTCGTGGCGATCGGCCCGCTCACCAACATCGCGGCCGCCGTGGTCAAGGACCCCGACTTCGCGCGGAACGTGGGATCGCTGTACGTCATGGGGGGCTCCAACAACGGCCGGGGCAACATCACGGCCGCCGCCGAGTTCAACTTCTACGTGGACCCCGAGGCCGCCAAGGCGGTGTTCGCCGCCGGGTTCGACGTCACCGTGGTCCCGTGGGACCCGCTCACGCTCCGGCAGGCCGTGTTCGGCCAGGACCGGCTCGACCGGATCGCGGCGCTGGACACGCCCCTGTCCCGGTTCTTCACACGGATCTGCGCGGCCACCCTGGAGTTCGACCGCAGGGTGGGCATCGACGGCACCACCCACCCGGACTCGCTGACCGCGGCCCTGCTCCTCCACCCCGAGCTGGTGCGCGCGTCCTCGCGGTACCACGTGGACGTGGAGACCGCCGGTGAGCTCACCCGGGGCTACTCTGCGATGTCCTGGGGGGTGCACGGGCTGGAGCCCAACGCCCGGGTGGTCGAGGAGATCGACGCGGACGGCTTCTTCGAGTACGTGCTGTCGCTGCTGGCCCGCGAGACGGCACCGCCGAGGGAGATCACCGCTCGGTGAGGGTGATGGTGCCCTGCGCGGCCGCCACGACCCGTTCGGCGCCCTCCCCGTCGACCATCACGAGGTCGCAGCGGCACACGGCCCGGCGCCGGGTGGACTCCAGGACGTGCGCGCGGGCGCTGAGCGTCGTGCCCCGGGCCGGGCGCAGGTACTCGATGGCGAAGCCGCTGGTGAGCACGGAGGCCCCCAGGACCGTGCCGCCCGCGAAGGTGAGCGCGTTGTCGGCCGCGTAGGCGAGCACCCCGCCGTGGAGGAAGCCGTTCTGCTGGAGGAGCTCGTCCCGCACGTCGACCTCCAGCACGGCCCTGCCCGGTTCGAAGGCCGTGACCCTGGCCCGGACCAGCCCGCTGAAGGGCTGGGCCGCCAGGACGCGCTGGGCGAGCTCCGGGGTGATCTCCTCGGCCATGGTCTTCCCTCCGACGTCGGTACGACCACCCTAGGCGCTCGCCCGGGGCGGGGCCGGTCCCGATGTGAGCGGCCCCGCCCCGCCTCAGGAAACCTCGGCGGTCTCCGAGCCGTAGGGAACGGCGCGCACCAGGCTCACCCTGAGTGTCCGCCCGTTGGGGGCCGTGTAGGTGCGCTCCTCCCCCTGCTCGGCGCCGAGGATGGCCCGTCCCAGGGGTGACTCCGGCGAGCAGACCGGAACCCCGTCGGAGTCCGCGCGGTCGCGTACTCCCAGGAGGAAGGTCTCGGTGTCGGGGTCGTCGCCGTAGCGGACGGTCACGACCATGCCGGGCTCGGCGATGCCGTCGTCCGGTGGGGCCTCGCCGATGACCGCGTCGCGGAGGATCTCCTGGATGCGGTTGACGCGGACCTCGCGGGCGTCCTTGTCCTCGATCCGGGTGAACCCGTGGGCCTCCTGGGTGGCGGCGTCGGCGGTGCCGGTGAGGACGGCGAGTTCGGCGGTGAGGCGTTGGTGGGTTCCCGGGGTCAGCCAGGTGTTCGTCATGGGTCTCCTTGTACGAAGGCGCCCCGCCGGGGTTCGGCGGGGCGCTGACGGGACCTGCTGGGTGTCGTCGGTCGAACCTCAGCGGGTGGGGTCGAAGGGGAGCAGCGCCGGGGCGGTCGTGCCGGTGGCGACCGTCCTCGCGAGGAGGCGCCCGGTGATCGGCCCGTGGGTGAGTCCCCACATGCCGTGGCCGCCCGCCACGAAGAGCCCGGGGACGTCGGTCTCCCCGATGAGGGGGAGGCCGTCCGAGGTGACGGGTCTGGAGCCGACCCACTCGTCGGTGCGTTTGCCCAGGTTCACGCCGTCCAGGTACGGGGCGGCGGACTCGGTGATCGCCCGGACCCTCTCGTCGCGGAACGGGGCGTCGATGGCCCGGAACTCCATGGTTCCGGCGACGCGCAGACCCTCCCCGTGCGGCGTGCAGGCCACCCGGACCTCGGGCAGGTACACGGGGCCGGGGACGGGCTGGTCCGTGGGGACCATGAAGCTGTAGCCGCGTCCGGCGCGCAACGGCACGTTGACGCCCCAGGGGCGTGCCTGGCGGCCGAGCCAGGCACCGGTGGCGACCACGACGGCGTCGCCGGTCTCGGTCTCGCCGTGCGCGGAGTGCAGCCGGAAGCCGCCGTCGCGGACGGCCTCGACCTTGGTGACCCGGAACTTCTCGACCACGCTTGCGCCGCGTTCGCGCACGGCGTCCGCGAGCGCGTGCGTGTACAGGCCGGGGTTGACGTAACGCTGTCCGTCGATGCGCACGCCCGCGTTCACCTCGCGGGAGGCGAGCGGCAGGCCCGCGCGGGCCGCCTCGCCCTCCAGGGCGGCGTAGGTCAGCGGCAGGCCGGCCTCGCTGGCGGTGTCCAGCTCCATGAGGAGCCGGGCGGCGTTCTTCTTGGAGGTGAACAGCGCGGTGATCGGGGACGACTCGACCTTGGCGGTCACGCCGCCCTCGGTGAGCTCCTCGAAGGCGTCCAGGCAGGCCGAGCTGAGCGGCACGTTGGCGCGCAGGGCCCGTTCCCAGGTGGACTGCCTGCTGTTCAGGGCGAACGACGCCAGGAAGTGCAGGAGGCCGGTGTCGGTGGTGGGCGGGATGGACAACGGAGCCCGGGGGTCGAACAGGGCCTTGACGCCGTTGCCGAGCACGCCCGGCTCGTTCAGCGGGATGGCCAGACCCGGGGAGATCCAGCCCGCGTTGCCCCAGGACGATCCCGAGGCCACCGAGTCGCGGTCGACCACGGTGACTCCGACCCCGTACTTCTGGAGGAACCAGGCGGTCGAGAGACCGACGATCCCGGCCCCGACGACGATGACGGTACGCGGTGCGCCCGCGCCCTTCCCGGACATGGCGTGTTCTCCTGTGCGTGCTGGACGGTGGGTACGGTGCCGCACCCGTCCAGAGTCTCTCCCGTAACCCGGCGGCGCCCATTGTCCTGGTCGAACAATCTCGACGTACGCTCGTGTGGAGTCCGCACAACGCGCGCGGTCCGGGCGGTCCGCCAAGGGAGTGGTTTCGATGGTGTTGCTGGACCGGCTGGTCACCATCCTCGGCACGTACGACACCCGTCTGGTCGGTCCGCGCCCGGCCGCGGACACCATGCTGCGCGGGGTCGCGGTGCACGACCCGGCCGACCCTGGGCCGGAGGAGGCGGACGTCCTGCTGGCCGTGGGGGTCCAGGACCCGCTGCGCGCCGTGGAGCTCGCCGAGCGCTCCCGCGCCCTGGCGGTGGTGGTGCGGGTGGCGAGGGAGGACGGGGTGGACCCGCGCGGTGAGGCCGCCGCCCGCGCCCGTGGTCGCGGTATCGCCCTGCTCTCGGTGGACCCCTCGGTGTCCTGGGGGCAGGTCGCCGGGGTGGTGTTCGGGTTGGTCCTGGAGGGCGGGGAGACCGAGGCGGGGCGCGGTCCCGCCGACCTGCCCGCGCTCGCGGACACGATCGCCGCGCGCGTCGGCGGCCCGGTCACCATCGAGGACCCCCGCCTGCGGGTCCTGGCGTACTCGAACCGGCAGTCCGAGGCCGACCAGGCCCGTTGGGACACGATCCTGGGGCGCGGGGTTCCCGAGGCGCTCCAGCACCATCTGGAGGCCACCGGGGTCATCGCACACCTGGGAGCGTCGGTCGACCCGGTCTACCTCCCGCCCGCGCCGGAGCTCGGTCTGGGCGGCCGTACGGCGGTGGCGGTCCGGGTGGGCCGGGAGTTCCTGGGGTCGCTGTGGGCGGCCTGTGAGGAACCGTTGGACGCCGAGCGCTCGGCGCTGCTGGCGGAGGGCGCACGCACGGTGGCGCTGCACCTGCTGCGGACCCGGGTCAGCGCCGACCTGGAGCGCCAGGTGGAGTCGGACCTGGTCAGCCGTCTCCTGGAGGGGGCGATGGACCCGACCGAGGCGGCCGGGCGCCTCGGGCTGGCCGCCACTCCGCACCGGGTGGTCGCCCTCCAGGCGCACACCCCGGACGAACGCCACTCCGCCACCCTGATGACGTTCGAGCGGGCCACCACGGGGTTCGGCTGGTCGCGCCAGGGGCGGAGCACCGTGTTCGGCAGCACGGTCTACACGGTCCTGCCCTGTGGGGCCGACCCGGCTCCGGCCCGGGCCTGGGTGGCGGAGACCACCCGGGGGCTGCCCCGCCACGTGGTGGTCAACGCGGGGATCGGCGCCCCCGCCGACCTGGCCGGGCTGGCCGCCAGCCGCCGTGAGGCGGACGAGAGCCTCACCCTGCACGCGGCGCACCCCGAAGGGCCGGCTGTGGCCTATGACGAGTCCTGGGGCGACGTGCTCATCCACCGCCTGCGGATGGCGTCGGCGTCCGGCCGCCGTCCCGCCGACGGCCCGGTGGCGGTGCTGACCCGGCACGACGCCGAGCACGGCACGGACCACGCGCGGACCCTGCGCGCCTGGCTCCGCGCACAGGGCGACCCCGTCGCGGCGGCGGAGGAGCTGGGAGTGCACCCCAACACCGTCCGGCACCGGATGCGCAGGATGGCGGAGGTGACCCCGCTCGGCCTGGACCAGCCCGGCATGAGGCTGGCCCTGGCCATCGCGTTGGAGGCCTACGCGCCTCGGTCGTGAGTCGGGGCGGGGGCGGGGCGTCCGAGGGTGCCACGGCCGACCGGGGGTCCACCGGCGCGGGGGCGGGGGCGGGACTGCGACGGGGGTGGGGCGGAGGCTGGCTGGGACGAGGGGTTCGGCCGGGCCCGCGTCAGCCGTTCTTCACCACGATGGTCTCCACGGTGTTGGCCACGTGCTCGAAGGCGTCGGCGGCGGTCTCCAGCTCCTCGATGACGTCCTTTAGCTTGAGCACGGTCAGCGCGTCGTACTCGCCGCTGAAGAGCTTCGCCAGGAGTTTGCGGTAGATGCGGTCGGCCTGGTTCTCGAGCTGGTTGATCTCGATCCAGTAGCGGGTGAGGTCCTTCATGCTCCGCAGCCGGGGCATCGCCTCGGCGGTGAGCTCGGCCGCCCTCTCCAACACCTCGATCTGGTCGATGATGCCCTTGGGCAGCTGCTCCAACCCGTACAGGTTGATGAGGTCGA
Organism: Nocardiopsis sp. NPDC006938; assembly: GCF_042869555.1. Classification (NCBI taxonomy): domain Bacteria; kingdom Bacillati; phylum Actinomycetota; class Actinomycetes; order Streptosporangiales; family Nocardiopsidaceae; genus Nocardiopsis; species Nocardiopsis sp. NPDC006938. The sequence continues at coordinate 187,278 of NZ_JBIAGA010000003.1, read as the reverse complement.
CGGCGGCCTCCATGGAGTCGATGACGTCGTCGAGGTTGGAGGCCAGACGGTAGATGTCCTCCCGGTGGAGGGGAGGCGCCGAGCTCTTGTTGAGCCGACGCATGATCGCGTGGGTGGCGTCGTCGCCGGCGTGCTCGCAGGCACGCATCTTCTCGGTGATGGCCTCACGGTCGGCCCCGTCGCTCATCAGCTCCACCAGCAGGCGGGCTCCGATGACCAGGTTGTTCGCCGAGTCGGTGAACATCTCGTAGTAACTGTCATCACGCGGGCGCAAGCGCAGGCGCACGTCGTTCTCCCGATGGTGCGGTGGTCTTCCTTGGTGGATGTTAAGGGCGCTGACCAGCTGCTTCAGCGCGACAGTGCGGTGTGCGCACGCTCGGACCCCGATCGGGGGAGGCGGGTCCGGGTATGGTCACCCCTCGTTCATCTGTCTGTGTCGACGCGTGGAACGCCACGTGCGCGGGTCCCCTCGCAATCCTCCCAATCTCGGACGACACCGGGACGGTTCGGGACGCTACCGTGTCCCGCTCCCCCTGGCCAGCGGGGCGTTGAGACACGAATCACTCGATCGGCCGGAGACCGACGGACAGTTCCCCCCGAAGCCCCCGATATCAACCTTGGGTCCCTTCGCCCGCAATGACAAGCACCCCGGGCGTTAACCCTTCCTGACGCCTCGGCCGTCAGGTCCGTGACCTCCGCGAACCCGCTCCCGTCAGCGGCTCGCCCTAGGGCGTGTTCCGCGGATCATTCCGGGCTCGCGACCACCAGGCTGCCTCTCGCTGCGCCGACTTCGCTCGGACAGCCAAACCCGGGCTGACCTTCGCTCCTCGTCTTGCGAGAGATTGCCTGGAGGCCGCTCGCGTCGATCGGCGCGAGCGCCGAACCAACCGAAAGCATCCACGGAACACGCCCTAGGATCTCGACCATGCCTACCGCCCTGACCCCGGGTGCCGTGCGCCGACTGCGCTCCACCCTGGACGAACAGCTCTCCGCCCTGGGCGAACCCGCCTTCGAGGGCACCGACGAGGAGGCCGTCGCCGGGGCCGCGCTGGCGGTCCTGCGCGCGCGGGAACCGCTCCGCCCCGCCCTCAAGGCCGCCGTCAGGTGCAGCCTGGCGGTGCTCGCCGACCGGGTGCCGGGACGCAGCCTGGAGGTGCGCGTCCCGCCGTACGGGGCCGTCCAGGTCATCGAGGGGCCCGCGCACACACGGGGCACCCCGCCCGGCGTGGTCGAGACCGACCCCCTCACGTGGCTGCGCCTGGCCGTGGGCGAGGCCGACTGGGACGGCGCGGTGGGCGACCACGGGGTCCGGGCCAGCGGCGTGCGCTCCGACCTGTCCGCACACCTGCCGCTGTGGCCCGGTCACGGGCGTACCGGTGGTCACTCCGGCCCCGAGTGACCACCCGCCGTCGGCCAGCGGCTAAGCTGTGCGTGTGTCGTACTCCGACGGCCGGCTCTCCATGGACCTCGATCCGCTCGAACGCGGCCCGCAGGACGCCTGCGGCGTTTTCGGGGTCTGGGCACCCGGCGAAGAAGTCAGCAAGCTCACCTACTTCGGCCTCTACGCGCTCCAGCACCGCGGGCAGGAATCCGCGGGCATCGCCACGAGCGATGGGGAGCGGATCGTCGTCTACAAGGACATGGGACTCGTCTCCCAGGTCTTCAACGAGGCGACGCTCGACTCCCTGAAGGGCCACCTCGCGATCGGCCACTGCCGTTACTCCACCACCGGTTCACCGGTGTGGGAGAACGCCCAGCCGACCTTCTACACCGCGCGTGAGGGGGGTCTGGCGCTCGGCCACAACGGCAACCTCATCAACACCCCCGAACTGGCCGCGATGCTGCCCGACCAGCGCCGGGGCGCCACCACCGACACCGAGGTGCTCACCAACCTCCTCGCGGCACGGGCCAGGGAGGGCCACTCCCTGGAGGAGGCGGCCCAGGAACTGCTGCCGCTGGTGCGGGGCGCCTTCTCCCTGGTCTTCATGGACGAGGACACCCTCTACGCCGCGCGCGACCCCCAGGGCATCCGCCCGTTCGTGCTCGGCCGCCTCGGCGCGAACTCCGGTTCCGGCGGATGGGTGGTGGCCAGCGAGACGGCCGCCCTCGACATCGTGGGCGCCACCGTGGTCCGCGAGATCGAACCGGGCGAACTCCTCGTGATCAACGGCGACGGGGTCCGTTCCAGCCGCTTCGCCCCGGCCGCCCGCAAGGGCTGCCTGTTCGAGTACGTCTACCTCGCCCGCCCCGACACCACCATCAACGGGCGCAACGTGAACTCCACCCGCGTGGAGGTGGGTCGCCGCCTGGCCCGGGAGCACCCGGTCGAGGCCGACCTCGTGATCCCGGTTCCCGAGTCCGGCACCCCCGCCGCCGTGGGGTACGCGGAGGCGAGCGGCATCCCCTTCGCCCAGGGCCTGGTGAAGAACTCCTACGTGGGCCGCACCTTCATCCAGCCCAGCCAGACCCTGCGCCAGCTCGGTATCCGGCTCAAGCTGAACCCCCTGCGCGAGGTCATCGAGGGCCGCCGACTGGTGGTCGTGGACGACTCGATCGTGCGCGGCAACACCCAACGGGCCCTGGTCCGGATGCTGCGCGACGCGGGCGCCGCCGAGGTGCACGTGCGCATCTCCAGCCCGCCCGTGCTGTGGCCCTGCTACTACGGCATCGACTTCGCCACCCGCGCCGAGCTCATCGCCGCGAACCTGTCAGTGGAGGAGATCGCCGAGTCGGTCAACGCCGACTCACTGGCCTACGTGGACCTGGAGGAGCTCATCGCCGCCTCCGAGCAGCCCAAGGACCAGCTCTGCCGGGCCTGCTTCGACGGGGTGTACCCGTTGGAGGTCGACTCCGACGCGCAGGGCAAGTACCTGCTGGAGAAGGCCTGCGGCACCCCCGAGGGCTCCACCCTGGCCACCAGCCACAAGTGACGCGCGGCGGGCACCGGCCCGCCGCGCCCCGGCGGGGCCTCCCTTCCGGACCCTCCGGCGTGCCCTGGAACGGGCCCCGGGGACCGCGCAGCAGCGCACACCGCACACCACCGAACACGAGGAGAACTCGCGTGGCAGCCGACAGCACAGGGGCGACGGGCGCGTACGCGGCCGCGGGCGTCGACATCGCCGCCGGTGAGCGCGCCGTCGACCTGATGAAGCGTCACGTCGCGCGCACCCGCCGACCCGAGCAGGTCACCGACGCCAGCGGTTTCGCGGGCCTGTTCCGGCTCGACACGGCGAAGTACCGGGACCCGGTCCTGGCCACCTCCACCGACGGCGTGGGCACGAAGGTCATGCTCGCCCAGCAGATGGACCGGCACGACACCATCGGCATCGACCTGGTCGGGATGGTCGTCGACGACCTGGTCGTCAGCGGCGCCGAACCCCTCTTCATGACCGACTACGTCGCGACGGGCGCCGTGGTGCCCGAACGGATCGCGGAGATCGTCGGCGGCATCGCCGAGGGCTGCCACCAGGCCGGGTGCGCGCTCATCGGCGGCGAGACGGCCGAACACCCGGGTGCGATGGCCCCGGAGGAGTACGACCTGGCCGGCGCCGGCACGGGGGTGGTCGAGGGCGACGCGATCCTGGGCCCGGACCGGGTGCGCGAGGGGGACGCCGTCATCGCGATGGCCTCCTCCGGCCCGCACTCCAACGGTTACTCGCTGATCCGCCACATCGTGGACCGGGCCGACCTGGACCTGTTCTCCGAGGTGCCCGAGCTCGGCGGCGTTCTGGGCGAGGTGCTGCTCACGCCGACCCGCGTCTACGCGAAGGACTGCGTGGCGCTGACCGCCGAGGTGGAGGTGCACGCCTACTCGCACATCACCGGCGGAGGGCTGGCGGCCAACCTGTCCCGGTCGCTGCCGGACGACCTGGACGCCGAGCTGGACCGCTCCACCTGGGCCCCGGCCCCGGTGTTCGGCTACCTGGCCGAGAAGGGCGGGGTCGGCCGCGAGGACATGGAGGCCACGTTCAACATGGGCGTGGGCATGGTGGCGGTCGTCGCGGAGGGCGACGCCGACCGTGCGCTGGCCGTTCTCGCCGGGCGCGGCGTGGAGGCCTGGCGCCTGGGCGTGGTGAAGGGCGGCTCCGGGCGGGCCGTACTGAACGGTGAGTACCGGAACGGCTAGACCGCACCGGTCCGTGTCCGAAGGACGCGAATATAGCCGGTGCGAACCACCGAGGTGGTTCGCACCGGCTATATGCACCTGTCCGCGACGGCTCCCAGGGGGAGCCGTGACCGCCACAGGTCAGCGGTTGTTGTCCGAGCGACCCGAAAGACTCGTCCGGCCCCGACGTCTACTTGTCGGAGTCCGAGTACTTGTCGGCAAGATCCGCGTAGCGGTCGATCAGGTCGTCCTGAGGTTCCGTGTAGGAATCGTCCGGACCCGACGGCCCGGAGGGAGACCCCTCGTCCTCAGCGACACCCAGCTCCGACCGCAGCCGCTCAAGGTCGGTCCCACCGGAGCTGTACTTGAGCTTCCGGGCGACCTTCTGCTGCTTGGCCTTGGCTCGGCCGCGCCCCATTGGCTCGACCCCCTCAACGATTGGGTTCCGACGAACCCCAGATCACTTACTAACCCGCACTACCGGGCTGACGGCCGTCAAACGCGACTGACGGCTGGCGCCAGCTTACGTACACATACAACCGTACCTGGTCGGACCCCACCGTGCCTACGCCACCCGGGTGTGACGGGTGTGGTGTGCGCACGCAACACCATCCTGCCTGCCCGTTCTCACGGTGAGTGCCAGACGCAACGATCTGTGCCACGATGCGATCGTGCTGCCCTACACCGCCTATCTGCGCGTCTACCAGCCGATCACGGCCTTCTCCCCTCGTGACCGGCGGCACTGGGAGGGATACGCGGAGTCCGCGGACCGGCCCAAACGCGTGAACGCCCTGGCCGCCGAGCACGCGGAGAGCCTGGGGAGGACCATCGCCACGCCGCCCGTCGTGGCGCCCTCGGAGGAGAGCGGTGACGCGTATCTGCGCCGGGTGAACGAGCGGCTGTACGTCTGCCCGTGGCAGACCCGTCTGCGGTGCTGGCGGGCGTTCGAGGAGTTCGCCGGGTCCATGCCGCGCCCCCAGTTGGAGGCGTTCGTCCCCGCCCGGGAGGCGGACCGGGCCGAGACCGGCTACCGGCAGTGGCGGGCCTCCGGCGCGGAGGCCCGGCCCGGCATCCTGTCGAGCACCTGGACGATCCCGATTCCGTGGTTCGTCGCGTTCGAGCCCCAGGAGCGGTGCCTGGTGCTGTCCGCGGGCCGGACCAGGACCCTGTTGTACCTGACCAGGACCGCGCAGGCCAGGCGTCGCCTGGACCACACGGCGGCGGTCCTGCGGGAGCGCGTCGGGGAGCACGCGGTGTCGGCCGCGGCGGAGCGGCTCACGGAGTGGCTGGCCACGACAGCGCACCCGGAGTCGCTCCTCGAACTGGACTACGGGGGGCTGCCGCACCTGCTGAGCGACGACCACCTGAGCGAGGACCACTCGGTGGGCGAGGTGGCCGAGGCGGTGGAGGCGCTCGCCAAGGGCGACGCGGCCCGGGTGAAGGAGTTGCGGGAGAGGCTGACGAGGCGCTGGAGGTCGGTGCGCGCCCTGGAGCACGCCAACTGACGGTCATGGCACGGTCGAGCTTTCGTGGACACCCTGGGGCCCCTGTCGTCATCCCTAACGGGGCCGGGTCCGGAGCGGGGCGGCGCCACGCCGCACCGCAACCTGGTACACCAGGTTTCTCCGGCACACGAATCCGTCTTTTCGCACGTGACGGAGGCGCGGGAAGCCACTCGAAGGAGACCCGCCACCAAGCACCGTGAAACTGGGCATAACGCCCGATACGGATCGGCGTAGACTGTAGCGAGCCGACCACAGAGAGCACACAGAGTAACCAGGAAGCCCTGCTGCGCCGAGGATGCGCGCAGCCCGACCCCGAAGCCCCGCCGGAGCGGCACCCGGCACGCCACCCCACTCGGCCCCGCCCCGATCCGCGACCGACCAGGGCCTGCACCCTCCTCCCCCAGACCCGTCCTCCGGGTTTCGGTCGGCCCGCCCTAGCACTTCGGGTGCTCCGGATCGAGAAAAACGAGGCCCGAGAACGAAGTTTTGACCGAATACGCCACATGCCACTAAACGTGTCGCTAGAATCACTTAGCGTGACGCGGCCACGGGCGGCTTTCAATGGCCTCCCACGTGCAAAGTTGCTTGGAGTGGTCGCGCAAACACCTCGGGTGATATCAATAGGACCAAGTGGGACTATTGGACATCCGGGCCAAGTGCCAGGAATCAGGCTCAAGGATCGGCACACAGATCCAGGAGGAGAGGCCGTACACATGTCGACTCGCACGCCCGAGGCGGAGCCCCTGTTGACCCCCGCCGAGGTTGCCACCATGTTCCGCGTTGACCCCAAGACCGTGACGCGCTGGGCCAAGGCGGGCAAGCTGACCTCGATCCGCACCTTGGGTGGCCACCGCCGCTACCGCGAGACTGAGGTCCGTGCCCTGCTGGCCGGAATCCCCAGCCAGCGCACGGAGTGATCTCCCCGGTCTGTGCCGATTCCGGGGGGAACGGCCGGACACGCTCCGGCTGACAGGATTTTCCAGGGCGGGCCACCCCGACACGGTGGCCCGCCCTCCCTCACGCCGTGCCCTCACCGCGACGCCGCACCGCGCGGATTCCTCCTCCGCGCCGCCGCACGCCCGCCCCTGGGCGGACCGGTGGCGCGGAGGCGCTCCGACACGGACCGCGCCGCACCCAGCCCGTGACCGGGCCGCCCGCCGGGGCGCCCGGGTCAGTCCTCGATCTGGTCGTCCATGGCCGTGGTGCGCTTGCGCGCCAGGAAGGTGGCCGTGGCCCCGCCGCCGACCGCCACCACCGCCGCGGTGACCAGGGCGGCCAGGGAACTCCCGGTGGTGGCCAGCCGCTGGCTCGCCACCGACGTCTCCCGTTCCCCCTCGCCGCGCTCGCCCTCGCCGGGCGCCTCCGGTGCGATGTGGGTGGAGCCGATCGCCCAGGAGTCGGCCAAGTCCGCGGTGAACCCTTGCCCCAGCTCGGGGTCGCCCACCACGACCGACACCGTGAGGGCCGAACGCACGCCCTCGCCCTCCCAGTCCTCGTCCTCGTCGTCGAAGGCCTCGGAGACCGCGACGAAGCGGATGCTGACCGGCACCTCCGCGCGGGTGTCGCCCCGTTCGTCGAGGACCTCCAGGGTCTCCTCCACACGGTGGTCGCCGTCGAAGTCGGCGACCGGCACACCGAAGGCGCTCAGCTCCCCGTACTCGAAGGTCGTCTCGGTCGACCCGTCGTAGGCCGCTGCCGCACTGGTCCGCACGTCCGTGAGGGAGAACTCGATCGCGTTGGCGTCCGCCGAGACGGTCTCGGACGCTCCCTCGCCGAGGGCCACCGTGTCGTCCTCGGAGGGCGAGGCGCCCGGCTCCTCCGAAGGGTCGTGGAAGGGCGCGTCCGGCGTGGGCCGCTCCGCCTGGCGGGGGCCCTGACCGGTGTCCTCCCGCTCGTGCGCGCCGTCGTCGTTCACGCCCGGAGGCGCGGAATCGGGCTCCGGCTCCGGAGAGGGGGTCTGCCCCGGCACCTCGACCCGGCCCTGCCCGGGGTCGACCAGGCCGAGCCCGACCAGGTCGTCGACACCGATCCGCACCGTCGCCCGCTCGACCACCGTCTGGGACAGCGCACCCCGGTCGTTGACCAGGGTGCGGCCCTCCCCCGTGATCCGGGTGAAGGCGGACAGCGGGCCCTGGGCGGGTTCGGCGGGGGCCGCGTCCTCGGTCTCGACCCCGAATCCCAGGGCCTCGGAGTGGCCCGAGACGAGATCGCCGTCGGCCACCCGCGCCTGAGCGTTGGCCCAGACCAGCTGGTCGGCCGAGGCGGGGAGGGCGGCCACGACCCCCAACGCGCCGAGGGCGACGAAGAGGGTGCCGCCCACCAGGGCGCGGCGGACGGACGGTTTGGCGGGAGTCACCACAACACTCCTGTTGTATCTGGGGGATGCCCGGCTCTCGGGCCGGGGCCGGTCCGGCGACGTCGCGTCGGAGCGGGGTGGTCCGGCCGACCTGGCGAGCCGGGTGCGGTGTTCCGGAGACGGGGGTGTGCGCCCCGCCGCCGATCGGGGTTCGGGTCGGGTGTGGAGTTCCGTGTGCGGGACGTTCCACACGGTGAGCCTAGTCGCTAGATCACAAAACGGAAACCGTTCGCCCGGCCCTGTGGACGACGGCCCCAACCCCTGGTTCGGCTGTGGGGGCCGCCGCGCCGGTCGGCGGAACACGCCACCGGCCGGGCTCCGACCCGAGGCGACGCGCTCCCGGAAGCCGCCCCGGAAGCGGCACGAGGTACGCGGGCGAACCCGACTCCCGTGACGACCGGGACGAGAACGGGCGTGGAACGGGCACCGTTCGTCCGGCTCTGTACGGGTACGGCGGGGTCACGGACAGCGGCTAGGTTTGACGCATGCTCGTCTGCGCACCTTCAGGGCGCCGGAGCCGCGCCACCCGCGCCCTGGCCCTGCTCTCGCTCGCCGTCGTCTGGACCACGGGCTGCACTCCCCCGGCCGGAGGTGCGGCCGGGTCCGACCCGACCGCGGCACCACCGCTGCCCGGCCCGGAGGACGGGGCCGGAAACGGCGCCGTGGCCGACGACGAGACCGCGCCGCCCGGTGTCGGCCCCCTCGGCGACCGCGTCGTGGTCATCGATCCCGGCCACAACGGGGGCAACGCCGCGGCGCCGGGTGAGATCAACGCCCTGGTCCCCGCCGGCCCCGGTGAGAAGGCCTGCGACACGGTGGGGGCCGAGAGCGTCAACGGCTACCCCGAACACGAGTTCACCTGGGAACTGTCCCTGCTCGTCCAGGAACGTCTGGAGGCGGACGGCGCCACGGTCATCCTCACCCGGGAGGACAACGAGGGCGTGGGCCCGTGCGTCAACGAACGCGCCGAGATCGGCAACGACAACGACGCGGACGTCGCCCTGTCCATCCACGCCGACGGCGGACCGGGGTCGGGGCGCGGGTTCCACGTCATCGCCCCGGGTGAGGTGAGCGGGTTCACCGAGGACATCGTCGAGCCCTCGGCGCTGCTCGCCGAGGACCTGCGCCGCGAGTACCTCGAGGGCAGCGACATCCCCTACGCCGACTACCTGGCCGAGGACGGCCTGGACGAGCGCACCGACCTGGGCGGCCTGAACATGTCCACGGTACCGAAGGTGTTCCTGGAGGCCGGGAACATGCGCAACACCCAGGACGCCGAACTCCTGGAGGACCCCGAGTGGCGCGAACGCGCCGCCGACTCCATCGCCCGGGGCCTGGCCGCCTACCTGCTGCGCGGCTGATCCCGCACACGGAAACGGGTCCCGGGGATCTCTCCCCGGGACCCGCCCCGTCGTCACACCGGCCCGGCCGCGCCACTCGCCCCGCACGACCCGGCCCCGGTGGCTAGCTCTCGTTGGTGTCGGGGGTGTCCTCGCCGGACTTCTTCTTGCGGCGCGCCAGGTAGGCGGCGGCGCCACCACCGGCGGCGATCGCGGCACCGGCCGCGATCAGACCGGCGATCGGCGAACCGGTCGCCGCCAGCGGCTTGGCGTCCTTGGCGTCGGTCTTGGGAACCGACTTCTCGTCGCGCTCCTTCTTCTCCGGGTTCTTGGTGTCGCCACCACCGGAGCCGTCGCCCTCGCCACCGCCGACGGTGCCGGTGGTGATACCGGCGGCGCTCTCGGCGATCAGGAAGCCGGAGACGATCTCGTCGTTGACGCTGAAGGTGATGTACATGTCGGTGACGGCGTCGTTCCAGACGAAGCCGGCGTCCTGGGTCTCGTAGACCCCGGTGACGGGCTCCAGCGCGACGACCAGCTCGTAGGTCTGGCCCTCGACCTCGGCCTGGAACGTGTACTCGCCATCGCCGTTGAAGTTGTGGCTGACCTCGCCGCCCCAGCTCTGGCTGGTGGAGACGCTGGCACCGTTGATGGTGGTATCGAGCAGAACCTCGCCGCCGCCGTCGACCAGCTCGGAGTTCTCCTCGTCGAGCTCGATGACCTCGGCGGAGGTGGTGGCCGCCTCGGTGGTGTCGGTCTCGTCGGAGGAGTCGCCCGGCTCCTGCGAGGGCTGGGCGTCCGGCTCGTCGGTCGGCTGCTCGGAGGGCTGCTCGGGAGTGGTGTCGTCCCCGCCGTCACCGGGGGTCTCGGTGTCGGTGTCGTCGCCGGAGCCCTCGGAGCCCTCGGAGTCGTCGGAGTCGTCCTCGCCCTCGGCGTCGTCGCCCTCGGCGTCGTCGTCCTCCGGGGTCTCCTCGTCGTCCTCGTCCTCGTCCTCGTCGTCGTCCTCCGGGTCGAGGATGCCGGGGAGGTCGTCCTCGGTGATGACGATGCGAGCGGTCTCCACGACGGCGGTACCGGTGGCGCCGGAGGCGTTCACGGTGGCGGTGGTGGTGCCCTCGACGGTCAGCCAGTTGTCGATGGCGCCGCTGAAGGAGTCGGAGACCGTCTGGTCCTTGGTGATGTAGGTCTGGGTGGCCTCGGAGGCACCCAGGGCCGAGGCGTAGCCCCACCCGTAGGTGTCGGCGTGGGCGGGCGAGGCCGCGCCCAGGGTCATGGCACCCAGCGCGGCGAAGGCGAAGCCGCCCTGGAACACGCGACGCGCGGAGATTCGAGAAGCGTTCTTCAAGATCAGTCCTCGTGTGGATCGTCCGGGCCCACATGGTTCGGGGCCAGGCCTGGTCTGAGCTTCCACCGCCGGAACACAAAGGCGGGAAGTCTCGGAACGCGGAATCACGGACCAGGGTCGAATGGGGGACGGCCAGGGCACACAGAAGCCCATGACCTGCGAAAATAGAGAGCGTGCACGGTTTCGGCCCGCAGAGGGCAAGGGCCGGAAGAACCGGCTGAGTTACTTTCCATTCCCTACGAAAAGAGTACAGTCCACCCAAAGATCAAATGCATGATCACTGATCTCAAAACCATCACGATAGAACTCATGGAAACACTGAGTAACCGCCCTAATAAATTCCCGTCATTCTTTTGGGAACGGGTAAACCTCCACCCTGACGGCGCGTCTTACGAAGAAGGCCCCGCCCAGAGGGCCGCCCCCCAGGGGGCGGCCGCGTCCGCGCCCGGCCAGAACTACCGGTCGGTATGACATGGGCCACCCTCTCTCGGCATAATGCCAACCATGAGTTCCCCCAGCCCTCACGCGCCCCGCCCCGCACGCGTTCGGGCACGGCACAGGAGGCGGCCACACGGCACCTCCGATCGGGCCGACCCCGCCGAACGCACACGCGGACGCGTGATTCCACACCTACGAACCTCGTGAACTGCACAATGGGGACCATGCCTCTGACACCGGCGGACATCCGCGACAAGAAGTTCCACACGGTGCGACTGCGCCCGGGCTACAACGAGGAGGACGTGGACGCCCTCCTCGACCGGATCGAGGCGACCCTGGTGGCCCTGGAGGGCGGGCCGCGCACGGGTCCGCTACTCACCGCCGAGGAGATCCGCAACTCCCGGTTCCGCACCACCCGGATGAGCCCCGGCTACCGCGAGGACGAGGTGGACGACTTCCTCGACCTCGTCGTGGCCGACCTCGCCGGTCGCGGCCTGGGCCAGTCCGCCCCGCCGCCGCTGCCCCCGCACCCCGACCGGGGCGGACCCCGCCAGCCCCACCCCGGGACCGGCTACCCGGGACCGCCCCACCCCGGCCCGCAGCCCACCCCACCGGCCGCGCACGGACCACGGATGGCGCCCCGGGACATCAGGGAGAAGCGTTTCGCCACCACCCGACTGACCACCGGCTACAACGAGCAGGAGGTGGACGACTTCCTGGACCGCGCCGAGTACACACTGGAGGTCCTGCTCCAGGGCAGGCCGGACCGGGCCACCCTCACCGCCGCCGAGGTGGAGCGGGTCCAGTTCGCCACCACCCGCGCGCGCCCGGGGTACGACCCGGCCCAGGTCGACCAGTTCCTGGACGAGCTCGCCGAGGAGTTCCGCCGCCACGAACGCCCCTGACCCCGGACACGCCGCCAGCTCCGCACCCCACCAGGGACAGCGGAAAGTAATATTTAGGCACAGGGAGTAGTCATTCCTGGTCAAGGGCGGCCCGAGGGGAGCAGTATGCGTCATCATGCCACGCCGTCTGGAGGGGTGTTCGCGACCGGCGCGGTCCACGGAGTCCCCGGTTGCACCACGGCGCCCGGCGCATGGCCACCGCGCCGGACCGCGCCCCACGGTCGGGCGCTCGACCCGCACCCGACCGACCCCGACGAGGAGGTCGTCCCGGCCGCCGCGCATCCCTGGGAGAGACCCCTGCTCGCGCTCGGCGTGACGGTGACGCTCACCCTGGCCGCGGTGCTGCTGCGGCTGGTGTGGACCGTGACGGGCTCTCCGCTCGGGACGGCCCTGGCCCTGGTCGCGGTCCCCCTGGCCTGCTGGTCCGTGCGCGGACTGCGCTACGCCCGCGAACGCGCGGAGTCCGTCCGGATCTCGCCCACCCAGTTCCCCGAGGCGTACCGGGTGGTGGTCGAACTGGCCCGGGAGATGGGGCTGAACCGCACCCCGGAGGCCTACGTCCGCACCCGCCCGTGCTCGGCCCGCGCCGACGCCGCCGCGCACGGTCTCCGGCGCTACCTGGTGCTGCCCGACACGTTGTTCGACCGCGGAGAGCTGCGCGACCGCGACGCCCTCGCCTTCCTCGTGGCCCACCAGGTGGGCCACGTCGCCGCCGGGCACACGGGGTACTGGCGGCGACTGGCGACCCTGGGCGCCGACCTCGTCCCCGGCCTGGGCGCGGCACTCTCCCGAGCCGCCGAGTACACGGCCGACGACCACGCCCACGCCCATGTGCCCGAGGGCACCCACGCGGTGCGGCTCCTCGCGGGCGGACCCGCCCTGTACCCGCGCGTGAACCTGGGCGAGATGGCCGCCCGCGCGCACACCGACCGAGGCTGCTCCCTGCTGCTCTACCACCTGCTCTCGCACCGCCCCAGCAACACGCGCAGGATGGCCGCCCTGCGCGACCGCGCCCGCCGGGGCCGGGTGTTCCTGTAGCGACCCCACAGTAAAGCGACCTACGTCATCGCAGGAAGACTTGACCTTTTCGAACATGCGTTCGATAAGGTGGGCGGCGTGAGTCTCCAGAACGACCAGATCCACGTCCGCTCCACCGACCGTGGCCACCCCGCCCAGTTCACCTGGCGCGGCCACACCTTCCGCGTCCGCCGGATCATCGGCGACTGGCCCGCCCGGCCCGGGGGCCCGGGCGTACCGGCCACGCAGATCCACCTGCTCCGCGTCTCCGCCGAGTCCGAGACGGGGCAGCCCAGCATCATCGACATCTCCCGGGACACCGCCTCCGAACACTGGACCATGCGGCGCCAGTGGAGTGACCGGTAGGGCGGGTCCGGGTGCCCCCGCCGGGCTCCCGGACCCGCTCCCGCCTCGGAGGGCGGGCCCGCGTCAGCGCCAGAGCCGGACCGAGTACGCCCCCACCAGGCCGCGCACGAGTTCGACGAACTCGCCCTCCGGCATCGGGTCCGGGCGACGTCCGTCCCTCAACCGCACGGAGACGCTGCCCGCCAGGACCTCCCTCGCCCCCAGCACCACCTGGTAGGGCACCAGTCGAGCCGCCCGGATTCGTCCGCCCAGGCCGCCGTGCTCGGGCCCCGCGACCTCCGCGCGCAGCCCCAGGTCGACGCACCGCGCCACGATCCGGGCGGCGTCGGCGACCTGGTCGCCGGAGACCGGCAGCACCACGACCTGGACGGGCGCCAACCAGGCGGGGAACGCCCCACCGTGGACCTCCACCAGGTGCGCCACCGCCCGTTCCACGCTCCCGATCACGCTCCGGTGCACCATGACGGGCCGGTGCCGGGCGCCGTCCGCTCCGACGTAGGTCAGGTCGAACCGCTCCGGCTGGTGGAAGTCCACCTGAACGGTCGAGAGGGTGAACTCCCTACCTCCCGCGTCGGTGAACTGCACGTCGATCTTGGGTCCGTAGAAGGCCGCCTCGTCCTCCGCCCGTTCGTAGGGCACGCCGGAACGGTCGAGGGCCTCGGACAACAGTTCGGTGGAGCGGCTCCACAGGTCCGGAGCGTCGACGTACTTTCCTCCCGGGCCGGGCAGCGACAGTCGGTAGCGGGTGGCGGCGACTCCCATCGCGGCGTGCGCACCCCGCACCAGCTCCAGTGCGGCACCCACCTCGTCCACGACCTGCTCCAGCGCGCAGAAGACGTGCGCGTCGTTGAGCTGGATCGCGCGCACCCGACTCAGACCGCCCAGGACCCCGGAGCGCTCCGAGCGGTACATGCCGCCCAGCTCGGCCACCCGCAGCGGGAGTTCCCGGTGGCCCCGCCCGCGCGATCGGTAGATCACCGCGTGGTGGGGGCACAGGCTCGGCCTCAGCACGACCTGCTCGCCACCGCCCAGGTCCATCGGCGGGTACATGTCGTCGCGGTAGTGGCTCCAGTGTCCGGAGGCCTCGTACAGCTCGCGTTTGCCGAGTACCGGCGAGTACACGTGCTGGTACCCCGCACGCCGTTCGGCGTCACGGACGTACTCCTCCAAGGCGTGGCGCACGGTGGCACCGTCCGGCAGCCAGTAGGGCAGCCCTGATCCGATCAGCGGGTCGGTGCCGAAGAGTTCGAGCTCGCGGCCGAGCCTGCGGTGGTCGTGTCGTGCGGTCATCACGTCTCCTCCTGTGGAACGAGTGACCGCAAGACGAAGGCCCCGGGGCACTCGCCCCGGGGCCTGTCGAAAACACGGTTCAGCGCGCCGGGGACTCCGGCGTCGTCGTCATGAAGGCGCGCTGCATACGGCTCACCGTATCAGCGTTCGAAATGGGGGGCTCCCTCGTCGAGCCGGGCCCAGCGGACGCGTTCCAGTACGCGTTCGGCCATGGGCGGCATCTCGTGGTCGGCGAACCAGCCCACGTCCAGGCTCTCGTCATCGTCGACCGTCAGCCGCCCGCCGACGGACCGGCAGCGGAAGGCCAGGTCGAGGAACTGCACCCGGTCGCCGTTGGGGTAGGTGTGCGGCTCCTGCCCGAGCACGGCGACCAGCCGCTCCACCTCCACCCTCACCCCCGTCTCCTCCCACACCTCGCGGACCACGGCCCGCGCGGGCTGCTCCCCCGGTTCGAGGATGCCGCCGGGAGTGGCCCAACGGCCGTCGTCGGAGCGCTGGTGCAACAGCACGCGGCCGTCGTCGTCGAGCACCACCCCGGTCACACCCACCAGGGGCAGCAGGGAGTGGCCGACGTGGGCGCGCAACTGGGTGACGAAGTCCGGGACGGGCATGCCCCCAAACTAACCCGGGGCGCGGTCGGCGGGCGGGTCAGCCGCGCGTGCGACGAAGCTCGGCGTACTCGTGGTCGAGGATCGACATCAGGACCGCGTCGTGCCACGCCCCGTCCCAGCGCAGGTGCTGGCGCCACACGCCCTCACGGACGAACCCCGATTTCGCGTACGAGCGTTCGGCGTTGGTGTTGAAGGCGAAGACCTCCAACGCCACCCGGTGCAGACCGGCGGTCTCGAAGGCGTACTCCAGGACCAGGTCGGTGGCCTCGGTGCCGTAGCCCCGTCCGGTGTGCTCCATGGAGCTGAGCGCGATCCGGTAGTGCGCCTCGGCGTTGTCCGGGTCCAGATCGAGGAGTGCGCAGTCCCCGACGACGCGGTCGTCGGCCCGGGAGCG
Source organism: Nocardiopsis sp. NPDC006938 (assembly GCF_042869555.1). Classification (NCBI taxonomy): domain Bacteria; kingdom Bacillati; phylum Actinomycetota; class Actinomycetes; order Streptosporangiales; family Nocardiopsidaceae; genus Nocardiopsis; species Nocardiopsis sp. NPDC006938. The sequence goes on along the minus strand of NZ_JBIAGA010000003.1, from coordinate 171,606 downwards.
GATCACCCAGTCGGCCCGGTCGTGCTGATGCTCGCGGGCCGTGAAGAGCCGGACGAGCCCCTCGGCGGTGAACTCCCGGTGGGTGCCGGTGAGCCTGCGCACCTGCGGGTCCATGTCCACCAGGCCGGGGACGAGGTCGTCGGCGTTGGCCGCCGTGAGCGGGTCCAGGCGCACGCGGTCACCGGTGAGGGCGGGCTGGTGGCGGAAGACGTCGGGAGGCACCATGAGGGTGATCCAACCAGCGCCCCCACCCCCGGGCAACGGGTTTTCGACGGGGACGACCGCCGGGCGGGACCCGGGCCCACCGGTGTGGGAGGGGGCGGGGCCGGGCACCGGGTTCGGAGGGTGAGGGACCATTGACGGCGGGTCGTGGCTCTGTACAGACTGTCCGGGTCCGCACACCCCCACGGATCGACCCCCCGGGAGCAGACTTGGTAGACACGACCGACCTCCGCCCCACCCCCGAGGACCGCTTCACCTTCGGCCTGTGGACCGTCGGCTGGCGCGGTGTCAACACCTTCGGCGACCCCGTCCGGCCGCCGCTCGACCCGGTCGACGCCGTGCGCCGCCTCGCCGACCTCGGCGCGTACGGCGTCACCTTCCACGACGACGACCTGATCCCGCCGGGCAGCACCCCCGACGAACGGGACGCGGTGATCCAGCGCTTCCGCAAGGCGCTCGACGAGACCGGGCTCACGGTTCCCATGGCCACCACGAACCTGTTCAGCCACCCGGTCTTCCGGGACGGCGGCTTCACCTCCAACAGCCGGGACGTACGACGCCACGCGCTGCGCAAGGTGATTCGCAACATCGACCTGGCGGCCTCCCTGGGCGCGACCACCTACGTGTGCTGGGGCGGCCAGGACGGCTCGGAGACCGAGGCGGGCAAGGACCACCGCGCCGCGCTGGACCGTCTGCGCGAGGCCTTCGACCTGTTGTGCTCCTACGTCCGGGAGCAGGGGTACGGCCTGCGCCTGGCGATCGAGCCCAAGCCCAACGAACCGCGTGGCGACGTGCTGCTGCCCACCGTCGGCCACGCCCTGGCCTTCATCGAGCGGCTCGCCCACCCGGAGATGGTGGGGGTCAACCCCGAGGTCGGTCACGAGCAGATGGCCGGGCTGAACTTCGCGCACGGCGTGGCCCAAGCGCTGTGGGCGGGCAAGCTGTTCCACATCGACCTCAACGGACAGCGCGGAGTGAAGTACGACCAGGACCTGCGCTTCGGCGCGGGCGACCTCAAGGAGGCCTTCTTCCTCGTGGACCTGTTGGAGCGGGCCGGATACGAGGGGCCCAGGCACTTCGACTTCAAGCCGCCGCGCACCGAGGACGTGTCCGGGGTGTGGGAGTCGGCGGCGGGCTGCATGCGCAACTACCTGCTGCTCAGGGAGCGGGCGGCGGCCTTCCGCGCCGATCCGGAGGTGGCCGCGGCCCTGGCCGACGCCCGGGTCCCCGAACTCTCCACTTCCACCCTCGCCCCCGGCGAGAGCGTCGCGGACCTGCTCCGGGAGGAGTTCGACGCTGAGGAGGCGGGGCGGCGCGGCTACCACTTCGAGCGGCTGGACCAGCTCGCCCTGGAGCACCTGCTCGGCGCCCGCTGAGCCGGGCGCGCCCCCGGGAGGACTTCCCCTCCCCCGGGGGCGCCGGGGGCTCTGCGCGAGCCGAGCGGCCCGGGGTCAGCGGTGGACGGTCGGGCCCGACGCGCTCCGGCGCGCGGCCTCGCGCTCGTCGTAGAGCCGTGCGAAGTCGCGCGCCCGCTGGCGGTAGCGCCGCACCCAGGGGCCGAGGAAGAGCACGTAGCCCAGGAACAGCAGGGTGATCACGAGCGGGAAGACGGCGTCAACACCCGGGCCGTGGGCCCGGAGGTTGAGGACGCTCAGCGTACCGAACAGGAGCAGGCCGATCACACTGATCACGGTGACCGTGCGCGGGGAGTTGATGCCCGCCTCCGCCTGGGCGGCGACCACCCGGGCGGCCCGGTTGACGGAGTCGCGTTCGTGGAGGCCGCCGCGGCGCAGCTGGCGTTTGGCCTCCAGCAGGTCGACCGGATCGGTGCCCGGAGCGAGGGTGGACGTGCCGAGGGTCCTGCGCAGGAACACGGGCATCAGCCACACCATGAGAGCCATCATGACCGCGGCGGGGGCGAGGCCCGCGAGGAGCGCGGGCACCGCGCTCCGCCAGTCGTCGGCCACGAGCACGCAGAGGACCAGCGGCGGGAGCACGACCACGGGGAAGAGGATGAGCGAGGCCCTGACGGCGTAGGCACGCGGATGGTTCTGCGCGTAGACCTGCATCCGGCCGAACAGGGCCCTGGGATGTCGGCGAGCGGACCGGGGGTGTGTCGTGTGCTCGTTCATGCCGCACCCCTACCCCGATTCGCCGTGACCTATCCGAGACCTCGGGAGGGTTCGCCCTTGACCGTGCCCCCGGGGCGGGCGTCGTAGGCCATCGCCAGGTCCCGGGCCCTCCGTTTGGCCAGGAGGTCGTGGGCGACGGCGAAGACCACCATCAATGCCATCAGGACGCTCACGACCAGGAAGACGGCCGAGCCGCTCCAGCCACCGTCCGAGGCGTACCGGTTGAGGGCGTTGAACAGGTTGAGGACGCTGAAACCGGCCAACATCAGCGCCGACGGCCAGAGCCGTTGACCCAGGACCTGGGCGGCCAGGGCTCGGGCGACCCGGTCGACCTCGGGCACGCCGGTCAGCGTCCTTGAGCGGAGCACGCGTCTGGCGGCCCGCAGGTCCGCCGGCCGGGTGTCGGCGGGGAGCGGGACCCTGAACACCATCAGGTGCACGAACGCGGTGACCACCATCAGGAAGAGGGGGAGGCCAGCCGCCACGCCGACCAAGGCCAGGACGGCCCACACGGCGGGGTGGTCGGCGACGCCGAAGAGCAGGCCGAGGAGCACGGTCAGGAGCGTCAGTGACAGCACGCCGGTGAAGGCCACCCGGCGTGCGTGCCCGGGGTCGTTCTGGGCCCGGACCTGGAAGCGGAGGAGGGGGTCGAGGAGGCGGGGGGACCTGGGGGCGGGGGGTGTGGTGTCGATGGTTCCATTATCCCCGCCGCCCGGGGTCGGAAGAGCGTTGTCCACAGGGGGAGTCGGCCGCCCCGGTGGGGGGCGGCCGTGGACGGACCCGCACCCGCCTCTCCGGGCGGTGTCCGCGTACCCGGCGCGGGCACGGGAGAGGGGGTGTTCACGGCTGGGGGCGGTCCCGGGAGAGGGGGCTCACGGGACCGGGCCGGACTATCCGGCCTGGCGCTTGGCCTCTAGGGCCTCCATCGCCGCTACGGCGGTGGCGACGGTCTGGTGGACCGGGACCTGCCGGTGCAGGCCGACCAGGCGGACGACCTTGGTGACGCGCTCGTTCAGGGCCGCCAGGGACAGGGAACCGTCCAGCTCACGGACGTTCCGGTAGGCGTTGATGATGACGTTCAGCCCGCTGGAGTCCATGAAGTCCAGGGCGGACAGATCCAGGATCAGCCACGGACCGTGGTCCTCGATCGCGGTCTTGATGTGTTCCTGGAGGTCGGCGGCGGTCGCGATGTCGAGTTCTCCCTCGATCGCGACGATGACGCTGCGGCTCTCGAACCGCGTGCTCAGTCCAAGCCTGTGCACGTTCACTCCTCCCGGCCCCACGCTCCGATGGTGAGGGGTCCCTCGCTTAACCATACGCAGCCCGACCGGGAACGACTACCGGACCCGGCTCCACTCCCACAGAGCCGGTCCGGTGAGGGAGACGCCTGCGCGCCCGAGCGGTCTGGTAAGTCGTTGGACACACACGGTATAAGCGAACCGCTCCCACGGGAATGGCATCGGGGAAGAAATTTTCGCCTCATGGGCGAGAACCCCCTCCCCCACGGGCGATACCTCCCGTTCACCCTGGGTCATTTCACGACATGGAACCCGGTGTCGCCCAGCTCTCCTCAGTCGTCCCCGCCGTCGTTCCCGGACCGGTCACGCCCCGTTCGCCCCTCGTGGACGCCGTCACCCTGAGTGAAGGAGGCCAGTAGGGAACGCGCGGCGAGAGTGGCGGTCGTCTCACCCGACCGCACCCGCGCCTCCATCTCCGGGACGAGAGCGGACACCTCCCGGTCCCTCAGGAACGAGTCCATCAGCTGGTCGCGCACCTGGTCCCACATCCAACTGACACCCTGGGCGCTGCGCCGCTCGGCAAGGGCACCGTCCCGCTCCAGCACACGCCGGTGTTCGAGCACGGTCTCCCACACCTCGTCCAGACCGTCGCCGGTCAGGCCGCTACAGGTGAGCACCGGCGGCCGCCACTCAGGGTGCACCGGTTGGAGCAGGCGCAGGGCCCGGGAGAGCTCCCGGGCGGCCTTGCGCGCGTCGTCGGCGTGCGCACCGTCGGCCTTGTTCACCGCCACCACGTCGACGAGTTCCAGCACGCCCTTCTTGATCCCCTGGAGCTGGTCGCCGGTGCGGGCCAGTGTGAGGAACAGGAAGCAGTCGACCATCGCGGCGACCGTGACCTCGGACTGGCCGACGCCCACGGTCTCCACCAGCACCACGTCGAACCCGGCCGCCTCCATGAGCAGCATGGTCTCCCTCGTGGCGCGGGCGACCCCGCCGAGGGTGCCCGCCGTGGGCGAGGGCCGGATGAACGCGTCGGGGTCGACCGCGAGCTCGGCCATGCGCGTCTTGTCGCCCAGGATGCTCCCGCCGGTGCGGGTGGAGGAGGGGTCGACGGCGAGCACGGCCACCCGGTGGCCGCGTGAGGTCAGCCGTGTCCCGAGCGCGTCGATGAAGGTCGACTTGCCCACACCGGGCACCCCGGTGATGCCCACCCGCTGGGCCTTGCCGGTGTGCGGCAGCACCCGCACCAGGAGTTCCTGCGCGGCGCGCGCGTGGTCCGGGCGGCGCGACTCCACGAGGGTGATGGCCCTGGCCAGGGTCGGCCGATGCCCGGACAGCACCCCCTCGGCCAGGGCGTCCACGTCCACCGGACGCCTCCCGCGCACCGCCACGTCCACTCCCCTTCCGGCCGTTCACCGGCCGCTCGTTCCCGCGCCGGACCCTCCGGACGCCGCTCGGACTACTCCGGGCCCACCGGGCCCCGGCCGCTCCGTGCCTCGCGCGACCCGTCCCCGCCGTCGGGGTCCAGCCGGTCCTCCAACTGGTCGAGCAGGTCGACGGCGGCCTCGGCGATCACCGTTCCGGGCGGGAAGATCGCGGACGCACCGGCCGCGCGGAGCTCGTCGAAGTCGCCCGGGGGGATCACCCCGCCCACCACGATCATGATGTCCTCGCGGTCCAGCCGGGCCAGCTCCTCGCGCAGCGCGGGCACCAGGGTGAGGTGCCCGGCCGCCAGCGAGGACACCCCGACCACGTGTACGTCGGCCTCCACGGCCTGGACGGCGACCTCGGCCGGGGTCTGGAAGAGCGGGCCCACGTCCACGTCGAAGCCGAGGTCGGCGAAGGCCGTCGCGATGACCTTCTGGCCCCGGTCGTGGCCGTCCTGGCCCATCTTCGCCACGAGGATGCGGGGGCGGCGGCCCTCGGCCTCGGTGAACTCCTCGACCCGGGCGGTCACCCGGTCCATCAGCCCGGCCGCGTCGGCGCTCCCGGCCGCCTCGTTCCTGTACACACCCTGAATCGTACGGATCTGGCCGGAGTGGCGGTGGAACACCTTCTCCATGGCGTCGGAGATCTCTCCGACGGTCGCCTTGGCCCGGGCCGCGTCGACGGCGGCGGCGAGGAGGTTGTTCGTGAGGTCCTCGTCGGCCCGGGACTCCCGTCCGGCGGCCTCGGTGAGGGCGTCCAGGGCGGCGCGCACCTCCCGCTCGTCGCGCTCCTCGCGCAGGCGGCGGAGCTTGTCGAGCTGCTGGGCGCGGACCCTGGAGTTCTCGACTTTGAGGACGTCGATCTCGTCGGGGGTGTCGGGGCGGTACTTGTTGACCCCGATCACGGGCTGGCGGCCGGAGTCGATGCGCGCCTGGGTGCGGGCGGCCGCCTCCTCGATGCGCATCTTCGGCAGTCCGGCGTCGATCGCGGCGGCCATCCCCCCGGCCCGCTCGACCTCCTGGATGTGCGCCCACGCCTTCTCGGCGAGCTGGTGGGTGAGGCTCTCGACGTAGTAGCTGCCGCCCCAGGGGTCGACGACGCGGGTGGTGCCCGACTCCTGCTGCAACAGCAGCTGCGTGTTGCGGGCGATGCGCGCGGAGAAGTCGGTGGGCAGGGCGAGCGCCTCGTCCAGGGCGTTGGTGTGCAGCGACTGGGTGTGGCCCTGTGTGGCGGCCATGGCCTCCACACAGGTGCGCGCGACGTTGTTGAACACGTCCTGCGCGGTGAGCGACCAGCCGGAGGTCTGGGAGTGCGTGCGCAGGCTGAGCGACTTGTCCTTGGCGGCACCCAGGTCCTTGACCAGGCGGGCCCACAGCAGTCGGGCCGCGCGCAGCTTGGCGACCTCCATGAAGAAGTTCATCCCGATCGCCCAGAAGAACGACAGCCGGGGCGCGAAGGCGTCCACGTCCAGTCCGGACCGCTGACCCGCGCGGATGTACTCCACGCCGTCGGCGAGGGTGTACGCCAGCTCCAGGTCGGCCGTGGCCCCGGCCTCCTGCATGTGGTAGCCGGAGATGGAGATGGAGTTGAAGCGCGGCATCCGCTGGGAGGTGAAGGCGAAGATGTCGGAGATGATCCGCATCGACGGCCGCGGCGGGTAGATGTAGGTGTTGCGGACCATGAACTCCTTGAGGATGTCGTTCTGGATGGTCCCCGACAGCTTCTCGGGCGGCACCCCCTGCTCCTCGGCGGCCACGATGTAGAGGGCCAGGACGGGCAGCACCGCGCCGTTCATGGTCATGGACACGCTCATCCGGTCCAACGGGATGCCGTCGAACAGTTGGCGCATGTCGTAGATGGAGTCGATGGCCACGCCCGCCATGCCCACGTCCCCGGCGACCCGGGGGTGGTCGGAGTCGTAGCCCCGGTGGGTGGCGAGGTCGAAGGCGACCGACAGGCCCTTCTGGCCGGCGGCGAGGTTGCGGCGGTAGAAGGCGTTGGACTCCTCGGCGGTGGAGAACCCGGCGTACTGGCGGATGGTCCACGGCTGGTTGACGTACATGGTCGGGTAGGGCCCGCGCAGGTACGGCGGGATGCCGGGCAGCCCGTCCACGAAGTCCAGGCCCGCGCGGTCGGCGGGCGTGTAGAGCGGCCGGACCCCGATGCCCTCGGGGGTCTCCCACTCCAGGGCGTCGGCGGCCTTGCCCGTGGAGTCCTCCAGGGACCGGCGCCAGTCGGCCGCGCCCTGGTCGCCGCCGGTGAAGGCCGGGTACCGGGGGTCGACGGCGGAGAAGTCGGGGATCATGCGTTCGCCCCCTGGGTGGAGTCGGTCGTGGTGGTCGGGGGGTCGGTGAGGAGCACGTCGACGAGGTCGGTGAGCAGCGCGACGGCGTCGCATCCCCGGTGGGCGAAGGCGTCCACCCCGGCCTCCCGGTAGGAGTCGCGCGGTGCTCCGGCGAGCAGGACGCGGCGGGCCCCGGCCCCCTTGAGGGCGCGGGCCGCCTCCTCGGCGTGCTCGTCGTAGAGGCGGTCCGACGAGCAGATGACGGCGACCCGGCTGCCGGAGTCGGCGAAGGCGCGGGCGGCGGACGGGGCGTCGTCGAGCGGGCCCGGGTCGCGGGCCTCCACTCCCCCGGCGGCGAGCAGGTTGGTGGCGAAGGAGGCGCGGGCGGTGTGCGCCGCGACCGGGCCGAGGGTGGCGAGGAAGGCCGCGGGCCGGTGGCCGGTGGCGGCGGTGTGCGCGTCGGAGCGGTCGCGCAGGGCCTCGTACTCCTGGGCGTAGCGGCGAACGGGAAAACCGCCTTCGACGGGGGCCCGGCGGGCCGGGTCGGCGGCGCGGACCAGGGGTCTCTCGTTCGGGTCGGGGAACTCGCTGACCCCGGTGAGCGGGGCGGTGCGGCGGGCGAGGTCGTGGCGGCGGCGCTCCCAGGTGCGGTCCACGGCGGTGCGGAGTTCGCCGTGCGCGACGGCGTCGGCGGCGCCCCCGGCGCGTTCCAGCTCCTGGAAGAAGGCCCACCCGGCGCCGTAGAGGGCGCGGGTGAGGGACTCGACGTAGAACGACCCTCCGGCCGGGTCGATGACCCGGGCCAGGTGGGACTCCTCGATGAGGAGCGACTGGGTGTTGCGGGCGATGCGGCGCGCGAAGTCGTCGGGCAGGCCCACGGCGCTGTCGAAGGGCACCACGGTGACGGCGTCGGCTCCGCCCACCCCGGCCGCGAAGCAGGCCACGGTGGTGCGGAGCATGTTCACGTGCGGGTCGCGGCGGGTGAGCATGGCGTCGGAGGTGGTGGCGTGCAGGCTCATGCCGCGCCGGTCGGCGGGCACCCCGCAGGCTTCCAGCACCTGGTTCCACATGGCGCGGACGGCGCGCAGCTTGGCGATGACGGAGAACTGGTCGGCGTTGGCGGCGAGCCGGAACTCGATCCGGCGGGCGGCGTCGGCCAGGTCGAGTCCGGCGCCGGTGAGCGCGCGCAGGTAGGCGGTCGCGGCGGCGACGGCGAAACCGATCTCCTGGGCTTCGGAGCCGCCCGCGTCGTGGACCAGGGTCCCGTCGGCGACGAACAGTCCGAGTTCCGGGTAGCGGGCGGCGTGTTCGGCGGCGAAGCGGGCGGGGTCGGCCACGTCGGGGCGCTCACCGGCCAGGGCCGCCGCGCTGATGGGGTCCAGGCCCAGGTGGGAGATGACCCGGCCGTCGGGGACGTCGGCGTCGGTGTGCGCCCTGAGCAGAGCGGTGGCGGCGTCGAGGGCGTGCGGTCCGGGCGCGGACACCACCACGGGCGCGAGGTCCAGGTAGACGTCGGCGAGGGCCTCGCCCAGGCGGGAGAGGGGGACACCGCCGGGCGGCGCGCCTTCGGGGGCGGAGTCCGGGCCCACGGCCACCCACAACGAGCCCGCACCGTTCATGAGGTCGTTGTGCGCGCGACGGCGGAGCTCGGCGGGGTCGGTGTCGGTGTGCCGGGCGCGGATGTCCCAGCCCCCGGCCACGCCCCCGCCCGGGCGGTAGCCGCGGGTGAAGGGGGCCAGCCCGGGGTAACCGGGATCGGCGGCGGGCGGGTCGGCGGTGTACAGGGGCGCGATGTCGAACCCGTCGTAGCCGTGCGTGGCCAGGACGGACTCGGGGGCGTCGGCGAGGCGTTCCTCGGCGACGCCGCTCTTGCGCAGCACCCCGGCGACGAGTTCGCGCCACCGTTCACGTGTGGCCGCCGGGAAGCCCTCGGCCAGGTTGGGGGCCGCGGTACCGGCGGGCCCGCTCTCAGGGACGTCCATACTTCGAGATGGTAGAGAACCGGGTTCGGTTCCGGCCAGCCGGGGTGTGGTGCTCGGCACAGCGGGGGGTACCACCGGCCCGACCCGGGCGTCGTCCCGACCGTGGGGGCGGGCCGTGGGGGCGGCGCCAGCGCCCGGTTGCGACCTGGGTCACACCGGGCGCGGCGCCCGTGTCGGCGCCGCCGGTCAGCCGCAGTTGGTGCCGTTGCGCACGACCCACTCGCCGCCGATCGCACCGCCCCAGTCCACGCACTGGCCCGCGGCCTCCAGGTAGACCGGGCCCGCGTAGGTGGTGAAGCTGCCGGGGTCGGTCTGCCAGGAGGTGGAATCGGAGCGCTTGAGGGCCGCGTCCATGCTCATCGCGGCCCCGGGGTTGGACCGCATCACGATCACGCAGTTCTTCCCGTTGGAATTGTTGTAGGCCAGGTGGATGGTGCCCCCGGGCACGGAGGCCGTGTTCACCACGCCGTACCCGCTGCCGCACTCCCCGTTGTAGGGGGCCGCGGCGGCGGGGGCGGCGCTGGCCAGGGCCGCGGCCAGGGCGATCGCGAGTCCGCCGGAGATCCGGCGGGTGAGGGTGTTCAGCACGTGTGCTCCTCCTACCAGGGCGGGGTTCCGCTGCCGCTGGTCCTGTGGTGCTCGACGAGTCGGGTGATGGTGAGGGTGCCGTCGGAAGCCTCGGTGTAGGTGACCTCCGCCGAGACGGTGCGGCTCCCGGTGTTGGCGTAGCCGGTCAGCGCGCCGGGGCTGGAGGAGACCGATCCGGCGGCCCCCTCGGCCACACCGCCGCCCTGCCCCTGGCAGAAGCTCCACGCGCACACCACCGTGGCGCCGTCGAGCACCGCGTACCGGCCGTCCCCGCCGTCGGGGCGGAAGGCCACGACGTGGTCGCCGGAGGGGCGGGAGCCGGAGGCGCTCACCCCCGCGCCGACCGTGGCCCTCACGGTGGTCGGAGCGCTCTCCTCCTCCTGCTCCTCGTCCGCGTCCTCGGCGTCGTCGTCCTCCTCCTCGTCGGGCTCGTCCGAGGGCGACGCCTCCTCGGTGGGTTCCTTGCCGACCGGTCCGGGGCGCCTCTGTTCGGTGTCGGAGCCCTCCTCGGGCACCTGACCGGCCTCGTCGTCCGCGTCTCCGGAGAACCAGGAGGCGACGGGCAGCGAGTCCCAGTTGTTGGCCAGGGCCACGCCGCCGAAGCCCAGCCCGGCGATGAGCAGGAGCGCGCCCAGGGCCGCTCCGACCACGGCCAGGACCCGGCCCGCGCCGGGACCGCCCCGGTTGGCGGCCACCGAGAACTCTCGTTCGGGGGCGGTCCGCACCCCGTGCCAGTTGTCGTCGACCAGTGCGCCCATCACGCTGCCCGCGGCGTCGGCGGAGGCCACCGGGGCGAAGGACCGTCCCGGATGGGTCACGGACACCATCTCCGAGACCAGTTGCAGGGCCGTGGGCCGCTGGGCGCCCTCCTTGTGGAGCGCGCGCCGGGCCAGGTCCGCCAGTGGCCCGGTGAAGCCCTCGGTGTCCGGTTCGCCGCTGATCACGCGGTGGGCGATGGCGGCCGGGTCCCCGCCGCCGAAGGGCGGTCGCCCGGTGGCCGCGTAGGCCACCAGGGCGCCCCAGGCGAAGATGTCGTCGGCGGTGCTGGCGGGCTTGCCCTGGTAGTGGTCGGGGCTGATCCAGCCGGGCGAGCCCATCACGGACCCGGTCCGGGTGAGGGCCGTCTGGTCGACCGCCCGGGCCACGCCGAAGTCGAGGACCCGGGGGCCCTCGGGCGAAAGCACGATGTTGGCGGGCTTGAGGTCGCGGTGCGCGATGCCCGCCTCGTGGATCTGGGCGAGCGCCTCGGCCACACCCGCGGCCAGGCCGACCAGCAGTCCCTCTTCGAGGGCGCCGTGTTTGCGCATGTAGGCGCTGAGCGTCAGGCCGCGCACGAGCGGCGTGACCAGCCAGGGCCGCTCGGCCCCGGTGTCGGCGTCCAGCAGGGGCACCGCGCAGGCGCCGCCGACCCTGCGGAGCAGTTCGACCTCGCGGGTGAAGCGCGCCCGGAACTCGTCGTCGGCGGCGTACTCGGGGTGGATGAGCTTGACGGCGACCAGCTCGCCCCCGCCGGACCGGGCCGCGTACACGACGCCCATGCCGCCCGCCCCCAGGCGCTTGAGGGGCTGGTACGGGCCGATCCGCGCGGGGTCGGTGGAGGTCAGGTCGGTGGCGGTGACGGGGAGGGAGACGGCTGACGGAGTTGGGTTCACGGGGAACAGATCCTGGTCGGCGTAAAGGGTGGGACGGGTGACTGGCTGCGGTGCCGGGCGCCCACCGAGAACAGGGGTGGCGGAGGGAGTCACAAGGGGATCAAAGGGATACTAGCGCCTCTCACCTCGCGCACAAGGTATCGATCGGCGCCCCGGCCCCTCGGTCACGGCATCGGCACCCTCACCTGCTGGGTCCTGCCGTCACCCAGGTGCAGGTAGGCGGTGCCCGGGGTGAGCCTCGGGCTGGAGACGCCCTTGGGCAGGCGCAACCCCAGGACCTCCCCGTCGGCCTGACTCTGCGGGGACAACAGCGCGCCGATCCGGTTGCGCTTGAGGTGGACGTGCCAGCCGTTGAACCCGCCCTGGAGCGCCTCGTTGGTGCCCGCCGCGACGATGCCCCACCCCGCGCCCACCATGCCGCGCGCGATCCGTGTGAACTCCTTGCCGAGGTCGCTCTGGAGCAGCAGCTCCGCGTCGTCGACCATCACGACCGCCGTGTCCGCCTCAAAGCGCCCGAGGGCCTCGTGCAGCTGGGACAGCCGCGGCTCGGCGGCGTCGATGACCGCCCGCACCCCGTGCTCGCCCCGCAGGTCGGCCAGGCGCGAACCGCGCGGGGTGACCAGCAAAAGCTCCGTCCCGCCCTCCAACAGCGACGCGGCCATGGTCGTGAGCATGCTGGACCGCCCGGACTGGGGCGGCCCGCTCACGAGGAAGGTCGGGACGCGCGACAGGTCGGCGGTGACGGCGGTGAGCTCGTTGCCACCGACACCGATCAGGGCGTGCAGCGGGCGGGGGGCCTCAGTCCGGTACCGGGCCATGTCCGCGTAGCCCAGCTGGTCCGGCAGGACGTCGACGCGGAACGGCAGGGGGCCGCCGCCGGGCCGGGGGCGCTGGGAGACGAACTCGGCGATGCGCGTGAGCTCGTGCCCCTGGGCGGCGCCCTGCGGGTTCTTCGTCAGCAGCGCGATCTGGACCTCCAGGGCGTCACCCGCGCGGAAGGCCCGGCCGTCCGGGACCTCCTCCGGCAGGGAGCGGGCCTGGAGTCCGGCCGAGCCGTAGTCGCCGCTGTCGTTGCAGCGCAGGACCAGCAGGTCCTCGGTGGTGGAGGAGTACTTCGTGCGGGTCAGCAGGCGGTCGCCGGTGGCGACCACGTGCACGCCCACACCGGCGCCGTCCCGCATCAGGGTGGTGACGTCCTCGACCAGGGCACCGTAGTTGTACTCGCCGAAGGCCTGCTCGAAGGCGTCCAGGCGGTCGACGAAGAGCACGACGTGCGCCGGACGCTCCCCCGCAGGCAGCAGGGCGCGCAGCTCCTCCAGGTCGGCGCAGCCGTGCGCCGCGAGCAGTTTCTGTCTGCGGTCCAGCTCCTCCGCGAGCAGCCCCAGCAGACGCACGACCCGGTCGCCCTGGGTGCGCTGGGCGACCGCCCCGCAGTGCGGCAGCCGCTCCATCGGCAGCAGCGCCCCGTTGCCGCAGTCCAGCCCGTACAGGTGCACGTCGTCCGGGTGGTGGCCCAGGGCCAGCGAGGCGGCGAGGGTGCGCAGGGTCTGGGAGCGGCCGGTGCGCCCCGACCCCATGACGAGCAGGTGGCCGTTCCTGGCCAGGTCGAACGTGTACGGCATCTGGCGCTGTTGGGCCGGGACGTCGATCAGCCCGATCGGGACCGGGCGCACCACACCGGGCTCGGCCTGCGGAGGCCGCCCCCTCAGAAGCTCCGAGAGGGTCAGCGACGTGGGCAGGGCGTCCAGCCAGGGGCTGGGCTGGCGCCGCGCGCCGACCAGCTCGGCGGCCTCCCGCACGGCCGTGACCAGCGCTGTGAGGTCGGTGGCCTCCACGTCACCGCTCCGCTGCTTCTCCTTGGCCGCGACCGGGGCGGGCAGTGCCAGGTCCGACCACCGGACCGCGTGGGCGACGGGCGCGGAGGCGTTCTCGACCGCCACGACCCGCCGACCGCCCACCCGGCCCGACTGGAACGGCAGCAGGGACGCGTGACCGAGTCGGACGTACGCGCGACCGGGGGTGTCGATCCCGATGTGCGCCGACTCCGCCGCGTCGATGACGTCGCGGCTCTCGGTCTCGTCGGTCATCCGCAGCGCGATCCGCAGGTTCGTGTTGGCGCGGATGTCGTTGGTGACCACGCCGCCGGGCCGCTGCGTGGCCAGCACCAGGTGGATGCCGAGGGAACGGCCCCGCTGGGCGATGTTGACCAGGCCCTTCACGAAGTCCGGCAGTTCGCGCGCCATGGACGCGAACTCGTCGATGACCAGCATCAGCCGGGGCATCTGCGGCATGCGCCGGTCGCGGTCCAGGAGTTCGAGGTAGTCCTCGATGTCCTTCGCCCCGGCCTTGGCCAGGATGTGCTCGCGGCGGTGCAGCTCGGCGCCGAGCGAGACCAGGGCGCGCCCCACCAGGTGGGTGTCCAGGTCGGTGACCATACCGACGGTGTGCGGCAGGTCCACGCAGTCCTTGAACGCGCTGCCGCCCTTGTAGTCGACGAGCACGAACGACATCGACTCGGGGCGGTTCACCGCCGCCAGCGACGCCACCAGCGTCTGGAGGAGTTCGGACTTGCCGGAACCCGTGGTGCCCGCGATGAGCGCGTGCGGGCCGTCCCGGCGGATGTCGACGGCGAAGGGGCCGTCCAGGCCGACGCCGAGGGTGGCGACCGTGCTCCGGCCGCCGCTGGTCCAGTGGGCGGCGATCGCGTCGCCGTTGGGCGGCTCCAGGCCGATCACGTCGAGCAGGCGGGCGCTGCGCGGGAGCGAGCCGCCGGACTCGCCGACACTGCTGTCGCGCAGCGGGGCCAGGGCCCGCCCGAGCCGGTCCGCCCAGGCGGCGGACGGGACGTCGGCCCGCACGTCCTCGACGTTGTCGAAGGAGGTCCGGCGCAGGCGCATCCCGTGCGGGGTGATGCTGACGACCGCGCTGCACTCCTCGGGCAGCAGCCGCTCCTCGGCGTCCAGGCACAGGACGTAGATGCCCACCTCGGGGCCCTCGCGCAGCAGCTGCACGACACCGGGAAGCGACCGGATGCGGCGGGCGCCGTCGAGCACCACCACGATCGCGGGCTCGTCGTCGGCGGCTCCGCGCGGGGCCTGCGCCCGCGCCTCCAGGATCATCAGCAGCTCGGAGACGCGGCGCGCGCAGGTGGTGGAGTCGATGCCGATGCGCCCCAGCGAGAGCTGGGGGTGGTCCCCGCGCAGGTGCGGAACGTAGCGGGTCCACCGCCACCGGCTGTGGTCGCCCTCCATGGACAGCAGGTACAGCTGGAGTTCGGCGGGGCTGTGGAGGGCCACGAGCTGGGCGACCAGCCACCGCTCCAGGGCGTGGGCGCCCTCGCCGCTCCCGGCCACGCCCACCACGCCGTTGTCCTTCACCGACACGCTCACCGGCACGTCGCGCATGTCCCAGGTGACCTCCTTGCGGTGGTCGTCCTTGGTGGGGTCCGTGAGGACCACCTCGGAGGGGATGCTGCCGGTGCCCACGCGCAGCTGGGTGAAGTCCTCGTCGATCTTGCGGCGCTCCCACAGGCGCGACCGGGGGCCGGTGGAGAGCAGCAGGACGGCGGCGGGGTCCGGGCAGGTGTCGCGGAGGCGGCGCTGGGCGGCGACGAGGGCGTCACGGGCGTCCTTGGTGACCCGCTCGGTCTTCTCCTCGAACTCGCGGAGTTCCCTGTCGTAGCGAGCCTTGGTGGTCTTGCGCTGCATGAGCTGCATGAACAGCACCGAGACGGGGGCCAGCAGACCGATGAGGAGCATCTGCGGACGGTTCATGATGAGCGCGCCGCCGACCGCCATGGTGATCGGCATCAGGATCATCATGAGCAGCTGGGCGATGGGCTTGTCGGGCGGCTCGGGCGGGCTGGGCAGCTTGAACTTGGTCTTGGTGGGCGCGGGGTGCAGCCGGGGCGGGCGGTTGTAGTCGAGGCCCGTGCCGTCCTCGGAGGGCACGACGGCGGCGTCCGGCCGGTGGTGGGGCCACGCCTCGAAGAGGGTGCCGCCCAGGGTGAGCTGCTCGCCCTGCGGCCACGGGGTGTCCGGGGCGACCTCGTCGCGCTCCAGGTGGGCGCCCTGCCCGCCGCTGGTGGCCAGCAGGGTGACGGTGCCGTCCGGCGCCACGCGTACGCGCGCCCAGTGGCCGTCCGCGTTCGTGACGAGCACCGCGCTCTCGTGGTCGCCGACCACGTAGTCGCCGGGGTCGAGCCGGACCACCCGGCCCGCGTCGGGGCCGGAGACCACACGGATCTCCACCACGCCCGGCGGCTCCGCCCCGACCTCGGCGGGACCGCCCACGCCGATGACCGACCCGTCGAGGATTCCGGCCTCCGCCAGGGACGCGGACGGGTCGATCCGCCGGTCTCCGACATAGAGCGGGACCTCCTGGCCCCGCACGCGCGGCACGGTGCGGACCACCGGGTCCACGACCTCGGTGAGCTGGCGCACCGTGGCGCCGGGGTCGGCGTCGACGAGCATGTCCAGACGCAGGGGCGAGGTGGCGACGGGTCCGGAGCCGTCCGGCCCGTCCACGGACGGGCCGGTGGCGGGAGTCGCGGTGAAGAGAAGGCGCACGGTGGGGGCTGCTTCCAGGTCTTTGCCGTCAGCGGCGGGCTCGGTGGTCGACGCGGCGGCCGGGGGCCGCGCGTCCGCCCCGCGCCCGGACCGGAACCGGGAGGTGGGGCGCGAGGGGCCCGGGCACGGGTGCTCGGGGCGGGGCGGAACGGGGCGGTCACCCGAGGGGGTGCGCGGCGGTACGGAGCGCGCGTTCCGGGGCGGGCCGGGGGCCGTCAGCCCTTGAGGCCCTCGCCGAGCTTCTCGTCGGTCTCACCGAAGGTGCTGCCGACCTGCTTGAGGTACTTGGCGATACCTTCGAGGCCCTTGTTGACGTCCTCGAAACCGCTGTTGAAGTCCTCGAAGAACGGACGGAAGTGCTTCTCGGCGGCGGGGGTGCTGTAGCCGTCCGAGATCAGGCCGTCGACCTTGTTCTTGATGGACTGGAGGCGCTCGGTGAACTCGTTGAACTCCTGGGTGAGGGAGCCAGAGGTCTCCTCGGTCTTGTCGCTGTCGACGTTGTACGCGGGCATGTGTCTCTCCTCGTGTGTGTCTCCCGGCGGCCTGGCCGGACCGGGAGCCCTCTTCGTCCTCATTGTCGCGGATGTTCGCCCGCGGGTGACGGTCACCCGCGAACGCGCCGGTGCGCCCCGGACACCGGCGGGCGGGACCTCAGGTCCCCGCGTCCACGGGAGCGTCGCGCTCCCAGAACCGCGCCGACGCGGTGATCGCGTCGAAGAGGTCCAGGACCTCGTCCACCTCGTGGGAGTTGGGGCTGGTGCAGCTGACCAGGATGCGTTTGTCCAGGCCCGGGTATTCGAAGGCCGTGTGCATGGCCACCGTGCGCAGGATCGCCTCCTCCGTGTCGTAGTCCGTGACGCCGAAGATGCGGCCGCACCTGCCCAGGCCCGACTCGGTCAGGTCGACCACGGTCTTGTTCAACCAGGTGCCCTCACGGGCGGTGGCCGAGTCCTGGTAGACGAAGTCCACCAGGCGCAGCGGGTCGATGGCGTACTCCCCCCGGCCCGCGGGGAACGCGAACACGCAGACCGTCGCCATGAAGAAGCCGTCGTCGTACTCCTCGAAGGTCCCGGCGGCCGAGATCAGCCCGGCTCCGGTCGCCTCGCCGGCCACGGCCGCCATGTCGGCGATCAGCTCGTTGAGCGCCTCGGCCTCCTCCGGTCGGTTCCGGTAGGCCTCCAGGACCTTGGCGCGCATCGAGGCGAACGAGTCACCGGACAGGTCGTACTGCTTCCAGCCCTCCGGAAGCGCGTAGTCGAACAGGATGTCCCGCTGGGGGACGTCCTCCTCGAACAGGTAGGCCATGGCGGTTCTTCTCCTCGTGCGGTCCTCGTGCGGCCGGTCGGTGGGCCCGGATCGGTGGTGGAACGGCCGGGCTCGGGCCGGGCGGGTGTGTTCCCGGCCGTGGGCGCCTACTCCTCGGACTCCAGGCTGTTGCACAGCTCCTCGTCCGTCTCCTTGAAGGCCTCGATCACCGGGTCGATCGCCTGTGCCAACGCGCCCAGGTCCTCGGACTGGCGCTCGTAGTTCTGCTTGCAGTCCTTGCCGTAGTCCCTGGCCTTGTCCACCAAGAAGCCGGGCCCGATGTCCTCCGCCCGGTCCTCCGGGCTCTGGTACGAGCCCTCCTCGGGCTCCGTGAAGGCGTTCTGGATGCGATCCAGCGTCGCCTTCGTCTGGCTGAGCGTCTCGGTGTCGATGCAGACGATCCTGGCCATCCGATTCTCCTTCCTGCGGCCCGCGCTCCGCCGTGCGAAGCCAGCCCTACTCCCGCATCTTCTGCACGTCAGCCAGGCTGACGTTGTAGAGCTCGGCGAGCTCCACTTCCAACTGCTCCCTCTCGGCCTTGGCCCTTGCGAGGAACTCGTCCGCCCGTTCCTGTTCGGCGGCGGCGTCCGGGTCGGGGTGGTCGTCGAGGCGGGTGTCCTCGTACTTGGTGAGGTTCTCCTTCGTGAGCAGCTTGTTGAGGACTTCGAGCTGCTTCTCGACCTTCTCCCCCTCGCGGAAGTCCTCGTGGTACTCGTCCAGATACTCGTCCCGGAGGTTGTTGCGCATGGCCTGGTGGCCCAGTTCGAGCGGGAGGTTGGGCAGGCCGTCCGCGCCTCCGTACCTGCCCTCGGCGGCGGCCTTGGGGATCGCCGTGCCGAGCTGCATGAAGGACTGCACCACGTAGCTGGGGTTGGGCAGGCCGTCGGGACCGAACGCGATGCCCTCGGAGAGCCAGTCCTGTCCCGTCCACTCGGCCACGAAATGGCGGCCGAAATCGAAGCCCGTCCCGGCGACCACGTTGAGCACGTTCTTGAAGAACTCGAACGGGATCGGCTGGAGGGCGGCCCGGCGCGTGTCTCTGAGCGTGGTGACCGGGTCGGGGTCCGGGCGTTCCGCATCCCCGGAGTCACGTCGGCCGCCTCTTCCGGAGGCGGTGTCGTCGCCGTCCCGCTGAGGCGCGTCGGTGTCCCCGTCCCGCTGAGGCGCGTCGGTGTCGCCGTCCCGCTGGGCGGGGGCGTCGCCGTCCCGCTGGGGTGCCCGCGCGCCGTCGTCCCCGGTGGTCGGCGGAACGGTGGACGCGCCCTCCCGGTTGCGGAGGGGGCTGCCGTCGGCCCAGGAGCCCGGGATGTCCACCCGGTGCTGGACCCCGTCCGGCGCGGTGACACGGACGTGGCCCTCGGTGACGCGCAGCTCGGGGCCGCCGCCGGAGTCGACGCGGACCCCGCCCCGGGCGTCCCTGACCGTGGTTCCGTTGGCCCCGTCGGTGACCTCGGCCCGCCCGGAGGCCGACCGGGTGCCCGAGACGTTGCCGCCGGACTCGAACCGGACCTGGTCGGGCGAGACCAGCGGATCGCGCAACCGGGGCCACCGGCCGTTACCGGTGTGGACCGGGTTCTGCACCCCGGGCCTCCCGGGTTTGGCCGTCACCTCGATGCTCTGCGCACCGTTGTGACCGCTCGTCCGGTCGGGGCCCGTCGACACCTCCCAGGAATCGGCGTCACGGCCGGTGCCCCGGGCCGTCAGGCCGTCGGAGCCGACCTCGACCGTCCGGTCGCCGGAGCGGACGGAGCCGGGCTCCTGACCCCGACCCGTCGTCGTGCGCACCTCGCCCTCGCCGACCGTGACTCTCGTCCCCTCACTCGTGGAGACGGAGGTCTCGCCCGCAGAGCTCTCTGCGAAGGGGCGCCGGGCCTCCCTATCGCTCCTGGTCTCGGCCACCCTCTCGCCCGGGTTCCCGGCGCGCTCGTCCGTGCGCACCGTCGTGGACGCCTGACCGTCGGACACCCGCACCCGGTCTCCGTCTGTGGCGCCCTGGAGCCCATCGGGTCCGAAGACGCTGAGCCGACCGCCACCGTTGTCGGCCCGGTGACTCCCGTCCCTGGTCGTCACGGCCACCGAGCCGTCACCCCGGTGCGTCACCTCCAGGCTGTTGTCCCGTCCCCCCGGCGCCGTCATCGTCACGTCACCGTCTCCCGAGGCGCGTACCGACCAGCCATACGGGTTGTCGACGCGCAGGACCGGGGCCGTCCCCGTCCCGTCACCGCCGCGCCCCGGCTCGATCGTCACGCCGGTGAGCGCTCGGCCGTCCGGGCCGCTGATCACCGTGGAGGGCGTCCCGGTGGCCGGGTCCCAGGGCAGACTCGGATAGGTCTCCCCCCTCACGGGCGTACCGTCCATGTTGTAGGTCCGCTGTCGGCCACCGTCGACCACGCGGATGGCACTCGTCCCTTGGTGGTCGACGATCTCGACCCGGGAACCGTGGTCGAAGCTGACCCGCCCGGGTTCCACGGAGACATCGCCGGTCCGGGCCACCGGCCGGGAGTGGCCCTGGGCATCGGTCTCCTGCCTGAGAGTGGCATCGTTCCGGCTGGAGAAGACCGTCGCCTGGAGGTCGATGCCGCCATCGGCGCGGATCTCCGCGCTGGAGGGCCCGCCCCTGACCCTGCCGGTGCCGTCTCGCCGTAGTTCGAGGTCCACGCCTCGATCCACGTCGGACAGGTGGGCCGCGTCGGGGCTCACCTCCGCGCGGGTATCCCCGGATTCGACGCGTACCGTCCCGTCGGCGCGGTCGAAGCTGTGCGAGGAACCACCCGGGACCTCGACCCGGTAGCCGTCGACACCGACCGTGGCGTCTCTCCCCGTGGAGGGGTCACTGACCTGGGTACGTGGAGTGTCCCCCGCCCCGTCGGCCGCGGGCCGGCTGACTTCGAGACCGTCCCCGTCGAACCGCTGCCGGACGGGTCCGTCGCCGGTGTGGCTGACCCGTAGGCCGTCCCCGTCCTGGCGGACGGTGAGGCCGTCAGCGGTCCGGACCTGGTTGCCGTTCCGGTCCTGGGAGACGGAGACATCGCCGTCGCTGGTGGAGACCGTCAGCTCGCCGTCGCGGTAGGAGGCGCGTCCCCGGCCGCCGGGACCGGTCACCTCCAGGTCCCCCGGATGGTCCGCGCCGTCCCTTCGGGCTCGGACCGACGATCCGTCCGCCGAGGACATGTCGAACCCGCGTCCGGTGCTCCGCACGCCGGTGCCGTTGACGTCGACACCGTCACGGGTCACGTTCATGGTGAAGTCGGGATCGCCCTCGCGGGTGGCCGGGTGGCGGTAGGCCACGTTCTGCTCCCCGTCGGTGCCGCGCGTGGTGGTGAACTCGCCCCGTCCCGTGGTGCGCGTGTGGGTGACCTTCGCGCCGTCAGGGGACTGCGGGGCGGAGCCGTCGCCGCGCCCGGTCTCGGGGGCCCGGCCCTCCTCGCCGGATCGATGGGGGACGGACTCCCCGGCCTGCTCAGGAGCCCGCGTCGCGGGCCCGTCCAGGCCCAGGTCGGCCCGGGGCGACGGGTTCGGGTCGCCGGGGTTCGGGGGCGGTGTGGAGTCCCCGTCAGAGCGTTCCCCGGAGCGTGCGGCGGTGTCGGGCTGGGGGTCGCGGTTCGCGGGGGCGGTCTCCACGTCGCCCGGCTCTCCGACCCGCGCCCGAGGGGTACCGGACGGCTGGGGAGTGTTCGCGCCGCCGGTCCGGGTGACCGGAGCGAACTCCTCTGGGGGCTGCGTTCCGTCGCCCCGGCCGCCCTGACCGCCTTCGGCGTCGTTCGTACCCGGACCCTCGGCGCGGTCGGGCTGGGAGCCGCCCGTGTCGGTCGGGGCCTCGGGGGCGGACCCGTCGGAGTCCGGACGGGCACCGGCGGTAGCGGACGACGGTTCTGCGGTACCGGAGTCCTCGCGTGTGGCAGCCGCCTCGGACGACGAACCACCGGAACCAGAGTCCGACTGGTCGGCACCCGACGGGGCCGAGGAGTCGGCCGGACCGCCGGTGTTCGCGGGAGCGTCGGCCGTCTCGCGCGACGCATCCGGGCTACCGGTGTCCGTGTGGGCCGCCCCGGTCTGCGGCGCCGCGTCACCCTGACCACCGGTGTTCGCGGGAGCACCAGCCGGTTCGGGCGACGAACCGCCCGCGTCGGAACGGGCACCCGCCGTCTCCGGCGATCCCGCGCCACCGCCGACACCGGAGTCCGCCGAGGAACCGCCCGCGTTCGTCGGAGCGCCAGCCGACTCGGGAGCCGCGCCACCGGAACCCGCGGAACCGCCAGCACCACCGGTATCAGCCTGCGCGGCACCCGTCTGCGGGGCCGAGTCACCCGGGCCGCCCTGCTGGGGCACCGAGTCCCCCAAGCCACCCATGGGCGCGGGTCCGGACTCGGGGGTGGCGGACCCGGCACTCGGCGGCGCCTCCCCGGTACCGCCCCCGCCGGTGGTGGGGCCGCCCTCGCCGGTGTCACCGCCTCCGGAGGAGCCCTGGGTTCCGGCCGGGTCCGACCCTCCGTTACCCGTGGCCGGGTCCGATCCGCCTCCGCTCGTACCGCCGCTGCCCGAACCGCCGCCGAAGAGGTCGGGCAGCGCCCCCTCGTTCTTGAGCACCCCGACGGTCGAACCCGCCGCGCTGGTCCCGAAGGCGGTCAGCGCCTCGTTCGTCAGGCTGATGTCGTTGAAACTCTTGCCCTCGCCCGCGACCTGCACGGTGATCGACGAGGCCATGCTGGCCGCGCTGTCCTTGACCACGGTGGTCGCGATCTTGCCGCCCGTGGTGTTGCGCAGCACGGACGGCACGGCCCGGCTCGCGCCGCTGCGCACGGACGAGGCCGCTCGGCTCACGCCGCCCGCCACACGCTGTCCGGTCACCCGGGTGGCCGCCTGGCCCGCCGCCTTGCCGACCGCGCGGCCTCCGCGCAGCAGAGCGCCTCCCGGGACCAGGGAGAGCGCGTCCATGCCCAGGGTGAACAGGGACTCCCGGTTGAAGCCGAGCTTGCCCTCCTTGTGCAGGGTGGCGGTGCTGATCGCGAGCACGGTCAGGGCCAGAGCGATACCCAGACCGGGGATGAAGATCGCCGCCAGACCCGCGACGACCATGGCCACCGCGTACAGCAGCGGGTTGTCCTCGACCCACGTGACGATCTTGTCCAACCAGCCCCACAGTTTGCGCGGGCTGCCCTGTTTGGCCTCCTCCAAGGCGTCGGCGCAGTCGCGGGCCGCGTCGTCCATGTCGTCCAGGACACGTTTGAGCTGGTCGACGAACTCTTTCCGGACGGGGTCCTCACCGTCGAGCTTCTTCGTCCAGGCGTCGGGGTCCTCCAACGCGGAGTGGGCGGTGACGGCCCGGTGGACGATCGACGCGCTGTCCATCCGGGCGGCGCCGAGGGCGACCGCCCACTTGTCGAGGGCCCTGTACCCCTTCTCGTACGCGTCCTGGGCCTTGTCCAGGTGCCTGGGCAGTTCCTTGACGAGGTCCTGTAGGGCGGAAACGGCATCGCCCTGGCCGAGTTCGTCGCCTTCGAGGCGACGCATGTCCTCAGCGGCCTGCTTGGCGGCGTCCGACAGCCTCTCGTAGAACCGCTTCAGCGACCGTACGTCACTCGGCAGCCACGGAACGGGGTCTTCGCGGCAGTCGAGCAGCTTCCATTCAAGGAACTCACGAGGTTGTTTCGCCACGTCCCGAAGCACTCGCCTTCCAGGTCCGGCTGGGGACCATCGCGTTGTCCGGCCGTCGGGAGGCACGGCCAGTGAGGGGTTCGCAGGGCTCTGGGGCGTTGGCGCCACGCGAGTCCGACATCATAGACTCCCATCCCCCTGAGTGAACAGATGCCTGGGAAAGCCCCGGGGTTCCCGCGAACCGGCAGGAGTCCTCGCGCATCCCCCTCCAGGGACCCCAGCGAGTACATTCACGGGAGAGCGAGTGACCCTGACAGCGGCGGCACGACCCCTCGACGCGCGGTCGACCGCGACGCGGGCGGCCCGCACCGGCGCGGCGGTCGGCGCCTCCCTGGTGGCGGCCCTGCTCTCCGCGCCGACGGTGTCCCCGGCCCACGCCGACACGGCGGGCACCTACGACATGTGCCCGGAGGTCTACTACTACGTGGTGCCCGAGGGTTCTCCCGGGCTCGGCGCGGTCGCCGACCTCATCCTCGGCGACCCCGAGCGCGCCGACGAGATCCACGAACTCAACGCGGGGCGCTCCCAGGCGGACGGGACGGCCCTGGGCGAGGACCGCGCACTCCAGGCGGGCTGGCGGCTGGTGGTCCCCTTCGACTCGGGCGGGGAGGGCGTCTACGAGGGCCGCGATCCCCTGTGCGTGGTCGCGGTCGACCAGGCCAACGCCCAGGGGATCGCCCCGCCGAGCCCGCACCCCGCACCGCCCGCGTACACGCCGCCTCCCGAGGCGGAGGAGTCGGCCGAGCAGGGCGAGGTCGTCGACGTCACCCCCCAGGACGACAAGCCCAAGATCGACCCCCGCCTGCTCGCTGCGGGTGCGGCCGCCCTGGTCCTGCTGACGCTGCTCACCCTGTTCTGGCAGCCGATCGGCCGCGCCATCGCCTGGCCGTTCCGGCGGATCGCCGCGCTCCCCTGGCGCAGGCCCCGTAAGCCCCGGTCCGCCCGGATCGCCGCGGCCACGCGCCGCCGCCGGGCCGCGACCGAACGCGTCACGGCGGACCCGGACGCGGTGCACCGGGCCGGAGGCGCCCACTCCGACCTGCTGAGTGCGCCCGCCGACGTCCCCGCCCGGCCGGTGGCGATCCTGACCACCCGGGTGGAGACGACCGCGATCGTCCCGGTGGGGGCGACCCCGCCCGCGACCTCGTGGCGGGTCGTCGACACCACCACGTGGCGCTACTCGCGCGGTTCGGCGTCCTCCGGTCCGCACAACTTCGCCGCGTCCACCCACACGATGGTCCGCCCGGTGGCCCACGGGGTCCTGGCCTGCCTGGGGACGCTGGAGGACGGCGAGACTCTGGTGCACGTCGACCTCACCCGTACGCGCGGCCTGCTCGCCGTGGGCGGCGACCGCGCGGTCGCCGCCGACGCGGTGCGGGTGATCGCCGACGCGCTGCACGCCCGGGGGCTGTCGATCCGGGTCCTGAAGGAGGGCCAGCCCCTGCACTCGTTGGTGCCCTCGGCCCCGCCCGACCTCTCCGCGCCGGACCCCGTCCACGGGCTGGAGCCCAGCAGGGAGCACCCGCTCGTGGTGGTCGTGCCGCGTCCCCTGGGAACCGCCGACGAGCACGTGCTCGGCGCCATCCCCGCGAGCACCCTCGTAGTGGGCACCGGGGAGTCGGTGCACGCGCGCTGGCAGTGGCGGGCGCACGAGGACGGCACCCTCGACACCGGGGCGCTCGGCCTCGACGTGATCCTGCGGCTGCCCGAGCGCCGCCGGTGAGCGGTGCGCGGCCGGTGCGCGGGACGTCGTAGGCGAGCAGGCCCCGCCGGTACCCGCGACGTCGTAGGCGAGCAGGCCCCCGGCGCCCGGAACGCGCCGGTCGGCGAGCGCGCGTCAGCCGTGGTCTCCGGTGCGGTCCTCGCGTCGGACCCCTTGGGCGCGGCCGTCCCCGACCAGCGCCGAAGGGAAGGGGACGCGCAGGGCCGCGGGGTCCAGACCCTCCGCGAGCAGTGCCCGGACGAGTTCGTCGGGGGTGTCGGTGCGCGCGGTGACGTACCGGCCGTCGCGACCGACGATCTCCACGCCCTCGCCCGCGCGGGCGTTGGCCAGGTGGGTCCGCCCCCAGCGCCACGCGGGGCGGGTCCCGATGCGGGCGCGGCCGACGTAGCCGATCGAGGCGACCGGAACGCGGGCGCCGCGCCGCCCGGCGTGGATCTCCAGGACCCCGTTCGCGACC
Organism: Nocardiopsis sp. NPDC006938; assembly: GCF_042869555.1. Lineage (NCBI taxonomy): Bacteria > Bacillati > Actinomycetota > Actinomycetes > Streptosporangiales > Nocardiopsidaceae > Nocardiopsis > Nocardiopsis sp. NPDC006938. The sequence goes on along the minus strand of NZ_JBIAGA010000003.1, from coordinate 146,372 downwards.
CGTGTGTGGACGCTGGCGGAGTACACGAGGGTTCCGCCGATCGCGGCGGCCAGGAACAGCACCGCGAGGAACGGCCACCAGAACGGCCCCTCGTCGACGATCAGGACGCCCGTGCCGACCACGGCGATCCCCGCGCCGGTCGCCAGGCCCGCGATCCGTCGCACCGGGTGGGTGAGGGCGCTCCGCTCGTAGCCCGGGGCCGCTGTGGTCCGGTCGCGCACGGTGCTCAGTCGGTGTCGTCGGAGGGGCTCGGGGACGCGCTACCGTCCGCCTCCGCACCGTCCCCGTCGCCGTCCGCGCCGTCCTCCTCGGAGTCCTCGGGTGCGGGGCCGAAGACGAAGCGCTGTCGGTCCTGGACGAGGATGGCGTGCCCGGTGGCGGTCACGGCCTCCACGTAGGCGGAGAGCTCGTCCTCCACCACGTCCATGGTCTCGGCGTCCAGCACCAGCTGGAGGTCGCCGTCCTCGTTGGAGCGCGAGTCGCCGTACACCAGCCCGCCGTGGGCGAAGGCGGGGGAGATCGAACCGGCGTCCTCCTCCAGGCCCCAGCGCACCTCGCCCCCGGCCAGGTCGACGGCGACCATGGTGGCCTCGCCGCTGGCCTGCGACAACAGCAGGGTCCCGGTCTCGGAGTCGTAGAGCAGGCCCGGGGTCCCGGCCTCGTCGAAGTGCCGGGAGACCGGGTTGGTTCCGGCCTCCACCAGGGACCACAGCGGCGTGCCGTCCTCGGTGTCGTGCGCGGAGAGCACGGAGGGCGCTTCGGGTTGGGCCCAGCGCAGCAGCATCGTGGTGGTGACGTCGCCCTCGCCGTCCCCCTCCTCGGCGTCGTCTTCGGAGGAGGGGACCGGGTAGACGCCGAGGATCTGCGGAACCGGGACCGGTGCGGTCGCGGGCAGGTCCAGCTCCTCGTCGGCGGCGGAGACCGACCACAGCGGGGCGCCCGGGTCGTCGGGGTCGAGCGAGTGGGCGCGCAGGACGGAGTCGCCGGAGTCGAGCAGAACGGTGTCGTCCCAGGCCGCCACCGGGACGCCCAGGCGTTCGGGATCGTCGGTGCCGGTCCCCTCCTCCGGGTCCTCGTCGGACCCGTCGGGGTCGTCCGCGTCGTCCGGGTCGGCCTCCTCGGCGCCTTCCTCCCCGGACTCCTCCGGCTCGAAGGTGTAGGACCACAGCTCGTCGCCGTCGGTGTCCAGCACCGTGAAGTCGCCGTGCGGCTCCTCCGCGCTCCAGTCGGCCGGGCGGCGCACCGCGACGCCGTCGAGGTAGGCGTCGCCGTCCGCGTCCGGTTCCCAGAGCGGCTCGCCGTCGGCACCGAGGACGAAGGGGCCGCCCTCGGGGTAGCTCATGAGCAGGACGGCCCCGCCCCGCCCGTCGGTGTCGAACCCCCGGAAGCGTGCCTCGCCCTCCCACAGGGTGTCTCCGGTGGCCGCGTCCTGGAGGAGGTGACGGTCCTCACCGCCGGAGCTGATCAGGAAGGCGCCCTCGACGGGGCTGATCCGCACGCCCAGGGGGTCGTCGAGGATGTCGTGTCCGTCCGCGTCGTCTCCGTGCAGGTGACGCAGGACCTCGCCCTCGATGCCGGGAGGCGCCTCACCCTCGAACTCCGTGGGGAGCGGAGGGGGCTCCTCCTCCGGGGAGGGGGCGGGGGCGGGCGGCTCCGGATCACCGGTGCACCCCGCGACCAGCAGCGCCGCAAGGCCACAGGTCAGCGCCTGAAGCACCCGTGAGCTGCGCATTGACGGTATCTCCCCACGAAACGATGACGTTTACGGCAAATCCTAAGCCGGGGAGCGGCCAGGTGGATACACGGTGTCGATCACTCGTTACGGGCCTGTGAGCGCGCCGTTCCCGGGCTCAGGGCCCGGTCCCGGGCTCGACCTCGATGGTGGTGACACCCCTCACCTCGAACTCCGCCCTGCCGCCGGTGAGCTCCGCCAGCCGGACCCCGAAGTCGGGCAGCTCGGCCTCCGGCACGGCCACCTCGATCCGGACCCGGTCCTCGTAGGCGACCTCCCTGACCGTCAGCGCGGAGTCGCGCAGGTCGTTCTCCAGCCGTCCGCCCAGAACGTAGTCGGCGAAGACGTCCACCACCAGGAGCTGGCGCCGTTCCAGGAGCCCGAGTTCCTCGACGGCGGCGGAGACCGCGTTGCCGTAGGCGCGGATCAGGCCGCCCGCGCCCAGTTTGGTCCCGCCGAAGTAGCGGGTGACCACCGCGACCGTGTCGGTGATCCGCCTGTGGCGGAGCACCTCGAGCATGGGCACACCGGCCGTCCCCGCGGGCTCGCCGTCGTCGCTCGAGCGCTGGACGCCGCCGTCGTCACCCAGCACGTAGGCGGTGCAGTTGTGGTTGGCGTTCCAGTGCTCCTTGCGACGGTCGGCGATGAACGCGCGGGCGGCGTCCTCACTGTCCACCCTGGCCAGGGCACAGACGAACCGGGACTTCCTGATCTCGATCTCGTGTTCACCGCCGCGCTTGATCGTTCTCATGTCGCCTGTTCAGAAGGGTTCGTGGTGGGACGCACCAGTCTGCCATCTCCGAGGGCCCGGACCCCTCCGGCCCGGGCTGCTGGTACGGTCCCCTCACCGGAGGGCCCGCGAGCACGGGAGGCCCCGAACCACAGGGGCCGAGCGCGGGGGCGCGCCCCGGGTGAGGGCGATGCCGCCCCTCCGACCACACCACAGATTCCGCACACCCAGTTAACACTCAAGCACTTTGGGTAACGTTGCGGACGTCCACAGCACTGAGCACCGGGGAGTCCCGACATGCGCACCACGCCACCCGCCGTCGGTCTGGTCCTGACCGCCCTTCTCGCCACCGGGTGCGCCCAGGGCGCCCCCTCCACCAGTGACGGGGCGGCCTCCACCCAGAACCCGGCGGCCCAGCCCACCACCACCCCGAGCGTGACCGCGTCGACCTTCCTGCCCCCGGGCCAGAGCGCCGGCGCGATCACCTACGACGAGACCGCCGTACCCGAGGGCGCCACCTCCGACGTCCAGGTCCGTGTCCAGGACGGTTCCACGTTCGTGCAGTTCACCGGGACCGGCCTGGAGGCGGACCGGGACTTCGGCGCCCACGTGCACACCCGCCCCTGCGGTGACGACCCCGCCGACGCCGGTCCGCACTACCAGAACGAGGTCGACCCCGCGGCGACGGAGGACGAACCCTCCACCGACCCGGAGTACGCCAACCCGGAGAACGAGGTCTGGCTGGACATGACCACCGACGGCAGCGGCAACGCCTTCGTCACCTCCACCGTCGACTGGGAGTTCCGCGAGGGCGAGGCGCACGCCCTGGTGCTGCACGACGAGCACACCGCCACCCACGAGGGCCACGCGGGCACCGCGGGGGACCGGCTCGCCTGTGTGACCGTCGAGTTCTGACACTCACGGGTCCGGCACTCGCGCACACGCGGCCCCCGCGGTTCCGGGTCGGCTCAGTCCGGGAGAACCCTGCGCAGCACCACCTTCTCGGCGAGCGCCCACGTCGTTGACGCGACCAGGTAGACCCCGGCGGCCAGCGGCACGAACGCGGCGATGACCACGGTCGTGAACTGCATGTAGGACAGCGCCGCCATCATGGGCGGCTGCGCGGGGTTCTCCCGCATCATCGGGAGCACCACGTAGCGGCGGTTGGCCCACGCCACGAGGGCCAGGAGCAGCAGGAGGCCGACGAAGACCGGGGGCACCAGGAGCCCGTTCGCGCTGGTGACCAGGGTGGAGCCCAGTTCGACGCCGCCGAGGGTGTGCGCGAGCAGGGGCTCCTCCCCCGGTCCGGCCCCGATGAACAGCCCGTACAGGGCCACGACCAGCGGGATCTGCGCGAGGCCGGGCAGGCAGCCCGCCAGCGGTGAGGTGCCCGCCTCCGCGTAGACCTTGCGTTGTTCGGCGAGCATCCGCTCGGGGTTCTTGCCGTGGCGCTTGGTGATGTGGGCGAGCCGTGGCGCGAGCCGGGCGCGCTGCTTCTCCGCGCGTACCTGGGCCACCCCCAGCGGCAGGAGCAGGAGGCGCACGGCGACGGTCAGGCCGACGATCGCCAGTCCTGCGGCCAGGGCCCCGGCGAACGGGGCGAGTGCGGTGGTGAGGGCGGCGAGGACCGCCGAGAGCATGCTGATGACGGCCGCGATCGGCCCGAAGGTGTACAAGGTCGAGACCCCTCGTCTGGGTGGGAAGGACAGACGTCGGGCCGCTCGGAACGGAAACCACGGTGGTGCGCGCTTGGTCGGACCGGTCGGGTCGACACGGTGCCCGGGGCGCGGGCACCCGCGACGACGCGGCTCGGAGCGCCCGTCACGACGGACGCGTGCCAGCGCGTGGCCCGTACCGGTGCAACCGGACCCCGGACACCCGGGCCCCGGACACCCCAGGCCCCCGACACCCCCGGCGCCACGGCCCACGAGCGCGTGAGCCCAAGCGCGGGCGCCAGTGGCTGTCACCACCGGCGTCCAGGTCGGCGACAGCGGGTCGGGCACACGTCAGTGCGAGCCCGGCCCGGGCACCGGCACAGGGCAGGTGGCGTCATCACGGGCGCGCCCCGGCACCTGTCGTCTCGGGCCCTCTTGGGGAGCCGCCAGACGGGGGCGCCGGGCGCCTGCGCGCGACGGTCCGGGAAGGCACGGGATCGGGCGGGCGGGTGTCAGCACAGAGTGTCGCCACGTGTACCCGCCAGGCGGGCGGGACCCCGGAGCCAGCCCCGGTGCGACGACCCGCGACAGCGCACGGCGACACCGGTCACGACGGTTGCGGTTCGGTTCGAACCCACCGGGGCACGAGGCGTGCACCGGAGTGGTTCAGCGAGCGGCCGGAAGGGCCGCCCCGGGCGCTCGGGGCCGCGGTCTGCCCGCCGCGTCGGGGTCGCACAGCGCGAGGACCGGGAGCTTGCTGGCTCTGCGGCGCATCGCGTGCGCCGTTCCGGTGGCGGTGTCGCCCACCGGCCACAGGGTCGTCCGGCGCAGGGCCAGCAGAACCAGGGCCGCACCGACCGCCACGACCAGCAGGGTCACGGCGCCGCCATCCACTCCGGGAAGGGGCAGGTCGGCCGGGAGGAAACCGAGGGCGAGGAACTCGAAGAAGGGCAACAGGTACTGCACGTGTTCCCCTCCCTCCGTGTTCGTTCCCGCCCATCGTACCCAGCGTCGGCCGGACCGGCCACGACGATCCGTGCCCTGTGGAGAAATCCGCCGACACTCCGCCCCGGCTCCCGTCCTTTCGCGCGATCCTGTAGCTAAATGACACAGAGTAACCATCTGTGCGCTCGGCAGCGCCCGTCGGTGCCCGGCCGCGTCTCCAGTACCTGTCTCCCATGGGCTCGCGCGAGCCCGGCGAAAAGGGGAATCCCGTGCCGATCCGCCCTGCCAACCTGGCCACCATGTCCGCGACCATCGCCGGGGCCATCTCGGGGATGGCCAGCAAGAAGGAGGACACCGCTCCCATGCGTGTCACCTTCGAGTCCGGCCACGAGCAGAGCGTGGAGAACGGCGGCTGCCGGGTCCTGGAGACCGGGCAGGGCGGGGTGGTCGAGATCGAGGGCGAGTACCGGTTCGCGCTGTTCGCGGGCACCAGCTGCCAGGGCAGTCGCACTCTGGCCTCCGGTCAGGGTTCCGTCCGGTTCGGCACTCCGGTGCTGGCCGGTGCCATCGTCATCGGGTAGACGCGGCGGGCGCACTCCCGCGCCCGCGCACCCGCGCCCGTGCGGCACGGTCGGCCTCTTCCTGGGTGCGGTGGTGCCCCGCGCCCGCGCACCCGCACCGTCTTCGTCCGGACGGCGCACCGATCCCTGCCCACCCCGCCCGGGGAGCGCGTCGGCCGGGCACCCACCCAGACGTCCCGATCACGTGCCCAGGTCGGCGTCCGGGGCACGGATGCCGGGGACCGTGTCCGGGACCCGGTCGAGGGTGTCCCCCCGTGAGCACAGCACCTCTCCCGCGGCGGCGTGCCCCAGGCTCAGCCGCCGTTCCGGGGCCAGTCCGTCGAGCAGCCCCGAGAGGTAACCGGCGGCGAAGGCGTCTCCGGCACCGACCTCCTCCACCACGTCCACCGGCGGGGCGGGCGCGAACACCGTGCCCGCGCCGTCGAAGCTGGTCGCCCCGTTCCCGGCGTCCTTGACCACCAGGGTCGGCACCTCCGGGAGCACGGCGCGGACGTCGTCGGCGTCCGGGGTCCCCCAGAGGCGCTCGGCCTCGTCGCGGCCGACGAACACCACGTCGGCTCGGCGGGCCAGGTCCAGCAGCACCGGCCCGGCCTCGCGGGTGCTCCAGAGCGCGGGCCGGTGGTTGACGTCGAAGCAGCGCAGCGCGCCGTTCCCGGAGCGCCGGTCGAGCAGTTCGCGGACGAGGGCGGCCGCGCGCCCGGACAGCGCGGGGGTGATCCCGGAAAGGTGCACCAGGCGCGGGCCCCGTGACCACACCTTCTCGGCGTCCCCCACCGACATCACCGACGCGGCCGACCCCTTGCGGTAGTAGAGGACCCCCGCGCCTCCGGGCGCCGTGTCCTTCACGTACAGGCCGGTGGGAAGCCCGGGGTCCACCTCCACGCCCCGCACGTCCACGCCGCAGCGGGCGACGGAGGCGGTGACGATGCGCCCGAAGGGGTCGTCCCCCACCCGGCTCACCCACGCGGCCCGGTGACCCAGCCTGGCCAGTGCCACGGCCACGTTGGACTCGGCGCCGCCGGCGCCCACGGCCAGCAGGGAACCCTCGGTCAGCGCCTCGGGTGAGGTGAGCACCGCCATGGTCTCCCCCACGCAGACCGCGTCAATCCTGGTCATCGGGCGTTCCTCCGAAGTGATCGGCCGGGGAGGCGGTCGGTGCGACGCCCGTCCCTGACGGTGAACTCACCCGCGATCAGCACGTGTTCGATGCCCACGGGGGGCAGGCGCGGCTCCTCGTAGGTGGCGGGGGAGCCGACGGTGTCGGGGTCGAAGACGGTGAGGTCGGCGAAGGCGCCCGGCTGGATGACGCCCCGGTCGGTGAGGCCCAGCCGCTGGGCGGGCCGGGAGGTGAGGTGCCGGACGCACTCCTCCAGGGTGAGCAGGCCGACCTCGCGCACGTAGTGCCCCAGGTAGCGGGGGAAGGTGCCCCAGCCGCGCGGGTGCGGGCGTTCTCCTACGAGGATGCCGTCGCTGCCCGCCGTGTGCGCTCCGTGCCGCATGATCGTGCGGATGTTCTCCTCGTTGCCGACCTGGAGGAGGCAGCCGCTGCGCAGCTCGTCGGCGACGAGGAGGTCGACGAACACCTTGCCCGGCGACTCGTCGCGGTCGCGGGCCAGGTCGGAGATGGAGGACCCGACCGCCCAGGACAGCGCGGGGTCGGCGGTTCCGGTGATCACGAGGGAGGTCCAGTCCATGGGGACGCCGTGGTTGCCGTCGGTGCCCTCGGCCTCGACCTCCCGCAGGACGCGGGCCCGGGTGGCGGGGTCGCGCAGGCGGGCGAGGGTGGCCGCCGTCCCGCCCTCCTGGGCCCAGGAGGGCAGTGGGGCGGCGAGGTAGGTGGCACTGGCCCGGTAGGGGTAGGTGTCGAGGGTGACGTCCAGGCCGTAGCGGACGGTGGCCTCGTCGATGGCGTCCAGGACCTCGCGGGCACGGCCCCGGTTCTGCGGGAAGTTCACGTGGCAGTGCGCGAGGTGGAGGGGAACGTGGGCGCGGCGGGCCACGTCCAGGCACTCCTGGTACGACTCGACCACGCGCGAACCGTAGTTGCGGTGGTGGGGGCAGTAGTAGCCGCCCGCGGCGCGGACGGGTTCGAGGAGGGCGACGATCTCGTCGTCGCTGGCGTACATGCCGGGCGTGTAGGTGAGCCCGGCGGAGAGCCCGTGCGCGCCCTCGGCCATGCCCCGGGCCACCATGGCGCGCATGCGCCCGATCTCGGCTTCGGTGGCGGGGCGGTCGTCGTCGCCCACGACCGCCATGCGGACGTTGCCCTGGGGGACGAGGTAGGCGGCGTTGGTGGGCGATCCCCGGTCGATGAGGTCGAGGTACTCGCCGACCCCGCGCCAGGAGTGGTCGAGTTCGGGGGTGCCGTTCCACGCGGCGATCTTCTCGCGGACGGGGTCGGCGGTGGCGTCGGTGACGGGCGCGTAGCCGAGCCCGTCCTGGCCGAGCACCTCCAGGGTGACGCCTTGGAGGACCTTGGCCTCGTGTGCGGGGTCGGCGAGCAGGGCGAGGTCGGAGTGGGCGTGCATGTCCACGAACCCCGGGGAGACGGCGAGGCCGGTCACGTCGACGACGTCGCCGGTGCTCTTCGCGGTACCCGGCGGCACGATGTGGCTGATGCGTCCATGGCGCAGGATGAGGTCGGCGTGACGGGAGGGGCCGCCGGTGCCGTCGATCACCCGTCCTCCGGCGAGTACGGTCTCGGGCTGCACTGTTCCTCCGATCGGGGTCCCCGACGCCCCGGTCCGCGCTGCCTTCGCCCGGAGTGTCGGTGTGGCCCAAGATAAGCTTTGGGAAGGATAATTGATAACTTTGTTGCCAATAAGCGTGTCCGCGAACCCGACCACGCGGCCCCCGAGGTGCGGGGACACGAGACCCGACCGAAGGAGACGCATGTCCAAGAAGGCGGTCCAGACCGACAACGCCCCCGTTCCCGCCGGCGCCTACAGCCAGGGCGTCGTGGCGGGCGGCTTCCTGTACACGGCCGGGTTCGGCCCGCAGGACCCGGCCACCGGGCGGGTCGCGCCCACCGTGGGCGAGCAGACCAAGCAGGTGCTGGCCAACGTCGCCGCCGTGCTCGCCGAACACGGCCTGACCCTCGACGACGTCGTCAAGTCCACCGTCCACCTGGAGAACCTCAAGGCGGACTTCCCGGAGTTCAACGCCGTCTACGAAGAGCACTTCACCGCCCCCTACCCGGTCCGCACCACCGTGGGCTCCGACCTGGCCGACATCCTGGTCGAGATCGACGTGGTCGCCAAGCTCCGCGACTGACCGGCGCCCCCGCCCCTCCAGGGGAGTGTTCCCCCCGGAGCCCCTGATCGACCGGCCGTCCCCGAACTCGGCTCCCCGGGGGCGGCCGGTCCCCCTCGCCGGACCCCGGCGGCACCGGACCGCGTACCCCCGGTCGGCCCCGGTCAGCTGAGCCGACGCGCCCGCACCACCAGGTCGTGCACGGTGTGGGAGACCCCGTCCAGGACCTGTTCCGAGGGACGCGCCTCGTCGACGAGCACCTCCCACTCCCCCTCCACCAGTGCCGCGGTCACCGCGTCGCCCTCGTAGAAGATTTCGGGGTGGGGCGGGCGCGGCACCCCCGACGCCAGGTCCCGGGGATGGTGCGCGACCACCAGGAGCTCACCACCGGGGATCACCGCCGCCGCCAGGTCCGCGAACAGCAGCGCCCGGGGATTCGGGTACAGGTGCATGAACTGCGCCGTGACCAGCTCGTACTGGGGAGTCGGCGGAGCCCAGCGGGTGACGTCCGCGCGCAGCCAGGTGATCCGGTCCGCCACTCCCGCGCCCGCCGCCATCGCGTGTGCGGCCGCGCGGTCCAGCGCCACGGACGAGATGTCCACCGCGGTCACCCGCCAACCGCGTGCGGCCAGCCACAGGGCGTCCGCGCCCTCACCGGCGCCCACGTCCAGGGCCCTTCCCGGTGGGAGTCCCTCGACCTCCCTGACCAGGTGCCGGTTGGGCCGCCCGCTCCAGATCCGGTCGCTGGAGCGGTACCGCTCGTTCCAGAACTCCTCGCCCATCTCCTCGGGCAGGGAACCGTGCTCGTCGGTCATGTGTCGACCACCTCCTCCCCCACTCTGCTCAGCGGTGCGGGACGAAGCGAGTTCCCTTGCCGAACCGGCAAGGGAAAGGAACGGTACGGAAACGCGTGAAAAGACGGTCCCGATATTCACGAGCGACCCAGAACCGAACTCCCGGCCCCCACATCACACCGAGTGTCCGCATCCACCCCTTCAGAGACACCTCCAAGGACAGAACACCATGATCATCTGGCGCGGCTGGGGCATCCTGGTCATCCTCATCGCCGCCGTCTTCACCGTCCCCCTGGGCTTCCTGGCCGCCGAGACCGTGGGCAGCGAGTCCGCCGGTCTCGGCGCGGGCGCGGGCCTGCTGCTCGGAGCCGTGGGCGTCTACTTCGCCGGAGCCAAGCTGAACGCCCCCAAGCAGGGGTTCCACCCGGGCACCGGTCAGCCGGTCGAGTACCGCAACGCCCACACGTTCTTCTTCGTGCCGATGCAGTACTGGGGCTTCATCCTGCCCATCGGCGGTGTGGCGGCGATCCTGAGCGCGTTCCCGCTCTGATCCGGAGCCCGGGTCGTCACGACCCGGCGAACGGCCCCCGTCCTCCTCTGCCTGGGAGCGGCGGGGGCCTTCTCGCGTCCGACGCGTCCTACGCCCGTGCCCTCTCCGGCCCGGCCGCGCGGGCCCCGCCCGGGCGCCTTCCGCCGGTGGCCGGAGCGCCGGGGCTCAGGGGCCCTCGGCCCCGGGTTCGCCGAAGTCCTCCAGACACAGCTCCAGCAGGGCCAGAACCCTCTCCTTGAGCTGTTCCCGGTCGTGTGCGCGCAGCGCCGTCGCGCCCTCCACGCGTCTGACCCGGCCCACCCCGAGCAGGACCGCCGCGACCAGCGAGGCGTGCACCCGCGCGTCGGGCCCGCCCAGGTAGACGGCGAGCGGATCGATCAGCGCGCTCTTGAGCCGCCCCTGGTAGACCGTCTGGAGGTCCGGGTCCCCGGCCGAGTCGTCCAGTGACAGCTGCAACGGAGTGCCCTCCCCGTGCAGACGGCCCACGGAGTGCTCCGCCAGCCGCTCCGTGAGGTCCTCGGGGGCACCGTCCTCGATGAGCCGGGGGAAGACGCCGTCCGCGCGCAGGATCTCGGTCAGCAGTCCCGCCTTGGAACCGAAGTACCGGTTGATCAGCGCGACGTTCACCCCCGCGTGCGAGGCGATCTTGCGCGAGGAGACCGCGCCGTACCCCTCGCTGGTGAACAGCGTCTTGGCGCTGGCCAGGATGCGCTCCCGGGTCGCCTCACGGCCGCGCGCCGGCGCCTGCGCGCCGCCTCCGGTCTCGTCCGGACGCTCCATCTGCACACCCCTTGGTGGCCGCGATCTGGTCTTCGATACTCCAGGTTGACACCTCGATGTGCCCCACGCCTACCGGAAGCATCCGAGAGATACCGATTTGACAGGTCAACAGCGTTTACATATACCTGACGTGGATGCTCGCCCCCGGTGTACCTGCCGTGGGGCTTTCGTGCGTCCGGAATCGGGGGCCTCATGGAACAGTCAGCACAAGGGACGTCCACCACCCGGGGCCACTCCCCCGGAACCCCCGACGCACCCGCCCCCCAGGCCCCCGCCTCCCCCGCACCGCTCCCCGAGGCCGCACCCGAGTATCCGCCCCGCCCCGTCGTCCGGCGCATCATGGTCGGCCTGGTCCTGGCCATGCTCACCTCGATGCTCACCAACTCGATCATCGGCACCGCGCTGCCCACGATCATGGGCGAGCTCGGCGGGCAGGACCGCCTCGCCTGGGTGGCCACCGCCGCGCTGCTCACGATGACCGCCTCCACCCCCGTGTGGGGCAAGCTCTCCGACATCTGGGGGCGCAAGCTCCTCTTCCAGATCGCCCTCGGCGTCTTCATCGTCGCGTCGCTCGCTGCCGGGTTCGCGCAGGACATCAACTGGCTGATCGCCGCCCGGGCACTCCAGGGGCTCGGCGTCGGAGGCCTGGCCACCCTCCCCAACATCATCCTCGGCGACGTCGTCTCACCCCGTGAACGCGGCCGCTACAGCGGCCTCATCGGCATGGTCTTCGGCGTCTCCACGGTGCTCGGCCCGCTCGTCGGCGGGTTCCTGGTGGACAGCCCGCTCGGCTGGCGCTGGTGCTTCCTCATCACCGTGCCGCTCGCGGTGGTGGCCTTCGGCGTCATCCAGTTCATGTTCCGCATGCCGTTCACACCGCGCCACCGACCCACGGTGGACTGGTTGGGCGCCGGACTCATCTTCAGCGCCGCAAGCACGGTGATCGTCCTGCTCAGCCTGGGCGGAACCCAGATCCCCTGGAACTCCGCGCCCGCCTACGCCATGGGCGTCGGCGCGGTCGTGCTGACCGTCGCCGCCGTACTGGTCGAACAGCGCGCCAAGGAACCGATCATCCCCACCCGCCTGTTCCGCGACCGCACGTTCGTGCTGGCCTCGGCGGGCTCGGTCACCGTCGGCATGATGATGTTCGGTCTGATCATCTACATGCCGCAGTTCCTCCAGATGGTCCACGGGATGAGCCCGACCGTCTCCGGACTGATGACCCTGCCCCTGGTGGCCTCGTTCCTGCTCACGTCCATCGGGTCCGGCTTCGCGATCAGCGGCAACGGCCGCTGGAAGGCCTACACGGTCGTCGGCATGGCGCTGTGCGTGGTCGGGTTCACCGTGCTCAGCCTGACCCGGTTCGACCCCGGACTCGCCACGGTCGTCGTGGGCCAGGTGCTCGTGGGCCTCGGCTTCGGCCTCAACATGCAGATCCTCCTGCTGGCCGTCCAGAGCGCGCTCCCGCTGAGGGACCTGGCCGCCGGAACCGCCTCCGTCACCTTCTTCCGCAACCTGGGCGGCGCCATGGGCGTGGCCGCGTTCGGCGCCGTGATGGTGAGCCGCCTCAACGCCGAACTCGCGTCGGCGGCGACCGCCGCGCAGGAGGCGCTGGCCCTGGACACCGCCAGCGGCACCGACTCGGGCGCCCAGGAGCTGACGGTGGGCCTGGAACAGGCCGCCGAGTCCGCGCAGGGTTCACCGGAACTGGTGCACTCCCTGCCCGAACCGGTGCGCGACGTGGTGGTGGGCGCCTTCGACCACGCCATGCAGGGCGTGTTCGTGGCCGGGATCCCCATCGCCGTGCTGGGCCTGGTCGCGGTCGCGTTCATGAAGGGCGTACCGCTGCGCGGCGGCGGCCCGAAGCCTTCGCGCGCGCGGCGCGGCACGGGGGAATGACGGGCCCGCGTGCGGGTTCCGGCCCGGACGGGCCGGGGCCGACCCGCGCCGACCGGGGTCAGAGGTAGCGGCGAAAACCCGTCGCCGAGCTGTCGAAGCCCAGGGCGGCGTAGAACAGGTGCGCGCCCTGGCGGCTCTCGTGCGAGAGCAGTTCCACCTTGTAGCAGGTCGCGCGCGCGGCGCGGTCCAGGGCATCCTCCATGAGTGCCCTGCCGATGCCCTGGAGTCTGGTCTCCGGGTCGACGACGAGGTTGTCGACCACCGCCCAGGGCTGGGCGTCGTGAGTCAGGTTGGCCACCACCAGCAGGTCCAGGGTCCCGATGATCTGCCCCCGGCGCTCCGCCACCAGAACGGTGCGGTCGGGGTCGTTCTCCATACGGGTCCAGGCGCGTACGGCGGCGGAGGACATGCGAACATGAGCGCTCTGCGTGTGGGTGGTGTCACCGAGTTCGCGCAGAAGACGCAGGATCGCACCGAGGTCGGACCGAATGGCCGCGCGGATAATCATGGCTGTCGGCATCGTAGCCGACAGCCTGCGACAAGGCGGACGTCCCCCTACAACTGACCACAAAACACCGAGGGCGGGACCGGCAGGTCCCGCCCTCGTGACGTACCCGCCGACGACCGCCACGGGGGCCTCCCGCGCGGGCCGGTCCGACGCCGTGTCAGGGCTTGCGAATGACGCGCACGCCCTCGTCGTTCGCGGGCGGCTGCTGGCCGGCCTCGGGACGCCGGTAGACACCGGTGATCCCCGGGTCGCCGCCGGTCTCGTCCGCGGGCGGGGCCGCCGGAGCCTGCTGCGGGCCGCTCGGCTGCTGGAACCCCGGGGCCTGGCCCGGAGCCGGGGCGTTGAAGCGGGCACCCTGCGGGGGCTGCGGGGCGACCGGCGCGGGGTCGCCGCCCTTGCCCTCGTCCTGCTTGGGACCCCGCTGGCCCTCCGGCTCGGGGGCGTCCTGCGGAGCCGACTCGGGCGTGGCCAGCGGCTTGATGCGCACCGTGGCCTGGTCCGGCTCCTGCTGGAGCGGGGGAAGCTTCGTGGTGGCCTCCTCCTTCTTCTCCTGCTGGACGGCGGGCTTGGGTGCCTCGGGCGCCTTCGCCTCCGGGGCCTTGTTCTCGGGCTTGACCGCGGGCTTGGGCCGCACCGGGCTGCTCTGCGGACCCTGGTTCGGCTGGGCCTTGGGGGCCTCGGCCGCAGGCGTCACCGTCGCCTCGCGGGACAGCCCCGTCTCCAGCGCACCGGCCTTGTCCTCCGCCGCGACCAGGTCGGCCAGCGTGGAGTGCATGTCCTTGAGGCGGCGCAGCGCCTCGGCGTGCGTGGCCGTCAGCGTGGCCAGACGGCGGTCGGCAGTGTCGTGGATCTTCTTGGCGCGGGCCTCGGCCTCGCCCAGACGGCGGTCGCCCTCCTGCTTGGCCTGCTCCCGGAGCTGGTCGGCCTCCTTCTTGGCTCCGCCGACCATCTCGTTGGCCTCCGAACGCGCGGCGGAGACGATCCGCTCGGCGTGCTCCTCGGAGTCCTTGCGGTGCTTGGCGACCTCCTCCTGGGCCTTCTTCTGGGCCTCCTTCACCTCGGCCTCGACCCGGGAGCGACGCTCCTTGGCCTCCTCCTCGGCGATACGGAGGATCTCCGCCATGCGCTCGCTGATCTGCTCGTGCTCAGGCTTGACCTGGGCCTTCTCGCGGGCGATCGCGAGGTCGCGCTTGTACTGCTCCAGCTCGTCGTCCATCCGCTGGAGACGCTCACGGAGGTCCTTGAACTGGTTGTCCATACGGACGTAGTAGTCGTCGACGTGCGCCTTGTCGTAGCCGCCCTTGCGCACCGTCGGGAATCGGTCTTGTTGCAGTCCGCCGCCCGGCAACATATCGCTCATGCGCCTTTCATGTCCTTAACACCGCTGCACGTCGCAGATGGTGCGAAATGGTGAGAGTTGCCCCGTACCCGTTCGTCGTCGGGACACCCGTCGAACCGTCCGGTCTGGATCGCCCGCGGGTGCCCGCTGTCGTGCTCCGGCTCGGCTCGATGAGGGGCACCGGCCGAGAGCGGAGCGTAACGCCGAGACACCGTCCGAACGACCAAGGTAGACACGCGCTGCGCCGAGGCGTCAAGAGCCCTGGCGGGCACATCGCCGTGCGGACCCTGGTCACGTTCTTACTAAGGTATGCGCGATCATCCCCGTACGGGGGCGTAGCGGTCAACTTCCTGACCTTCCGCCCCGGGGGACCCACGCCGAGAGGACCCACGCATGGACAACCCGACGGACGGACCCGCGACACAGCCGCGTACCGGAGCAAGGATCGGCGGCGCCCCCTTCGGTGAACCGGAGATCCATCCCACAGCGTGGATCGCCCCGGGAGCCGTGGTGGTGGGCCGCGTCCGGCTCGGTGAGCGAAGCAGTGTCTGGTACGGGTCGGTCCTGCGCGCCGACACCGAGGACATCGTCGTCGGGAACCGGGTCAACATCCAGGACCAGTGCGGACTGCACTCCGACCCCGGGCAGCCCGCCGTGCTGCACGACGACGTGAGCCTGGGGCACAAGGCGATGGTGCACGGGGCCGTCGTGGAGGAGGGGGCGCTCATCGGCATCGGCGCCATCGTCCTGGGCGGGGCCCGGGTCGGCCGGGGCGCCCTGGTCGCCGCCGGATCGCTGGTGGCCCCGGGCAAGGTCGTCCCTGCGGGGACGCTCTGGGCCGGGGTCCCCGGCAAGGTGGTCCGTGAGCTGAACGACGACGACCGCCTCGTGCTGGAGCACACGCCCACCGCCTACGCCGCGTACGCCGTGCAGCACCAGGACGTCACCTGGCGGTGAGTACCCCGGACCGGAATCCGGACCGGAATTGCGCCGGAATCAACCCGGGGAGCGGCCTCGCACGGGCGGCCCCTCCCCGGGTCGGGACCCGGACCCGACCGTGGCACTCCTGGGGGAGAAGCCGCATCGCCGCCCCCCAAAGGGATGTGGCTCTCTGGCTAACCCGGGCCAGCCCGGTACTGGCCCACACGAGTCATGCGCCACGGGGCCCGGCCGCCGTACCCTGGAACTCCTCTCTCCTTGTGGGACCGGTTCCGTCGCGCCGCGCCCGCATCGCCCCGGGGCCCGGGGTTGACGACCTGTCCAGCGACACCCGTGTCCCGGGAGGTGAGTGGTGGTGAACGGCCTGGGTGAGTACGGGCTCGGAGTGGCCGACCGGCTCCACGACCACGTCGCGCTGGACGAGATCGAGCTCTACGCCGAGGTGCTCATCGCCGTGGCCGACACCGAACACCCGCTCAGCCCCGCGGAGATCGACCGCGCGCTGGGGCTGCCCTGCCGCACCGTGGCCGGTGGGCCCCCAGCCGACGACTCTCCCGCGACCAGCCACGACGGGGACCCGTCCGCCTCCGAACCCGAGCCCGCCACCCCTGGCGAGGCCGCCCGGCCCGACGCCCCGAACGCCGCCCCCGCGTCACCCGTCCCCGCTCCGGCCGGGCCGGAGCGCGTGCGACGCCAGCCCGTACCGGAGGGCGCGCCGGGGACCGGACGCCCCGGCGCGGTGCCCCCCGCCCGCGACGGCCACCGCCCGCCCGTCTTCGTCCTGCCCGTCCGGGGCGGAACCCCGGACCCGCCCTCGGGACCGCGTCCGCTGTGCGACGTGGTTCTGCCGCACTTCGTGCCCTGGCGGGCCTGGCACCTCTGAAACCCGCGCCGGCGCGGGACCCGTCCAGCTGAGGGACCTCCCCCACTGGTGATCAGTCCGCCCCCGCCGCCCCACCGTCCCCCGGCCTCGCGCCACCGGGCGGTCCCGGCTCCTGAGGGACCTCCCCACGGCCTCCACCCCCTGAGATCCGCGGCGGTCCGAGGTTCGCGATCCCCTAGACCCAGCCTTCGCCCCAGTCACACCATTCTCGGATTCGGAACTCGAACCGTCCGGAATCGGCCTGATCCGGCCACCTTCGTACGGCTCCGTGCCGAACCGTTCTGGGTAGGGCCCCCTCAGGGCCCCTCAGCCCACAGAACGGCCAGCAGCCCCTCAGGAGCCGAGATGCGCACAGGACCCGACAGGCCGGAACGCGAGGTGGAGCGCCCGGACACCCGCGCCCCCGCGGACCGCCGCACCGTGGGTGAACCGGACCACGCCCGCCGCGTCACCCTCACCGTCGCCCTCGTGGTGACCTTCCTCTTCCTGCTCGTGACCGCTGGAGGCGTCGGCTGGTTCCTGGCCGGTGGCGGAGGCGACTCCGAGGGCGGACCGGACGCCGCCTCGGGCACCGACGAGGACGATTCCGCGGACAGCCCCACCACCGTCTCGGGTCCGCCGCCGGGAGCCGAGGGCACCGTCACCGACTCCAGGTCGGGGCTGGCCTACGCCCTGCCCGGCGAGGGGTGGGCCCGGCTCGGCGACGACCAGGTCCCGGCGGAGTACTCCTCGTACACGGTGTACGGCTCCGAGGACGATCCCGACGCCTTCATCGTCACCGGCACGGAGGAGATCGGCCCGCTCGAACCCCTGGCCGCCACCGGGCTGTCCCTCGCCACGGACATGGTCGCGGAACTGGCCAGCGGGGGTGTCGACCTGCGGGTCGAACCCTCGGCGGAGACCACCCTGAACGATCTTCCGGCCTTCGGCGCGACCCTGGACGACACGTCCGAGGGAGGCGGCTACGGGCGGTTCCTGGTCGTCCAGGTGAGCGACGACCGGGGCGCCTTCATGTTCGGCCTCAACACCGACGGCGGAGAGGAGGCCACGGCGGGGATCAACGCCGCGTTCGACTCCCTCGGCGTTCTCTGACCTCACCGCCTCCCATGGTCCCCCCGGATGTTCCGTGGCGCCCAGGTCCAGGGCGCCACGGAACAGGGCGGTCACGGAGGCGGGGCTCCTCACCGGGCCGGGACGGCAGGCGGTGCCGGGGCCCGGAGAACCACCCACGGTCCCACGCCCCCGGACCACCGTTCACAGGCCCCACTTCCCCGGCCCAGGCCCACGCCCAGTTTCCAGACCCCCAGGCCATTCCCCATGCCAGTCCCCAGGTCAGAAGGGGATCACGGCCCGCAGCAGGAACCCGCCGTCCCTGGTCCGCGCCCGGGACAGCGTCCCCCCGGCCAGAGCGACCCGCTCGGAGAGTCCCGCCAGCCCGTTACCGTCGCTCCCCCCGGCCGCCTCGGCCTTGGCGCTGTCGTTGTGGACCTCCACCACCAACCCCCGCGACACGTCGGCGCCGTCCCTGGTGAGCCGGAAACTGATCTGGCACTCCTCGGCGTCGCTGTGCCGCATGACGTTGGTCCCGCCCTCACGTACCACCCACGCGGCCAGACCCGCGGCCTTCGGCGGGAGCTCCAGCCCCTCCATCCCCGTGACCACCGTCCGCGTGCCCCCCGACTCCAGCGCCTCGCCGACCGACCGGACCTCCTCCTCCAGGTCGGCCTCCCGGTCCCCGCTCACGGCCGCCCGCACCTGTTGGAGCGCCTTCCCGGCCAGGCCCTGGATCTCGGCGATCTCCGAGGCCGCGCGGTCCGGGGCCCGGTCCACGAGCCGCCCCGCCAGCTGGGCCTTGACCGCGAGCGCGGAGAGACTGTGTCCGAGCAGGTCGTGCATGTCCCGCGCGAAGCGCAGACGCTCCTGGGTCACCGCCAGTTGGGCGCTGGCCCGCTGACCCGCCACCGCCTCGCGGCTGATGTCCCACAGCCAGATGGTGCCGAAGGTGCTGAACGCGAACACGAGCGCCACGAACACGGCGAGGTACCAGAGCAGCCCGTACGCGGCCGGGTTGACGCCGTTGGGCTCGAAGAAGGCGGAGAAGGTCGGGATCAGCGGCAGGGGTGAGACCAGCAGCAGGACGCTGATCAGCAGTCCGGTGCTCCGCGAGGTGAAGAACACGGCCGTTCCCCACCAGGCGCCGATGATGACCAGCGCCACGGGCGGGACGTTGAGCAGGACCGCGCTCAGCAGGACCAACGCGACAGAGGCCCACAGGAGCGGTGGGCTGGGCTGGCGGTTGCCGTCCAGCCGTTCCCGGAGCAGCAGCAGGAGCAGGACGGCGACCACCACGGCGCACAACACTCCGGCCAGCGAGTTCCCCAGCGGGAACCCGTACACGACGCTGTAGTAGGGGTCGGTGACGGCCACAACGGCGATGCACAGGCTGTTGAAGCTGATCAGCGCCATGATGATCCGCCGGGAGAGCCGGACCCGTCGGTCGGCGGCCAGGTCGGCGAGCAGCTGGGGGTCGGGGGCCGTGCCGTCCGAGGCCCCCGCGACCGTCGGAACCGAACCCGCCGTGGCCTCAGCCGCGCCCCCGGCCCCGGTCGGTGCGGCGCTCGGCGACACGCCTTTCGCACCCGCGCCCCCCGGTCGGGGGCCGTCCTCTCCGCCGACGGCCCGCACCCGATCCGGCGCGTCCGTCAGGGGCAGTACGGCGCGGAGCAGGAACCCCCCGTCGTCGGTCCGGGACGCCGAGAGCGCGCCGCCGCCTCCGGTGATCCGCTCGGAGAGCCCGGCCAGTCCGCTGTCGGAGCCCACCCCGCCCCGGACCCCCTCCCTCGCGCGGTCGTTGGCCAGCTCCACCGCCAGCTCCCCGGCTCCGTCCTCGGAGGGGGCCGCGACGGAGAAGGTGATGCGGCAGGTCTGGGCCCGGCTGTGTCTGAGGACGTTGGTGCCGCCCTCGCGCACCACCCAGGCCGCCAGGGCCGCCGTGTCCGCCGGGACGTCCAGGTCGGTGACCCCGGAGACCGTGGTGACGGTGCCGTTGGCCTCCAGCACGGCGCGCACCGAACCGACCTCGGCGTCGAGGTCGATGTCCCGGTACCCCCGGACCACCGAGCGGACCTGTCTGAGGGTGGTCCGTGCCAGCTCGTGGACCAGGCCGATCTCCCGTCTGGCCTCCTCGGGGTCGGCCCGCAGGCTCCGCCCGGCACGCCCCGCCCCGAGCCGCAGCGCGTCGAGCCGGTGCCACAGCAGTTCCTGGAGGTGGTGGGTGATGCGCAGCCGCTCGCCGTCCACGGCCAGCCGAGCCCGGGCCTGCTGGCCCTCGGTGACCCGCCGGATGCCGTCCCACAGCCAGACGGTGTACACGCAGCCGATCCACAGGAACGCGCCCCAGACGATCATGAACACGCCGTTGCCCACGATGCTGCCGAAGAACCCCGGAAAGCCGGGGGGATCGTCGGGGCCCGGCAGCAGCGGGGTGTGCACCGGGCTGACCTGTGTGTTCACCACGGCCAGTGCCAGCGCCGTCACGGTGAGCAGGAGCAGTTCCCTGCGGGTCGACAGAAAGGCGACCAGTACCCAGGCCGAGACGCACACGGCGAAGACGCTGGGCGTGTGCCACAGGAAGAGGCACAGGACCAGGAGCAGGGCGAGGCTGCTCCGGTACATGACGCGGTCCGGTCTGGTCCGGCCGTCCAGCCGGTCCCGGATCATCCGGAACATCGCGAGCGCGCTCAGCACCGAGGCGGTGAACAGGGCGAAGGTCCGCGCCGCGGCCAGGACCAGGACGTAGTCCGGCTGGCCTTCCAGGAGCTCCCACGCGTGGGCGAGGTCAACCAGGAGCCCGGTTCCGGCCCAGAGGGGCACCAGGAACGGGAAGGCGGCCATGCTGATCAGGCAGTACAGCCGGGCACGGCGGATTCTGCGGGTCAGGCCCGCGCTCATCCCCGGAGCCCCGGGGGCCTCCGTGCCCCGGGGTCCGTGAGCCGTGGCGGCCCCCGTCTCCCCCACGGGCGCCGCGCGCCCGTCCGTCTCCACCACGTGCCTCTCCCGCCTTCCGCGCACCTCTCGTCGGATTCCAAGGTAGGGGCGGTACGACCTCTCAGAGCCGTTGTCCACAGGGCCGGTTTCCCGCCGGGTGGCGTTCCCGTGATAGCGCGACCTTCTGACCACACGACCGGGAGAACGGGCTACCCCGCGCCCCGCGTTCGCACCGACTCCGAAGCGCGGTGGAGCCGGAGGGCCCCGTCCTGGCCCTTCCGGCTCCACCGCTCCGCCCGCCCGTCCGCACCGTGGTGGGGACTCAGGGCTGGCGGGGGTCCCACTTGAAGTAGCGCCGCACCAGCAGGGACAGCACGACGATCCAGGCCGCCATCACGCCGATGGCGGGCAGGGCTCCGACCCACAGGGCCGCCGTTCCGAGGGCCTCGGCTCCCTCGTATCCGCCGAACACGTCGTAGCCGGTGTAGGCGGCCTGGGCCATCTCGGCCGCCGGGGCGACCGGAAGGAACTGGACGACCATGCGGACGGGCTCGGGCAGCAGGTCGAGCGGCAGGAAGATCCCGCCGGTGAGGAGCAGGGCCATCATCGGGACCACGGAGAACATCTGCGCCGACTCCGCGCTGCGCACCAGGGGCGTGATCAGCAGACCCACCAGGGTCATGGCCACGGAGCTGAGCAGCACCGCGACCGCCAGCATCACCGGGTCGGCGGGGAGCTTTCCGCCGAGGGCCGCGACCGCCCCGAGGATCACCGCCGTCAGCGCCACGGAGAAGACGACGACCACCACCGTCACGCTGCCGAAGATGGCGGTCTGGGGGACTCCGCTCACCCGCAGGCGCTTGAGCACGAGGGACTCGCGGCGCGCGGCGAACACGTTGGAGGGGTGCCCGATTCCCAGCATCAGGCCGATGCCGATGACCGCCGAGGCCAGCGACAGGTCGTGGGTCGTGAAGTCGCCGAACACCGGCGCGCTGGGCGTGGACCACAGCGGCATGAAGAGGATCGCCGGCATGATCAGGTACATCAGCGCGGTCTTGTACCGGACGAAGAGGGTGAACTCGGTGCGGGCCAGACGCAGGGTCCGGTTCAGGGTGCTCGGTCCGGTCCGGGCGGTTCCCCTGGCCGGGGGTCGGGTGGCGGTCGTGCTCATGGTGTCTCTCCTGGGTTCGGGGCCGGGGTCGCGCGGCGGCGCGTGGTCCCGGCGGCGGGGCCGTGGGGTGGGGTCGAAGGCGGCGGGGCGCAGCGTCGCGGTCGGGGCGAGGTGGCCCGGACCGCCGTCCTCACGAGGTGACGAGGTCGGTGGCGCCGTCCGCGACCTGGAGGAAGACGTCCTCCAGGGAGGCTCCGCGCACCTGGAGGTGTCGGAGGGCGGTCCCCTGTTCGGCCGACCACGCGACGAGCGCGGCGACGGCGCGGTGGGCGCGCTCGGCCACGTCCCCGCCGGTGACCGTGTAGGTGGCCCAGAGCTCCTGGTCGCGGGTCTCGACCTCGATCGTGGCCCCGGGCACGTCGGGCAGGTCCGCGGTGCGCACCTCCCCGGGGAGCAGGAAGCTCACCCGGTCGCCCCAGCCCGCGAGCACCCCGGCGAGGGTGCCCTCCACCCGGATCTCTCCGCGGTGCATGATGGCGAGCCGGTCGGCGAGGCGTTCGGCCTCCTCCAGGTAGTGCGTGGTGAGCAGGACCGCCACGCCGCTCTCCTTGAGGCCGCTGACGATCCGCCAGGTCTCGTGTCTGGCCTCGGGGTCCATCCCGGTCGTGGGCTCGTCCAGGTAGAGGACCTCGGGGCGGGTGAGCAGCGCCGAGCCCAGGTCGAGGCGGCGCTTCTGCCCTCCGGAGAGCTGGCGCACGCGCAGGCCGCGCTTGTCCTTGAGGTCGACCAGGTCGAGGATCTCCTCGACGTCGCGGGGGTCGGCGGCGAGGTCGCTGGTGAGGCGCAGGCTCTCGTCGACGCTCAGGTCGTCCATGAGGCCGCTGCCCTGGAGGACGGCGTTGACCCGCTCGCGCACCTCGGCCGGTTGGCCGTGGGGGTCCTGACCGAAGACGCGTACCGTCCCGGAGCTCGGGCGCCGGAAGCCCTCCAGCGTCTCGATGGTGGTGGTCTTCCCGGCGCCGTTGGTTCCGAGGAGGGCGAAGAGCTCGCCGGGGCGGATCTCGAAGGAGACCCCGCGGACCGCCTCGAAGTCCCCGTAGCGCTGGTGGAGGTCGCTGACCACCACCGAGGGGGCCGTCGTGGGGGCGGGACCCGGGTTCGCGGCGGCCGGTCGGGCGTTCTCAGTCGTCGTCATGGCACCAGCGTCGCGCGAACGGGCCCCGGCCGACAGACGTCGCTGTCACCGGTACCCGATGACACTTCATCCGCCCCCGCCGCTGACAAATGTCATCGCGAGGCCCGTCCGCGTTGGGTTCCCGCTGGTCCGGCCCCTCAGCCGGACCGCGGGAACGAGGCCGCGCCCGTGCGTGCCCCTTCGTGAACTCACGTACGAGCGCGGCCCTCACCACCGGTCGGAGGCGCGCCCGTCCCCTCACAACACGTCGTCGGGCGCGGCCCCTCGGCAGTCACCAATGTTCTACACGATTCGGGGGCGGCGCACGGCCGGAATACCGCGATTACCAGCAGAGGGATCGCGGGGAATGCGCGCAGGGGTTGGCTTCTTCTTGGGAAACATCGTCCAACGGGTGGCTTCCGCCCTCCGGGCGCCTGGCGAACGACGGTACGAATGACATCACGGGTGGCCGACCACCCCCTCAGACCCCGGGGCTGATCTGGGAGGACGGACACGGAACTCCGATAAGCGAAATTGCGCACCCACCCTCGCCCGGGCCAGGGGAAAGGTTTTATCGATGCCTCCGACGCATTCCAACAACTGAAGAACGGCGCTGGTCAGAGGGGTGAGCAGAAGTGTCACCCTTCGAGGAATCACGTTCCGGGACCAAGGACACCAACCGCTTTCCGACCATTTCCAGCGGCCCCCGCCCGAACCGCCGGAGCCACCAACGGGCTCCGGCCACCAGGACCAGGGCGATGCCGAGTCCGACCGCGAGCAGCACCGCCTCCCTCATGGCCCCGTCGATCCCCCGCTCCTCCAGGAACCCGGCCAGCCCCAGCCCCCAGCCGTAGAAGACCACCGAGCCCAGCAGGTTCTGGAGGACGTAACAGGTGAGCGCGGTGAGCCCCACCGCGCGCAGGGACCCCGCCAGCCGACCGTCACCCCCGGAACGGTCCAGCAACCAGCCCACCAGGCCGACGTAGCCCAGCATGAGCACGATCGCGAAGCCGTACCGGTGCGCCTGACCGAGAACGGAGATCTGGGAACCGAGCAGGCACAACGGCAGGCCCAGCCCGATCCCCCAGCGCGCGAGCCGCGCGCGAAACGCCCGGCCCCGGGCGTCGTCGTCGAAGGCACCCGCCCGGTAGAGGCGCACTCCCAGCAGGAAGAGGAACAGCACGAGCGGGAAGGTCACGAGGATCTCGATCCTGGTGCCGAGGAAGTCCCGCCCCCGCTCGGCGACCTGTTCGAGGTAGCCGCCCTCGAGGAAGAGCACCTGGTGCTCCGTGAGCCCGCGCGGTTCGGGGGGTCTCGTCCCGGACGCCTCGGCCAGGGAGAACACCGCCGTCATCACGGTGAGGAAGGCGACGTTGACCGTGAGGGCCGACCACATCACCACGGAGCGGACCCGATCGGAGCGGCCCAGCAGCCAGATCACCAGCAGCCCGGTGACGGCGTAGCCCATGAGCACGTCCCAGGCGAACAGCAACAGGCCGTGCAGGGCGCCCTCGACCAGCAGCAGGACCTGGCGCCACCGGCTCCGGCCGGGCCAGGGCCGCCCGCGCGCCGCGGCGGCCCGGTGCTGGACCGCCAGACCCACGCCGAACATCATCGCGAGCATCGCGAGGAACTTGCCGTTGACGAGGGGGTCGAGGAGCTCGCGCGGGAGGGAGGGGGTGCCGGGAAGGGCGGGATGGAAGAGCCAGATGTTGGAGGCCAGGGTGCCGAGGATGGCCAGGCCGCGCAGGACGTCGAGCAGGAGGAGGCGTGGCGGCGGAGTCGGTCGCGGGGCGCTCGTGGTGGAAGGACCGCCGGAGGCGGGGGGCGGGCCCGGATCGTCCGGACCCCCGGTGGCGAGCCGTTCGACGGCGCCCGGCCGCGTCGGGTCGTCCGAGTCGGCGTGGACCCGTGCGGCGTGTGACGCCCCGGTCCGGGGCTTCGTGGAGTCGTCCATGGGCCGAGCCTGCCGACTCCCCCTGCCGGACGCGTCTGCCGAAGGGCGTATGTCCTTCGGCAGACGCGGCCCCGGCCACCGTGCCCCACCATGGGACGCATGCACACACGCGAGAGGCCGCTCGACACCCTGGCCCGGCGTTGGCGGCGGCTGCCCGTGACCACGCGCGACGCGGCGCTGACCGCCCTGCTCGCCTCCGCGCTCCTCGTCGGCTGGCCCTTCGGCCCGGAGTCGGTTCCCCCCTGGTTGGTCAGCCTCTCCCAGCTGGCGTGCTGCCTCCCGCTGGTGTGGCGCCGCAGGTTCCCCTTCCCGTCCGCCCTGGCCGTGGGGACGGCCGTCTTCGTCCACCACGCCGTCCTGGGCTTCAGCGACCCCTTCACCATCTGGCTGGCCTGCTTCGCCGCCTGGTCAGCGGTCCGGCACGGAAGCCCGGTGTCCCTGGTGGCACCGCTGTCGGCGGTGTGGATACTCGCCTTCTTCAACATCGTCACCCACGGCGACATGCTCAGCCGGGAGTCGATCCCGCAACAGCTGTCCATCACCGTCCTGGCCATGTCGCCCGCCCTCGTCGGCTCCCTGGTGCGGCTGCGGGTCGAACGGGCCGCGCAGCGACGGCGGGCCAACCTGGACCGGGCGCAGCGGGAGCGCGCCCGGGAGCGGGCGCGGATCGCCCGTGACGTCCACGACGTCGCCGGGCACCACCTGAGCGCCATCCGTCTGCTGGCCGTGGGCGGCCGGGAGTCGTTGAAGGGGCCGAACGGCGACCCGGACGCGGTGCTGGCGGCGATCTCCGAGGCGTCGGGGCGTGCGGTGCGCGAGATGCGTGAGCTGTTGCAACTGCTGCGCGAGGACAGATTGGACGAGCCCGCTCCCCCGGACGTGCTCCTGGACGACCTGCCGCTCCTGGTGGCGGCGCTGGACGACACGGGCCTGGCCGTGGACCTGGAAGTGCCGAAGGCGGTCGAGGGGCTACCGGCCCGGCTGGAGGCGGACGCCTACCGGATCGTGCAGGAGGCGCTGGGCAACGTGCTGCGGCACTCCTCGGCGGAGAGCGTGCTGGTCCGTCTGGAGTCGCGCACCGACGGGGCTGGCCGGGAGCTGGTGGTGACCGTGGAGGACGACGGCTCCCCGGCGACCGGGGGACGTGGGAGCCGGTCGGCGTCCACCGGTGAGGGGCCGCCCGGCCTGGGTCTGCGCGGGATACGCGAGCGCGCCGAGGGCTGGGGCGGTCGTTCGGAGGCCGGTTTCGGTCCGGGCCGCGGCTGGCGGGTGCGGGCGCGGCTCCCCGTACCGGGTCGCCCGGAGTCCCGTGAGGCGGACCCCGGTCAGGAGGAGGTGGCCGAACGTGATCAGGGTGTTGTTGGCCGATGACCAGCCCGCCGCCCGGGAGGGGCTGCGGTTGCTCCTGGGCTCCGCGCCGGACATCGAGGTGGTGGGCGCGGCCGCCAACGGCCGTGAGCTGGTGGTGATGGCGCGGCGGCTGCGGCCGGACGTGGTGTTCTCCGACATCCGGATGCCGGGGATGGACGGCGTGGCGGCGGTGCGGGAGCTGGCCCGGCTGGACCCGGCGCCGCCCACGGTCATGCTGACCACCTTCGACATCGACGACTACCTCTTCGGCGCCCTCCAGGCGGGGGCGGTGGGGTTCCTGTTGAAGGAGAGCGAGCCGGAGCTGCACGTGGAGGCGGTCCGGGCGGCCTACCGGGGTGAGGGGGTGATCGATCCGAAGGTGACACCGCGCCTGGTGAACAGGTTCGCGCAGACCTCGCCCCGGGCCGCGCCGCGACGGTCGGCCGACCTGACCGGGCGGGAGCGCGAGGTGCTGCGGCTCGTGGCGATGGGGCACAGCAACGCGCGGATCTCGGAGGAGTTGGGCATCACGCCGGGGACCGCCAAGATCCACGTGACCCGCATCCTCACCAAGCTCGGGGTGGAGAGCAGGGTGCAGGCGGCCGTGTACGCCTACCGCTACGGGCTGGCCACGTGGTCCGACACCTTCGGGGAGGACTGATCCGGGCGCCCCGGAGGGCGAGGGACCGAACGCGCGCCCCGGAGGGCGGAGGGACCGAACACGGGCCCCGGAGGGCGGAGGGACCGAACGCACGCCCCGGGGAACACCGGGCGGACACCACGGCGGTCGCGGGCCCCGGGGCGGACTCCGGGGGCCGGTCAGCGCATGAGGAGCCGGACCGCCGCGTCGATCGCCGCGCGCTGGGCGGCGAGGTCGGCGTCCTCCGGCAGGCGGGCGCAGGTGAGCCACAGGCCGTCCAACAGGACCATGAGCAGTTCCGCCGCTCCCACGGGCTCCTGGCCGGGGGCGAGTTCGCCTTGGTCGCGCGCGTACTCCATGACCATGCGCAGGTGGGTACGGGCCTGGTCGTCGAGCGCGGCGAGCACACGGGCGAAGTCCGGGTCCACGGCCGCGCGAGCGTAGAACGCGGACCAGATCCTGGCCTGGGCGCGGCGCCGTTCGTCGGTGGGCAGCAGGTCCAGGAGCACCTGGCGCAGGGCGCCTGCGACGGTGAGCGCCTCCGGTCCGACCCTGAACCGGCCGAAGCGGGCGGAGACCTCGTCGACGGAGGCGCGCAGCGCGAAGTGCAGGAGCTCGTCCTTGGTGGCGAACTCGCGCTGTACGGCGCCCGCCGACAGT
Source organism: Nocardiopsis sp. NPDC006938 (assembly GCF_042869555.1). NCBI lineage: Bacteria > Bacillati > Actinomycetota > Actinomycetes > Streptosporangiales > Nocardiopsidaceae > Nocardiopsis > Nocardiopsis sp. NPDC006938. Next base: position 118,906 of record NZ_JBIAGA010000003.1, on the reverse strand, counting down.
CCCGCCTCGGCGGCGACCACCCGGACGCTGACTCCTTCGAGTCCCTCCCTGGCGGCGATGCGGTGGATCGCGTCGGCGACCCTCCTGCGTCGATCTTCCCTGTCCACGACCTTCGGCACCCCGTCATTCTGGCACACCCGGGGCCTGTTGATGCCCTCGTATCGGTACATGCGTATCGACGATGGGTGGCAGCGGCCGACCGGCACGGGCGCGTCAGCCGCCCGGCTCCCCGGGGCCCGGCCGACCGGCACGGGCGCGTCAGCCGCCCGGCCCCCCGAGCCCGGCCGACCGGCACGGGCGCGTCAGCCGCCCGGCCCCCCGGGCCCGGCCGACCGACAGGGGAAGCACGCCGCCTCCGCACGGCACCCGGCCGTACCGGCGGCCGCACACACGCAAGGGGCGGGGTGCGCGCGGCACCCCGCCCCTCGTGCGGATCGCGACCCGAGCCGGGTTCACCCCGGCGCGGCCCGACGCCTAGGCGTCGGCGGTCTCCTTCTCCTCGCCGCCCTCGGCCGGGTTCGCACCCTTGACCGAACGGAGCAGCAGCTGGGAGACGTCGACGACCTCCAGCGACTCCTTGGCCTCACCGGCCGACTTCTTCTCGTTGATCGCGTCGCCGAGCATGACCTGGCAGAACGGGCACGCGGTGGAGACGGTGTCGGGGTTGGTGGTCAGCGCCTCGTCCACACGCTCGGTGTTGATGCGCTTGCCGATCCGCTCCTCCATCCACATGCGCGCGCCGCCCGCGCCGCAGCAGAACCCGCGCTCCTTGTGGCGGTGCATCTCCTGCGTCTTGATGCCGGGCACCTGCGCCATGATGTCGCGCGGGGGCGTGTACACCTTGTTGTGGCGGCCCAGGAAGCACGGGTCGTGGTAGGTGATGTTCTCGTCGATCGAGTTCACCGGGGTGAGCTGCCCCTCCTCGACCAGCTTGGCCAGCAGCTGGCTGTGGTGGATGACCTCGTAGGTGCCACCGAGCTGCGGGTACTCCTTGGCCAGCGTGTTGAAGCAGTGCGGGCAGCTGGCCACGATCTTGGTGACCCCGGCCTCGTTGAGCGTCTCCACGTTCTGCTGGGCCAGCATCTGGAAGACGTACTCCATGCCGAGGCGGCGCGCCGGGTCACCGGTGCAGGCCTCCATACCGCCCAGGACGGCGAACTTCACGCCCGCGATGTCCAGCAGCTCGGCGATGGCCTTGGTGGTCTTCTTGGCGCGGTCCTCCAGGGCGCCGGCGCAGCCGACCCAGAACAGGTACTCGGTGCCCTCGGGGAGCGTGTCCTCGACGACGGGGACCTCGACCGGGTTCTCCTGGGAGGCCAGCTCCTCGATCCAGTCCATGCGCCGGTCCTCGGCCATGCCCCAGGGGTTGCCCTTGTTCTCCAGGTTCTTGAGCAGGGTGTTGGCCTCGGACGGGAAGTTCGACTCGACCATGACCTGGTAGCGGCGCATGTCGAGGATGTGGTCGATGTGCTCGATGTCGACCGGGCACTGCTCGACGCACGCACCGCAGTTGGTGCAGGACCACAGCTCGTCGGGGTGGATGACGCCACCCTCCTCCTCGGTGCCGACCAGCGGCTTGTTGAGGAGGGCGAGGACGTCGACGCCCGCGTGGCTGTTGTCGGGCCCCTCGGCGATGGTCTCCTCGGTGATGCCCTTGAGGAGGTAGGGGGCCTTCTCGTAGGTGTGCTTCTGGAGGTCGAGGATGACCTTCTTCGGGGAGAGCGGCTTGCCGGTGTTCCAGGCGGGGCACTGGGACTGGCAGCGACCGCACTCGGTGCAGCTGGTGAAGTCGAGGAGGCCCTTCCAGGTGAAGTCCTCCAGCTTGCCCGCGCCGAACGGGTCCTCGTCCGGGTCGGCCTCCTCGAAGTCGAGGGGCTTGGTGCCGGACTTGTCCATCATCTGCTTGGCGGCGCCGAGGGTCGGGGTGCCGTCGGCGTTGCGCTTGAAGTAGATGTTGAACGGCGCGATGAAGCGGTGCCAGCCGATGCCCATGGTGAGCTTGAAGTACAGGACCGCGAAGAACAGGTAGCTGATGATCAGCTTGAACGCGGCGACCAGGGCGATGGCGGGTTCGGCCACGGCGGCGTCGGTCGGCAGGATCGTTCCGACGGCGTGGGAGATCGGGGTGGCCCAGGTCGGGAACGGGAAGTCGCCGATGGCGACCTTGAGTCCGCGGATCACGAAGATCGAGATCAGCAGGGCCCACAGGTAGGCCTCGACGTAGTACGCCGTCCACGTCTTGGAGTTGTAGAACCGCGAGTCGCGGCCCTTGCGGTGCGGGCCGTTGAGCAGGCGGTAGACCGTCAGGCCGATGATGCTGACGAGGCTGGCTCCGGCGATGATCTCGATGGCCAGGCCGTAGAGGGTCCAGTCGTGGATCAGCGGGAGCTTGAAGTGCGGGTAGAACACCTCGCCCTGGGCCTCGATCACCGTGAAGACCAGCAGCGGGAAGGAGACCATCACGAACCAGTGGGCCACACCGACCCACGGGCGCTTGAGCATCCTCGAGTGTCCGAGGATCTCGATGAGCGTCATCGTGAACCGTTGTCCGAACGGCCCCTTCCGCTCCGGCTCCACCGCTCGGCCCACACCCACGGTTCGCACGATCTGGCGAATGGCCAGACCGAACAAGGTGAACGCGACCACGGCGAAGACCGAGGTGATGATGCCCAGTGTCAAGTACAGAGGGTGCATCGTCCGTGGCCTCCCATCCTGCTTCCGTCACCCGGTGCGCCACACACCGGTGGTCCCTGTTGATGTTACTAGCGAGTAATAGCACGGTGGCCACCGACCCGGGCCCCACCGCGCGGCGGGTGCCACCGTAGCCAGTCGCGACGCGCCGCCCCGCACGCGGGTGCGCCCGAGCCGCCGCGGACACACCGCGCACCCCCATCAAAGCGGACCGGCGGCACGACACGGGCCAACCGGACCCCGCGAGGACCCCCGGACGTGTCGCGGCGACCGCCCGCACACCGCCGACCCACCCCAGCGGCGAGCCCGCCGACCGGCCCCAGGACGACCCCGAGCCACCCTGAGCGCCCCTGGTTTCCGGGTCAAGGATGTCCCCGAGTTGTCCCGGGGTTCGGCCATTCCCCTCGTGAAAACACCCCTGGTCGGGAACATCCCCGCCTGGCCGCCCGTTGTCAGGTCGTAGGAACTAACTTGAGTCGGGTCGACTCAACTGACTTGACAGCCCCAACCCGACGAAGCAAACTTACGCCTGAACGACTCAACTTTGACGGAGGAAACAACCATGGCACGTGCGGTCGGAATCGACCTCGGTACGACGAACTCGTGTGTCGCGGTCCTTGAGGGTGGCGAGCCGACGGTCATCACCAACGCCGAGGGCTCCCGCACCACCCCCTCGGTCGTGGCCTTCGCCAAGAACGGTGAGGTGCTCGTCGGCGAGGTGGCCAAGCGTCAGGCCGTCACCAACGTCGACCGGACCATCCGCTCGGTGAAGCGTCACATCGGCACCGACTGGTCGGTGCAGATCGACGACAAGAGCTTCAACCCGCAGCAGATCAGCGCCTTCATCCTCCAGAAGCTCAAGCGCGACGCCGAGGCCTACCTGGGCGAGGACGTGACCGACGCGGTCATCACCGTCCCGGCCTACTTCAGCGACTCGCAGCGCCAGGCCACCAAGGAGGCCGGCACGATCGCGGGCCTCAACGTCCTGCGCATCATCAACGAGCCCACCTCGGCCGCGCTCGCCTACCACCTGGAGAAGGAGGACGAGGCGACGATCCTCGTCTACGACCTCGGTGGCGGCACCTTCGACGTCTCCCTGCTGGAGGTCGGTGACGGCGTCGTGGAGGTCAAGGCGACCAACGGCGACAACCACCTCGGCGGCGACGACTGGGACCAGGCGATCGTCGACTGGCTGGTGGAGAAGTTCAAGAACTCCAACGGCGTCGACCTCGCCAAGGACAAGATGGCGCTCCAGCGTCTGCGCGAGGCCGCGGAGAAGGCGAAGATCGAGCTCTCCAGCTCCAGCGAGACGCAGATCAACCTGCCCTACATCACGGCCTCCGCCGAGGGCCCGCTGCACCTGGACGAGAAGCTCACCCGCGCCGAGTTCCAGCGGCTGACCTCCGACCTCGTCGAGCGGACCAAGACCCCGTTCCAGCAGGTCATCAAGGACGCCGGGATCAACCTGGACCAGATCGACCACGTCGTTCTGGTCGGCGGCTCGACCCGTATGCCCGCCATCGCCGAGCTGGTCAAGGAGATGACCGGCGGCCAGGACCCCAACAAGGGCGTCAACCCGGACGAGGTCGTGGCCATCGGCGCCGCGCTCCAGGCCGGTGTGCTCAAGGGCGAGGTCAAGGACGTCCTGCTGCTGGACGTCACCCCGCTCTCCCTGGGCATCGAGACCAAGGGCGGCGTGTTCACCAAGCTCATCGAGCGCAACACGACCATCCCGACCAAGCGCTCCGAGATCTTCACGACGGCCGACGACAACCAGCCGTCCGTGCAGATCCAGGTGTACCAGGGCGAGCGTGACATCGCCCAGTACAACAAGAAGCTGGGTGTCTTCGACCTGACCGGTCTGCCGCCGGCGCCGCGCGGCGTCCCGCAGATCGAGGTCGCCTTCGACATCGACGCCAACGGCATCGTCAGCGTCACCGCGAAGGACCTGGGCACCGGCAAGGAGCAGTCCGTCACCATCTCCGGCGGTTCGGCGATGTCCAAGGACGACATCGACCAGATGGTCCGCGACGCCGAGCAGTACGCCGAGGAGGACCGCAAGCGCCGCGAGGACGCCGAGGTCCGCAACAACGCCGAGTCCCTCGTCTACCAGACCGAGAAGGTCATCAAGGACAACGAGGACAAGGTCCCGGCGGACGTGCGCTCCGAGACCGAGGCCGCGGTGGCCGAGCTCAAGACCGCGCTGGAGGGCACCGACACCGAGGCCATCCGCACCGCGAGCGAGAAGGTCGCGCTGGCCAGCCAGAAGATCGGTTCCGCGATCTACAGCCAGGGCCAGCAGGGTGAGGGCGCCGAGCAGCCCGGCACCGGCAGCGCCGACGCCTCCGCCGAGGACGCCGACGTCGTCGACGCCGAGATCGTCGACGAGGACAACGGCAAGGGCACCCAGGGTTCCTGACCCGCACTGCCCGAGGAGAGCCGAGGAAGGAGGAAGCGTCGGACATGGCGCCGTCGGACAAGAACAACCCCGAGACCGGTGACGAGAACCAGGGTCCGGTGATCCGCAACAACCGCAAGGTCGACCCGGAGACCGGCGAGGTGCGCACGCCCGAGGGCGAGTCCGCCGAGGAGACCAGCGTCTCCGAGGAGGGGCCCGAGGTCGTCGAGGTCGACCTCGAGGACGCCATCGAGGTCCCGGACACCCCGGAGTCGGTGGTGACCGAGGCGATCAACGCGGACGAGCGGGTCATCGAGCTCACCAACGACATCAAGCGGGTGCAGGCGGAGTACGCCAACTACCGCAAGCGTGTCGAGCGCGACCGCGTGGCCGTCCGCGAGGTGGCCACCGCCCAGGTCGTCGGCGAACTCCTGCCGATCCTGGACGACATCGGCCGCGCCCGTGAGCACGACGAGCTCAACGGCGGGTTCAAGGCGGTGGGCGAGGCCCTGGAGGTCACGGCCACCAAGCTGGGCCTGGAGAAGTACGGCGAGCAGGGCGACGAGTTCGACCCGAACGTCCACGAGGCGCTCACCCTGGTCCCGGTCCCGAACATCTCCGTGCAGACGGTGATCGAGGTGTTCCAGCCCGGGTACCGGATGGGTGAGCGGGTCCTGCGCCCCGCCCGCGTGGTGGTGGGCGAGCCGATGGAGGGCGCGGGGGACGACGAGTCCGCCGAGTCCGCCCCTGAGGCCGACACCGCCGACGAGGGCGGCGAGGACAAGAAGTAGGGGTGTGAGCGCCCGTCTCGGGACACGAGCGGGACACGCCCATGGACCCGGCCGTGGCCGACGTGAGAACGTCGGTCACGGCCCCGGGTCGCCCCCGGCACCCCAGCGGTGCGGGGCCACGTGGAAACATCGGACGCAACCGGCACCAGCGGGAGAAGGCACCAGTCGATGAGCACCAAGGACTACCTGGAGAAGGACTACTACAAGGTCCTGGGAGTCTCAAAGACGGCCTCCAAGGACGAGATCAAGTCGTCCTACCGCAAGCTGGCCCGGGAGAACCACCCGGACGCGAACACCGACGACCCCCAGGCCGAGGACCGCTTCAAGGAGATCTCCGAGGCGTACAACGTCCTGTCGGACGAGAAGCGCCGCAAGGAGTACGACGACGCGCGCTCCATGTTCGGCGGGTCGTACCGGCCCGGCGGCGCCGGGCCCGGCGGGTTCGACATGAGCGACATCTTCGGGCAGAGCACCGGCGGTGGGGCCGCGGGCGGCGAGCGCCTGAGCGACCTCTTCGGCGGGCTGTTCGGCAACCGCGGGCGGGGCGGCACGGCCACCCGCAGCAGGCGCGGCGCCGACATCGAGACCGAGACCACTCTGAGCTTCCGCGAGGCCGCGGACGGGGTGACCCGTTCGTTCCAGCTGAGCAGCGAGGCGCCGTGCCCCACCTGTAAGGGCACGGGCGCGCGCGCAGGCACGGCCCCGCGGATGTGCCCCAAGTGCAGCGGCACCGGGCACGACAGCACCAACCTGGGCGGCTTCTCGCTGTCCGAGCCGTGCAGCGAGTGCAAGGGACGCGGCCTCGTGGTCGACGACCCCTGCCCCACCTGCACCGGCAGCGGGCGCGGCAAGAGCACCCGCACCATACAGACCCGTATCCCGGCCGGTGTGACCGACGGCCAGCGCATCCGGATCAAGGGCAAGGGCGCTCCGGGCGAGCACGGCGGCCCCAACGGTGACCTCTACGTCGTCGTCCACGTGAAGGGACACCCCGTGTTCGGCAGGAGCGGCGACAACGTCACCATCACGGTGCCGGTGACCTTCCCCGAGGCGGCCCTGGGCGCTGAGGTCCGGGTCCCGACCCTCAGTGGGTTCCCGGTGACCGTGAAGGTGCCGCCGGGCACCCAGAACGGGCACACGCTGCGGGTGCGCGGCAAGGGCGCCACCCGTAAGGACGGCACCGCGGGCAACATGCTGGTCACCTTCGAGGTGGACGTGCCCAGGACGCTCAGCGGCGACGCCCGCGAGGCCCTGGAGAAGTTCCGTGCGGCCACCTCCGACTACGACCCGCGCGACGGGCTCGAGGCGCGGGCGAAGGGCGCGTGAACAACGTGAACGATCCTGCCTTCGGCGCCGACGCACCGGTCTACGTGATCTCGGTGGCCGCCGAGCTGGCCGGGATGCATCCGCAGACGCTGCGGCAGTACGACCGGCTCGGGATCGTGTCTCCGGGCCGCACGTCGGGGCGAGGGCGCCGGTACTCCATGCGCGACGTGCGGACGCTGCGCGAGGTGCAGCGCCTGTCGCAGGAGGAGGGCATCAACCTCGCCGGGATCAAGCGCATCCTGGAGTTGCAGCACGAGGTGGAGCAGTTGCGTGAGCAGGCGTTCCACCTGGCCAACGAGCTGGAGGCGGCCCGCCGGGCGGTGTCCCGGCGGGGCCGTCCGGCCCGCCCCGAGGGCGGGCCGGTGCGCGGGGAGCTGGTGCGCCGCACCCGCGTGACGATCTTCAACACCGCCGAGCCCGACGCCGAGCGGCCCGACCAGGCGCGCCAGGGCGGACCGGGCGGCCAGAGCGCTCCCGGTGGTCAGGGGCCGGGCGGCCAGGGCGGCGGCCAGGGGCGTTCGACCGGCGGTCAGGGCGGCTCGGCCGCCGGGCCGGGCGGCCAGTCTTCTGGTGGCCCGGGTGGCCAGTCCGGTGGCCCGGGTGGCGGTCCGGCCGGTGGCTCGGCTGGTGGCCCGGGCGGTCGGACCGGCCGGGACGAGACCGGCCCGGGCGGCCCGGGCCAGGGCTGACGGACCGGCTGACGAACCCGGGGGTCTCCGTTCGGGGAGCGGTCCCAGACGACCCCGCATGGTCACTCTGAGTAATAGACTTTGTGGAAGGGGTAATCGGAATGAACTACAAGCTCACGCGGAAGAGCCAGGAGGCCCTGGCCGCCGCGATCCGCGAGGCCACCGCCGACGGCAGTCCGCAGACCGAGCCGCTGCACCTGCTGAACGCCCTGCTCGACCAGGCCGAGGGTGTCACCCGACCGCTCCTCAAGGAGGTTGGCGCCAGCCCCGACCAGCTCAAGGACAAGGTCGAGGCCGGCATCGGCGCCCTGCCCAAGGCCGCCGGTTCGACGGTCAGTTCACCGTCCTCCTCCCGCCAGCTCATCGTCTCCATCAACACCGCCGCGCAGCGCGCCCAGCAGATGGAGGACGAGTACGTCTCCACCGAGCACCTGCTCGTCGGGCTGGCCACCGACGGCGGCGAGGCCGCCCGGCTGCTCAACGAGGCGGGGGCCGCCCCGGACGCGCTCCTGGAGGCCTTCGAGCGGGTGCGCGGCACCGGCAGGATCACCTCGGAGAACCCCGAGGACACCTTCCAGTCGTTGGAGAAGTTCGGTGTGGACCTCACCGAACGCGCACGCGAGGGCAAGGTCGACCCGGTCATCGGGCGCGACGGCGAGATCCGCCGCGTCATCCAGGTGCTGAGTCGGCGCACCAAGAACAACCCCGTGCTCATCGGTGAGCCGGGCGTGGGCAAGACCGCCGTGGTGGAGGGGCTGGCCCAGCGCATCGTGGCGGGCGACGTGCCGCAGTCGCTGCTGGGCAAGCGGCTGATCAGCCTCGACCTGTCGGCGATGGTCGCGGGCGCCAAGTACCGGGGCGAGTTCGAGGAACGGCTCAAGGCGGTGCTCGCGGAGATCAAGGAGTCCGAGGGCCAGGTCATCACGTTCATCGACGAGCTGCACACCATGGTGGGCGCGGGCGCGGCGGAGGGCGCCATGGACGCGGGCAACATGCTCAAGCCCATGCTCGCGCGGGGCGAGCTGCGCATGGTCGGCGCCACCACCCTGGACGAGTACCGGGAGAAGATCGAGAAGGACCCGGCGCTGGAGCGCCGGTTCCAGCAGGTCATGGTGGGCGAGCCGTCGGCGACGGACACCATCGCGATCCTGCGCGGACTCAAGGGGCGTTACGAGGCCCACCACAAGGTGCAGATCTCCGACTCCGCGCTGGTGGCGGCGGCGACCCTGTCGGACCGCTACATCACCGCGCGGTTCCTACCGGACAAGGCGATCGACCTCATCGACGAGGCCGCGTCCCGGCTGCGTATGGAGATCGACTCCAGCCCGGTGGAGATCGACGAGCTGCGGCGCACGGTGGACCGGCTCAAGATGGAGGAGATGGCGCTCGACAAGGAGTCGGACCCGGCCAGCCAGCAACGGCTGGAGCGGCTGCGCTCCGACCTGGCCGACCGCCAGGAGCACCTCAACGGTCTGGTGGCCCGCTGGGAGCAGGAGAAGGCGGGGCTGAACCGGGTCGGCGACCTCAAGGGGCAGCTGGACGAGATGCGCACCCGGGCGGAGCTGGCCGAGCGCGAAGGCCGCTTCGAGGAAGCCTCCCGGCTGATGTACGGGGACATCCCGCAGCTGGAGAAGCAGGTGGAGGAGGCCTCCAAGGCGGAGGAGAAGGCCGAGGCCTCCGGCGAGGACACCATGGTCAAGGACGAGGTGGGCGCCGACGAGATCGCCGATGTCGTCTCCTCCTGGACCGGGATTCCGGTGGGGCGGCTGATGGAGGGCGAGACCTCCAAGCTGCTGCGCATGGAGGACGAGCTCGGGCAGCGGCTGATCGGCCAGCGGGACGCCGTGCAGGCGGTGTCGGACGCGGTGCGCCGGGCGCGGGCGGGGATCTCCGACCCGGACCGCCCGACGGGTTCCTTCCTGTTCCTCGGTCCGACCGGTGTGGGCAAGACGGAGCTGGCGAAGGCGCTGGCGGAGTTCCTGTTCGACGACGAACGCGCGATCGTGCGCATCGACATGAGCGAGTACTCCGAGAAGCACTCGGTGTCGCGCCTGGTAGGGGCTCCTCCCGGTTACGTGGGGTACGAGGAGGGCGGTCAACTCACCGAGGCGGTGCGGCGGCGGCCGTACACGGTGGTGCTGTTGGACGAGGTGGAGAAGGCGCACCTGGAGGTGTTCGACACCCTGCTCCAGGTGTTGGACGACGGGAGGCTCACGGACGGCCAGGGCCGCCAGGTGGACTTCCGCAACACCATCCTCATCCTCACCTCCAACCTCGGGTCTCCGTTCCTGGTCGACCCGTCGCTGGAGGAGTCGACGCGCAGGGAGCGGGTGATGGACGTCGTGCGGGCCACGTTCAAGCCGGAGTTCCTCAACCGCCTGGACGACGTGATCATGTTCGACGCGTTGTCGACGGAGGACCTGACCCGGATCGTCGACCTCCAGGTGGACAAGCTGGCCCGGCGCCTGGCCGACCGGCAGCTGACCCTGGACGTGACCCCGGCGGCCCGCGAGTGGCTGGCGCTGACGGGATACGACCCGAACTACGGCGCGCGGCCGCTGCGTCGGCTGGTGCAGTCGAGCATCGGTGACCCGCTCGCCCGGGAGTTGCTGTCCGGTGAGCTGACCGAGGGGGATGCCATCCGGGTGGATGTCAACGACTCCCGCGAACGGCTGACGGTGAACACACGCAAGGCGGACGAGGTGGCCCCGGAGGTCTGAGGGGCGCCGGTCAGAGGGGCGTACGGGGGTGGCCGTGGGCGGGGGAACGCGCCCGCGGCCGCTCCTGTGTCAGAGTGAGAGGAAGTAGAGGTAGACGATGAAGCTGAACACCGTGCCGAAGATGATGGAAAGCCAGGCGTAGCCAACGAAGCGGTCCCGGTCCGCTTCGTCGGTCTTGCCGACGGCGACCGAGGCGAAGATGATGCCGAGGACTCCGCCGATCAGGTTGCAGCAGAGGAACGTGAGGATGGCGGCGGCGAGGGCGAGTCCGGGACTGCTCCCGGGGGGCGTGTCAGCCATGGGATTCTCCGGTGCTGGGGGACCTCACTCTGTGAGATGCCCCCGGGCACGCGGTGGTTGAAGCGGATTCGTCGACCTCCGGCGGTTCCGGTGCCGCCGGTCCCGCCGCGCCGGGGCCCGCCCCGCGTGCGCGGAGAGCGGGTCGCAGGCGCGGTCGCCGGAATCGCGCGCACGGGTCCGTCCCCGCGTGCGCGGGCAGCGGGCTCCTGACTCTCGCCCGAGGGGCGCCGGGACGGAACCATCCCCACCGGTCGGGGAGTGCGACACGCGACCCCGCGTTATCCCGTCTCTTCTCGCCAATTCCGGGCGCCGCTGGGAAACCATCGGTATTCGCTGATGACCGCCCGCTCCTTGATCCGAATGTCAGATTCCCTTCCGCGGTTTCAGCAGCCTGAACTCGTTCCCCGAAGGGTCAGTGAACAGATGCCAGGGGCCGTCGATGTCATTTTTCACAGAAAGTGCGCCCGTACTTACCAACAGTCGCAGGGCGTCAGCCTCCCGCTCGTTTTCGCCGAGGCGTAGGGCCAGGCCCATGAGGTTCGGTTCAGCCGCGGGTTTGGGGCCCAGTTCGGCACAGAACTCCAGGCGGACGCCCGGCCCCTGAGGGGGACGCAGCTGCGGCGCGCTCCCCTCGGCGGCGGTCCAGCCGGTGGCGCGGGCCCAGAAGTCCCGGTCGATCCGAGGGCGCGCGGAGTCGACGGGCAGCGACCCCAGGCCGGGGCCCTCCTCCTCATAACGGTCGCCCGGCATCACACAGAACAGGTTTCCCTCGATGTCGGCCAGCACCTCCCACGGCACGTCCCCCTGCCGCACGTCGCGAGGCCGTGCGCCCAGCGAGCACAGGGTGCGAGCCCAGGAGCGGTGGTCCTTCCCGCCGTTGAGGTCGAGGTGAAGCCGTGTGATGGCCGTTTCCGGCCGAGGGGCGGCGGAGGTCGGCGCCGGGATGACGCGGAGCGGCAGCCCCGGGGTGGGGAGCAGGTAGCCGTCGGGCGCGACGCTCACGGCCGTCACCCCCAGGGCCTGCGACCAGAAGTCAGCGAGGGCGGAGGGGTCGTCCGCCTGGAGGGTGATCGAGTCCAGGAGCATGGCGTGGAGGGTAGCGCGGGAGTGTGACCCTCGGAGCGGGGCCCGTGCGTCTCCCGGCCGCGCGACGCTGACGGCGCACGCTGGCACTGTGCCGCTTCTCCCCCGCACTTGCCGTCCGATGGACGCCCATGCCCCTTGCGGCAGTGGTCGTTACCTGTTCGGCGGCGGCGCTTCCTCGCAGGCTGGAAGGGTGAACCTTTTCGAAACCGGGGCCCCGGGCACCGGGGCGCTCATCCAAAAGTGCGCCTGAATTCCACCTCGGAGACATGTCTCGATTTGACACATCTGACAACCGGGATTGCCCATGTTCGTGAGGGGAAGTTACTCTGACCGAGTTGAACTGTGATGCCGTCGACTCGTGGAGGTACGCATGTGGGACTGGGTGTAATTCCTGATTCTCGACGACGTGCGGAAACGACGCAGCGGCGCTCGTGAACGCGCAGGTCGACGAGACCGCTCCCCGCACACGTGGGGAGCCCCAACGGCCCTCAGAGCTTTCTGAGGGCCGTTCCGTTTCCCGCGCGCAAGACGGGCTCCTTCGCGACAGCCAGAACGGCGGCACCGTCGTCTGCCCCTCGCCCGAGCGGGGTGTGCGGGGCCCGGCGGGTGTGCCGGGCCCCGCTTGTGGTTGTCGGGTTAGATCGGGATGCCGATGTCGGGGGCCAGGCTCGCTCCGGGGGTTTCCATGGCGGTCTGGCCCAGGAGGAGGACGGTTCCGAGGGCGACGGCGGGCCACCCCCACCAGCGGCGCGGTGCCCGGTGGCGGCCCCGGGTGCGTGCGGTGGGCTGCGGTTCCGTCTCGGTCAGCTCGGCTCGGGCGTCGGCGGCGGCCTGTCGGGCTTCGCGGGCCTTCTGTTCGCGGGCGACCTTGACCCAGTGCGGGACGGGTCCGTGTTGGAGCATGTACACCACTCGGGGGTTGCCGTCCATCTGGCGCAGGAGGCGTTCCTGTCGGGCCTGGTGGGTCTCCTCCCAGGGCATCGCCGAACGCGTTGCCTCCGTCTGGGGTGCCTTCGGCGGAACCGGGAGGGCCCGGTGCGGGCGCCCGGCTGGTCGGGTGAAGCGGTGGCCTCGGGGAGCGGTCAGGACCGACCGCACCTGAGTGCTGATGTGCGCCGTCATCGGGTGCCCCCAGTAGCGGCCGGGAGGGTGAACTCGGCCCAGATGACCGTGCCCAGCCCCTCGCAGAAGGGGAAGTCCAGCACGGGCCGGAACCCCCACTTCGATGCCAGCTCACCGACCATGAGCAGGCCACGGCCGCGTTCGGCCTGCTCCCAGTCCTTGCGGGTGCGCCTGCGCGGAACCCTCGGGAGGGAGCCGGTGGTGTCGGTGCGGGTGCCGTCGTCGATGATCGACACCCTCACCAGCCCCGGGGCAGGAGTCTCCAGGGTGCGGACCACCCTGCCGTCCGGGTCCTGTCCGGAGCGGGAGTGCTCGCAGGCGTTGGCGAACATCTCGCTCACGCACAACACCATCTCCTCCCGCACCTCGCCCGGTACCCCGGTCATGCGGTTGAGGTCGGTGTTCAGGTCGGAGCGGACCTGGCTGGTGTGGGAGAGCTTCCCGGGATAGACCCGGCACTCCCACCGGGACTCAGCCGGGGGAGGGTTGTTCGTGTGGTTCAGGGCAGGGGTGTGCGGCACAATAGCCATGTCGGCAATCTGCTTTCTTTCAAGCGTGGTTGGTTGTCGGCCTGCTCTGGGGGTGTTGTCGCACCCGCCAGAGCCTTTTTCGTGAACGCCTTCGCCAGGCTTCAGGCTGCGTTCGGGGGTTCCGGGTCGCCGTTGTGGTCAGCGCGGTGGCGGCGGGAGAGCAGCCGGGACCCCGGTACCGGCCTGTTACCGGGAATCCGGGTGGGGGCGGGGTAGTCATGCACCGCCTGGTCGATCAACTGCATGGCCCGTTCGGCGTCGCCTTCTTCGCGGGCGATCCTGAGTGCTTCCAGCACCAGAGGCATGCGGTTGCGCAGGGTGTGGTTGTGCCACACGTCCTCCTGCGCGGGAGTCAGATACTCGGGGGCGGTGAGGGCGTCTCCGGCGCAGGAGAGCAGGTCCCTGGTGTCGATGTCCAACATCAGCACTCCACCTCGTTCTTGCCGATGTCCTCGGCGTCGTCGGTGTTCTCGGTGTCGATGTGGCTCCACGGGTTGTCGGTCAGGTCGTAGGCCAGGAAGAACCACACCTGCCGGAACTTCGGGTCGCCGTTGTCGCCCCACCGGTCCGCCAGGGTGTCGACGAGAGCCAACCCCCGACCCGTCGCGGTGCCCGCCTCGATGTCGGCGAACGTGGCGGCGGTGAAGGTGCCCTTCTCCTGCGGCAGACGGCTGCCCTGGTCACGGCAGATCAACGTCATCCCCTTAGCACCCCGATCCACGGTGAGCGTGTAGGTGCTGCCGCGCTCGCTCGACCGTGAGTGGGCGATGGCGTTGTTCGCCAACTCCGACCCGAGCAGGGTGAACAGGAACTGGAACTCCTCACACCGCTCCGCCGCACTGGTGTCCAAGAACGCCCGCACCAACGGCATCAGGCCGGGCAGCCCGGCGAAGGAGTACTGCCGCTTGCGGTACGGGGGGCCGACGGTGCGGGAGAAGTAGTGGGAGTGGAACGGCTTGATGAAACTCGCCACCGGAGCCACCACCTCACGGCGAGCCAACTCGGGCGAGAACGGCGGAGCGGGCCTCACGGGACCACCACCAAACGCCGCAACCCAGTCAGGACGGCCCGCAAGACCTCCAACGGGACCGCGTCGATCGGCCGCCGGGGCGAGGGGACCACAGGGACCCAAGAGCCGGACGGGTGGTGGCGGCTTGGGTTCGCGGCGAAGGCCCGCACACGGGCCGCCTGCCTGGGGCGAGGGCGACGTATCGCCTCGGTAGCGAGGTAGCGGGTACACGCCAGCTCGCAGAGTTTCAGGTAACGGGGCGCCATCAGCGCACACCTCCGGTACGGACAGTGCCGGGCGGGAAGCCCAGTGCGAGTGAATATGTGACCATACTGACCCTGTCAGATTGACTAGTCAATAGGACCCCGTCAGACTGACCGTAATGCCCGTTTCTGGGCGGGAGCTTTATGATCCAGATGGCACCACCCCGATCCAGCGAAGGCAGACGTGGCACAGAAAGACCGACCCAGCATTGAGCGGAGACGGTTCGCAGCCGAGCTACGGAGGATGCGCGAAGCCGTCAGCATGACCGTGGAAGAAGCTCGCCTGGCACTGGCGTGGTCGTCCGGGCGCCTCAACCACATGGAGGGTGGGCGGCACAGCATCCCCGATGTATCGGCACTCAGTGCCCTGATGGATCTCTACAAGGTGACGGACCCCGCTAGGCGCGAGGCCTTGCTGGCACTCCGCCGTGAGGCGAGAACTCGACCTTGGTGGCATGATTTCGAGGACGTACTCGACGATGGCTACGTGGGTTTCGAGGCTCAAGCACGCCGCATCTCAGCGTTCCATCCGATCGTGGTGCACGGCCTGCTCCAGACTCCGGCTTACGCAGCTGCCTCCGCACGCGCGTCCCTAGCTCGCACAGAAGCTGAGATCGAACGCATCGTTGCTGCCCGAATCGAGCGCCAGAAGCTGCTCATACGTCCTGATGCGCCGGAGTTTCGATGTGTTCTCGACGAAGCTGTTCTTCTTCGGTTGGCAGTGAACCCCGAACTCGCACGTGACCAACTGCAACACTTGGTGGACATCGCGGAAGCCATCAACACCGTGGCCCTGCAAGTACTCCCGATCGGAGCCGGGCTACACGGTTGTATGCATGGATCAACCGTCATCCTCGACTACGAGGACGAGCGTGATCCCAGTCTGGTCTACCTCGAAACGCGAGGGCGAGGCACGTACTTGGACTCTCCGGCACAGGTATCCGACTACCGTCTTGCGCTGGATGACGTCGCCTCAGACGCTCTGTCCAAGGTGGCAACGATCGAGCTCATCAAGAGCTTGATAGACGACTAGAAGAGGCACACCGTGTATTCATCCCAGGAGTTCCACAAGAGTAGCTACAGCGCCAACGAAGCCGCATGTGTTGAGGTGGCGGAGGGGCGCAGTGTATTGGTGCGAGACACCCAGAACCGCGAAGCCGGGCACCTGACTTTCGCGTCCCAGGAGTGGGCCGCGATGCTGAGCACCGCGCGCACAGAACGGTAGCCGCGTAACGGACAAGGGCCCCGACCACACTTGAGCTGTTCTCGTGGCCGGGGCCTTCTCATCGGCCAGAATCACCGTACGCAGCGGACCCACGAGTGAGAAGTGGGTTCGGCTGTCCGGTCCTGGACAGGGTCGGAACGTCCTCCTCTGAGCATGAGTCCCAGATGCGGGAAGAACTGTGTGCGTCAGCCTGTGCCCCCACCCCAGCGAAGGCCCCACCCACGCACCCCCGCACCACCGAACTCACCTTCCGTAAAAGCAGCTACAGCGGTGCCCGCACGCAGGACTGTGTCGAGGTTGCCGACATCCCCGGCGCCTCGGCTGTGCGTGACACCCAGAACTGCGACGCCGGGCACCTTGAGTTCCCGACCGCAGAGTGGACGGCGCTCCTGCGCGCTTCCACCAAGTAGCCGAGCGCGGCGAAGGCCCTCAGCCCATGCACGTGCTGTGGGCCTTCGCCATGCTTTTCCTGCAAGCGTGCGCACTGTACTTACCCGTCCTGTACAGGGGAAGCAGGCCCTGGCATCCGAGGGGCGACCGCTCATAGCCTGGTGCTCCGGCTCCTCGCCGCGTTCCGCGACCCGTTGCCGTCCCGAAGGGGACCGCACACGGACCCCGCCCGAACACTCCTCCAGATCGCCCCGCGTGTTCTGTTCCCCGCACTACGGGGATGATCCCTCGCGGCCACCGGCCCCTGGAGCCCCCAGCTCCTCCAACAGGTCCTCGACCAGGACGCGGACGCGGTCGCGGATCGGCCGCACCGCCTCCACCCCCTGCCCGGCGGGGTCCGGGAGGACCCAGTCCAGGTAGCGCCTACCCGGGTAGAACGGACAGGCGTCCCCGCACCCCATGGTGATGACCACGTCCGAGGCCCTCACCGCTTCCGTCGTCAGGACCTTCGGCACGTTGGCGGCGATGTCGACGCCGACCTCCGCCATCGCCTGGACCACGGCCGGGTTGACCGTGTCGGCCGGAGCCGAACCTGCCGATCGCACCCGCACCCGTCCGGCTCCCAGATGGCGCAGGAAGGCGGCTGCCATCTGGGAGCGTCCGGCGTTGTGCACGCACACGAACAGCACCTGCGGGATCTCAGCGTCGGACACCGCGCACCTCCTCGTGGGGGAAGAACCGTCGCGACCACAAGGCGACGTGCACCAGGGCGATCAGGACGGGCACCTCGATCAGCGGCCCCACCACCCCGGCGAGGGCCTGGCCGGAGGCGGCGCCGAAGGACGCGATGGCCACGGCGATCGCCAGTTCGAAGTTGTTGCCCGCCGCGGTGAAGGCCAGGGTGACGGCCCTCGGGTGGGTGAAGCCGAGGACCCGCCCGAGGAGCAGGGTTCCGGCCCACATGAGCACGAAGTACACCAGCAGCGGCGCCGCGATGCGGACCACGTCCCAGGGCTGGGAGGTGATCGCCTCGCCCTGGAGGGCGAACAGCGCCACGATGGTGAACAGGAGCCCGTACAGCCCCCACGGGCCCAGCTTCGGGAGCAGCCGGGTCTCGTACCAGTCGCGGCCGCGCGCCCGCTCGCCCAGGCGGCGAGTGAGGTATCCGGCAAGCAGCGGAACACCGAGGAAGACCAGGACGGAGACGGAGATGTCGACGAAGGACACCTCCAGCACGGCCCGCTCCCAGCCCAGCCACCCCGGCAGCGCCACCAGGTAGAACCAGCCCAGCGCGCCGAAGGCGACCACCTGGAACACGGAGTTGAGCGCGACCAGGACGGCGGCGGCCTCGCGGTCGCCGCAGGCGAGGTCGTTCCAGATGATGACCATCGCGATGCAGCGGGCGAGCCCGACGATGATCAGCCCGGTGCGGTACTCGGGAAGGTCGGCGAGGAACAGCCACGCCAGGGCGAACATGACCGCTGGTCCGATGATCCAGTTCACCACGAGCGAGGTGACGAGCAGGCGCCGATCGCCGGTGACGGTGCCCAGGCGGTCGTAGCGGACCTTGGCCAGCGGCGGGTACATCATCACCAGCAGGCCGAGGGCGATGGGGACCGACACCCCGGCCACGCCCATCCCGGCCAACGCCTCCCCCAGGCCGGGAACCATCCGGCCGAGGACGAGGCCGACCGCCATGGCGAGCAGAATCCACACGGTGAGGTAGCGGTCCAGGACCGGCAGGCGGGGGGCGCCCGCCTCGGTGGTCAGCCGGGCGGGAGCGCTCACGCTTCGGCCGCCGTCGTGGCGCGGCGGGTGAGGATCGCGGCCAGGCGGTCGGTGGCCTCGGGGAGGAGCCGGTAGTAGACCCAGGTCCCGCGCCGTTCGGCGGCGATGAGCCCGGCCTCGCGCAGCAGTTTGAGGTGGTGGGAGATGGTGGGCTGGGAGAGGTCGAAGGCGGGGGTCAGGTCGCACACGCACACCTCGCCGCCGTCCGGGGTGGCGATCATCGACAGCAGTCGGAGCCGTACCGGGTCGCCGAGGGCCTTGAAGACCCTGGCGAGTTCCGTGGCCTCGCCCTCGTCCAGCGAAGTGGTCAGCAGGCCGGGGCAGCAGTCCGCGACCGTGCCGGGGACCGAGGCGGGAGCATCGGCCGTGCGCTCTTGATTCGACATGCGTCTATGTTGACAAACTTCGAAACAACCCGCAACCTTGCATCGACGGATTTCGATACAAGGCCTGTGGAGGTCCCCCGTGTCCCGTGTGCAGCTCGCCCTCAACGTCGCCGACCTCGAAGCATCGGTCGCCTTCTACACGCAGCTCTTCGGCGTCAAACCCGCCAAGCGCCGCCCCGGCTACGCCAACTTCGCCGTCGCCGAACCCCCGCTCAAGCTGGTCCTCATCGAGGGAGAGCCCGGCCAGGAGACGCGCCTGGACCACCTGGGAGTGGAGGTGGAGGACTCGGCACAGGTCGACGCCGCCACCAACCGGCTCAAGGAGGCCGGACTGGCCACGTTCGAGGAGAACGACACGTCGTGCTGCTACGCGGTCCAGGACAAGGTGTGGGTGCACGGGCCCGGCCGGGAGCCCTGGGAGGTGTACGTGGTGAAGGCCGACAGTGACCAGCGCGGCCGGGCCGAGGACATCCCGACTCCCGACCAGTCCGCCCAGAGCCCGGTTCCGGGCCCGGCCCCTGCGTCGGGTTGCTGCGGCGGCTGAGTGGCACGAGGGGCTGTCACCCGCCGGTGATCACGCCGGCGGGTGAGAGGGAGAGGGGTCGACCCGTCCAACAGGAGGAGCCCCCTCTCCCGCGCTTGAGGCAGCGTGGGACGCACACGGAGCAGTTCCCTCGCAGCCCCGGCGGGCATGGCCAACAGCGCACGCGGAGCGGTAGAAAGGGTGGCGGAATCGTGTGACCCGTCCTCGCTACGAAGGGGGCACTTTCGACGAGTTCCGAGGAGAGAGCATGAGGTCGTTCCTTGGCCCGCTGATCTGTACGGTGGCGTTGACGTTGGCCGTTTCGGCGTGTTCCCCGGGCGGAACCGTCGACCTGGACAACGTGTTCGCGCAACCGGAGGGAGAGTGGCACCTCCAGAGCAACCCCCAAGAAGCGACCAGCGAGCTGTGCACCGAAACACTCGACTGCATTCAGTCCTACACCACTGACCAGGCCGATTACCTCAGGTTCGCGTCGACCGACGACGCCGAGGCCGCCGCCGCGGGCATGGCCTCCCCCACGCATCTGTCGAACTACATCGTCATCCGGTTCACCGACCCGGAACTGACCGACGAGCAGCGGACACAGATGGCCGAGCGGATCGACGGCGTCCACAACTCGGACACGTGATTCCCGGATGTGTTGTCGACGGAACCTTTCCACACCCTCCGGATGTGACACCTCTCCACCGTTCCACTGCTAGACACAGTTCACGAAGGCTGCTCCCCGCGCACAGGGGGATGAACCCCATCCCTCAACCGGTGAGGATGCCGCCGACCTGTTCTCCGCCTACGTAGGGACGGACCCTCTTGGCATCTCCCTCGCCACCCGAGCCAGCCCGCTCCCCAGACGCGAAGGGAGGACAGCTGATGAGGTCTCCGGACGCGACGGGGCCGCTCGTGGTGTTGGATGACCTGTCGGCGGTGGACATCAGTGATGTCCTGACCCGCGCACAGGAACGGTTGGGACGCTCTTTCGACGGCGAAGGCGTCCACTTCAACCGCCTCAACGGGTCCGCTGGATTTTCCACCGACGCCGGGACATGGGTCCGTCTGGCCTGGCGCCGGATCTCGCGCATGAACGCCCACGCCTGGACCGGCGGCGAGGCGGCGACACGGATTCACGGTGTGCCCCGCCCCCGGTGGATGGCCACCGCCACCTGGGTGGACCAGGAGCGAGGGGTGGTGTGGAAGGCGGAAGAGAGCACCTTGTCCACATCGCCAGCCGTCTCCGCCACGGCGGACATCACCGCTGACCCCGGGCTTTCCGAGACATGGTGGAACGCGCTGGAAGAGGCGCTGAACACCCTGTCCCGTCACTCGACCGACCGTGTCGCCTTGTCCCAGGACCACCTGACGCGCCGCGTCCACGAGGTCTACGGGCCCGGCATCGACACCCACATCGAGGACGAGGAGTGGGACTGCGCGCACGGCGACCTGGGCTATGCCAACATCACCGCTCCGGAATTCATGCTCCTGGACTGGGAAAGTTGGGGGCGGGCCCCTCGCGGATGGGACGCCGCGTGCCTGTGGTCGGCCTCCCTGAGAGTTCCAGAGGTCGCTGAGCAGATCCGTGCGCGGTTCGACGACGTTCTGTCCAGCCGTTCGGGACGACTGTGCCAGCTGCTCCTGTGCGCCAACGCCGCCCGGGCGGCCCGCAGGACGGGACGGTCACTGCCGATCGGACCGGTCATGGAGGAAACCGCGAGGACACTCCTGACCCAACTCTCCTGAACACAGGGCTCACCCCACGGTTCGTGTTCCTCCCACCCCTCCCACACAGGCGGTCCGGTATTCGTGTTCAGCCTTGGACTGTGCCGCCGGAATCCGGCAGTTCTCCCACGTCGGGCTCCGGCTGCCGCGTCCGACCAGCGCGGGGTCTCGCCGAGCTGATGGAACTCGTGACTTCCACGGCCTTCACGGTGAGGGGCAGGCTGGAGCAACCGAGCGCCCGGCGTGACCAGATTCGACAGGAGACGCGTTGATGCCCAAGGAAGCCGCGTTCTGGTATGAGCTGGACCGGTTGGTGGAAGGCCACACGGTCAGGATCGACCGGCCTCGGGGAAGCTCTCACCCGAGATTCGAGGAGTACGTGTACCCGGTCGACTACGGGTACCTGGACGAAACGCGTGGGGGCGATGGTGAAGGTGTGGACATCTGGGTGGGCTCCGGCCCCTCCGGTGTGGTGGGCGCCGTCGCCACGGTGGACCCGATGAAGAAGGACGCCGAAATCAAGATCCTCCACGGTTGCACGACTGACGAGGTGACCCGGATCGAGGAGTTCTACGTACCGCAGCCGCAGGCCGCCGTCATCATCCGTCGTGGGCCCGAAGGCTGACGGAGGTTGCCGGACGTCCTCCCACACCAACCGGGCTCAGAACTGTGGGGGGGGTCGCCCACGTCCCCTCCGACGTCACCGTCAGAACAGGCGGATCTGGTCCGCGTCCAGGTCGTGCCGACTCGGGGACGGGGTCCGGCTCTCTATCCGTAGACCTGCCGAGCGCTCAGGAGACGGAGCCAACGGGAACCCGGCCAGAAGGCGGGTGTCCACGAACAGCGGGCGGTCCGTATGGGCCTGGGCACCGATCAGCACCCGACCCACCACAGCCTCAAGGCGCAGCACCAGACCGGCCGGAGTCCGAAGACCGGTCAGGGCGTCGTAGTCGGCGGGGAGCGGCCCCACCAGACCGAACTCCTGCGCGATGAGGTGGACGGTGTCACTGGTCGGTTCGAGCAGATCCAGCAGACCGGCGGCGGTAATGGCGGCCCGGGCCCGCTCCAGCGCGATGTGACCACCAGCGAAGGCCTCGGGATCGCTCAACGCGGCGAGCTTGCGGACGAGGCGCAGGCGTTCGACCGCGTGGTCGGTGGCGGCGATGGCGCGCTCGGCCGCGCGCACTGCGGGCAGCGGTCCACGGCCCAGCTCCGTGTAGGCCAGGGCGCCCTGTTCCAGGAGACGGCTCCGTCCGCGTTCGGCGGCGGTCAGCCCCACCTTGACCAGACCGGGGCCGAACCAGGCCAGGTAGAGCAGGTAGGTGCGGTCATCGGTGTAGGCGTCACGAGCCAGCAGACGACCCCGGTCGTTGGCGGCGCACTCGGCGCACTGGGCATCGGTCCCCCGCGCGGGCACGGGCGCCGTGCACCAGCGGCGACACCCGCGTTCACCGTCCCAGCGGCCCACGCACGCACGCGGATCGGCGAGGCCCAGACGCACCGTCGTACCCGGCCCGAGTTCAAGGGATCGATCAGCCTGGTCGGGTCGGGAGGCCACCCACCGAGGACGCCCCTGGCGCCAGAACAGCCCGGTGATACGCCATACCGGCAGGCTGGCGCCCGCGTTCATCGTGCTCAGTGTGTCCTCCCAGACCAGCGGGCAGGCGATACGGCCTACGGCCAGGGTCTCACCCCGCCTGCCAGCGGGGGATGCGGGCACAGACGCACAGAACGCCCGCCCCTGTGGGAGAAGACAGGGTGGTGCTCAACGGGCTTGGTGCCCCCAGAGCAACCGGACTCCCCGCCCGGGCGCGGGGTCGGCCCGGTACCCGAGGTGGACCTCGCCCGGCTGGAACACCCCGCTTCTCCGAGGACGGTTGCCGGAAGAACAGCCGGACCACCGCCGGAGTGCGACGGGACCGGCCGTCGCCGGGGCGCTCACAACCCCAGGGCTCGGGCCTCGACCTCGGGGTCCAGGCCGACTCTCGGGCGGTCGGGACGCTGTTCCACCTCCCCGCCGAGGGAGCTCATCCACGCCCACGTGTCGGCCACCGTCTCCGCGACCGGCCTGCACCTCAAACCGGTGGCCAGTGCGCGGTCGACGTTCCCCTGGTGCAGGGTCTCGTGCAGCTCACCCGGCGGCAGCCACACCGGCAGCTCCCGCCACGGCGTGATCCCGGCCTCCGCGACGGCCTCCGGGGAGAACCAGCGGAACTCGGCGTCGGAACCCGTCACCTCCCGGCATGCGGTGAGGAACTCCTCCATCGTCGTGTGCCCGATCGGGCTCACCATGTTGTAAGGCCCGCCCAACCCCTTCTCCGCCGCGTCCAGGGTCCACGCCGCCAGGTCACGGGCGTCCACGTACTGGAGCGGGAGGTCACGCGGCCCCGGCGCCAGGACGGGCCCTCCCCGGGCGATCCGGCCCAACCACCAGGGCAGCCGACCGATGTTCTCGTACGGCCCCAGGATGAGCCCGGCCCGCACGAGCAGCGCCCGGTCGCCGAACACCTCCTCCGCCGCCAGCTCCCCACCGCGCTTGGCACGCTCGTAGTCGGTGCCGTCGTCGTCCACCGACGCCTCCACCACCGGCGCGCTCTCGTCGGCGTGCGCCGCGCTGGGCACACCGTGAACGGAACGGCTGGAGACGTAGGAGTAGTGGCCGACCCTCTCCAACAGCAGACGCGCGGCCTCCAACACCGCCCCCGGAGCCGCCGACCACGTGTCCACCACGTAGTCCCACTCCCCCTCGGCCAGCGCAGCGAGACCGCCCGGCTCGGTGCGGTCGCCGTGCAGCACCCTGACCCCGGCCGGAGCCTCGTGCCGACCACGGTGGAACACCGTGACCTCCCAGCCACGGGCGAGCGCGTCCTCCACGACCGCCCGCCCCACGAACTCCGTACCGCCCAGAACCAGAAGAGTCGTCATGGGTCCAGTGTCTCCGGGGGTGCCGGTTGGCGCCAGGGTCCGTTGCTGAGAGCAGAACACGCGGTCGCCCCGCCCGCATCACCGACCCCGCTGACCTCATGGGCACTACCAACCTCGCGACCCCGTCCCGTTCGGTCGCTGGGAGAGTGAAGGCTGCGAGATCCTCGTCCACCGGCCCCGCAACTCACGGTCGCCGGGCCGGTGGTGGGCGGGGGCCAGGGCGGGCCGGGCTTGAAGATGGCGTGGGTACCGACCCGCCGCCAGATCACATGCGGGGTGCCGGGAAAACGCTCGTCCCCGTACTCCCACGTGGCTCGCCCGTCAGGAGCCCAGGTCATCTCGTAGACCCCCGGAGCCCCTTGGACGCCCTTCACCCGTAGGCCGGGACGGAACTCCCCCTTCTGTACGTCGGGCGACCACGCGCCGATAGCGCGCGGCCTGTTCCTGGTCAGCTTCTTGAAGTCCGCTTTGACATGGGAGTGGTAGCGAACGCGGCCAACTGCTGCTCACTGCTCCTGTTCAAGAGCGTCGAACATCGACTCCGCGTCCTCGAACTCCTCGGTCTGGCCAGCGGCGATCCGCTCGCTGGCCTCCCGCTCGCCCCGCTGCCACTGCCGATCCCAGAACCAGGCCTGATCGGCGGGGACCACGGTCATGCCGCGCAGCACGACCTGACCGTCCTCACCGATCTCGAACTCGACCTCGTCGCCTTCGCGGATGTGCAGCGCCTCGGTGACCTCCCGAGGCAGAGTGAGCTGGTTCCTACGACGCATCACCGCGCGCCGAAGTCTCGTCTTCGTGTCACTCATGTGCGGCCTTTCGGTGGTGGTGCTCCGAGCTTCCCTCTCGCGGAACCAGTTCAGGGATGCTCCGGGCCGATCGCCATCGGCACGGCGACGGCGCGATTGAACTCCACGAAGGCCCATCGATGCGCCAGACCGCCTCCACCTCGTGTTCGACACCGGTGTGACCCATGCGGCCATCTCAGCACCACCGGCCACACCGGCGCAACGGAGATCACCCCGCTCCACACGCCTCGGGAGGCGCTCAGGCGTCGTCGCCGGGCTGGTTCGCGCGCCGCTCGCGCTCGCGCTCCTTGACCTCCTCGGGCATGTCCTCCAGGTCCTCCAATTCGGCGATGCGGCGCAGCTGGAGCTTGAGCTCGGTCGGGTCGCCCTTGGGCGGGTGCGGGCACCGCTTGGCCCACTCCAGCGCCTCGGCGTGCGAGGACACCTGGAGGACCCAGTACCCCGCGATGAACTCCTTCGCCTCGGTGAAGGGCCCGTCCACCACGGTGGCCTCACCGTCGCGGAAGACGACCTCGGCCCCGGCCGAGGTGGGGGCCAGGCCCTCACCGCTCAGCAGGACACCGGCCCGCACCAGTTCCTCGTTGTACCTGCCCATCTCCTCGTAGACCTCGGGGCCGACCTCGTAGTCGGCGGCCTCGGACTCGGGGGTGCTCATGATCGACATCAGGTAGCGCATGGTGTGCTCCGCTCTTCGGGTGTGGAGCGGGCCCGTTCCCCGCTCTCACCACCACGTCGACGGGGCGGGCCGGGATCGACACCCCTCCGGGTTCTTCCCCCTACCCCTTCTCCTGCCCGACTCCCCGACCCTGTTCACCCAGGTCAGCCATACTTTCCCGGCCCTTGGCTCCGGTGTCCGGAACCGAGCCCGGGGCGGAGTCGGTGGAGCCGGTCTCGGGACCGGAAGCCTCCGAGCCGGTGCCCCCGGCGGCCCCATCGGCCGCGGCCATCTGCTCGGCCTCCTTCTCGTCCGCCTGGCCGGTGATCCGGCGCAGCGCGGACACGGACAGCAGCAGGGCGGCGAACACCGCCACGCCCGCGGCCACCGGTACGTAGAACAGCTCGACCCTGCCGAGCGCACCGCCCAGCAACGCTCCGATCGGGGAGAAGCCCGCACCGGACACCTGGACGCACGACATCACCCGCCCCATCTGGGCACCGGGGACGATCAACTGGATCGCGCTGAGCATCACGATGTTGGAGGAGGTCAGACAGAACCCGAGCACCGTCCAGGCCGCGGCGGCCACGTACGCGTTGGGCGCGAGCCCGAACACGACACAGCACACGGACGCCAGGGTGAAGAGCACCAGCTCCGTGCGGAACCGGCCCAGACGGCCCACGATCCGGCTCACCGACGCGGCACCCAGGAGAGCGCCCACCGCCGACGCGCCCAGGAAGACGCCGTAGAGGGCGGCGGGCACCCCGAAGTGGTCGCGGACCAGGAGCACCATGACGGCGGACTGGGCGACGAAGGCCATGTTCATCACCACGTTGAACGCCAGTACCGGCCCCAGGGAGCTACCACGGAAGACGAAGGCCAACCCCTCACCGATGTCACCGAAGACCGAGCGCACCACACCCCGGCCCTCGCCGTCCTCCCTCTCGGACGCGCCCTCGGGGCGGGGCGGGCGGCGCACCGCCAGCGGAAGGCCGAGCAGCACCAGGGCTCCGAGCAGGTAGGCGCCCGCGTTGACCGCCAGCGGCAGGAACGCCGCCACCGCGAACAGGAACCCCGCGAGCGGACCGCCCGCGAACTGCTGGGTGACGGTCTGACCGCCGACCAGTCGGCCGTTGGCCCGGTCCAGCTGACCCGCCGGAGCGATGTCCGGCAGCATCGCGTGCCCCGCCAGGTCGTAGAAGACCTCGCAGACCATCACCGTGAACATGACGGCGTAGAGCACCCAGATCGAGGCGTGGCCGGTGGCGATCGACACGGCGAGGGCCACGAGTGCGCCGCCCCGGCCGAGGTTGGTCAGGACCATCAGGCGCACCCGGTCGACCCGGTCCACCACCACACCGGCGAACAGCCCGACCAGCAGCCAGGGCAGGTATCGCACGGCCGTCAGACCGGCCACCAGCAGGGGATCGTTGGTGAGCAGCGCCGCCACCAGCGGTAGCGCGACGAACATCATGCCGTCGCCGAGGTTGCTGGAGAGGCTGCCCGTCCAGAAGCGGTTGAAGTCCCGCCCCAGGGGCGGCCGGGCCTGCTTCCCGGGGGTGGGGGTGCCGGGGGGTGCGCTGCTCACGGGGGACGTCCCTTCGGGGGTGCTGGGAGCCGTTGCGGCCAGCCCCCAGACTTCCCGGCCCCGGTCAACTCCGGGTCACGGCGGCGTCTCCGGTCACCACACCGCCCGCGAGGCCGCACGCACGCGCGGCGGTTCCCGGCGGGCCGGGGGGCGTCGGCGGCCCCGGACGGGGCGGGCCGCCAGCACGCTCCCCTCACGGCGGCAAGGGGGCCACTCGCTCCGGCGCACTCCTCTCACCTGCGCGAAAGCGCCGTCAATAGCCGGAGGATAAGGCCGGGAACGGTGCCTCTTCCTAACGTGGGGAACAACAGAGACAGCAGCAGGTACGACGGACACACAGGAGTAGAGATGCGTATCCCCCACCTGGCCCTCACCCTCGCCACCGCCACCGCGCTGACCTTCCTCGCGGCCTCTCCGGCGGCGGCCTCCGCCCCGCACGCCCCCGCTCTCCTGACGGCGGCCGCCGCTCCCGCCGCCGCGCCGTCCGGGCTCCCCCTCCTGCCCGACGTCATCGACAAGGTGTGCGGCCTGGTGCCCGGCCTGCCGAGCGTCCCCGGCCCGATCGACCTGAACCCCTGCGAGGACGGCCCGAACGACGAGTGGGACAACCACTAGTGCGCGTCGGCCAGCAGCCTCTCGACAACGGCCTGCGCCTGGCGGTCCCGCAGATCCTCGTACAGGGCCAGGGCCTGGAGCAGGGTCGCGCGGCCGCTCTCCGTCTGGTCCTGGGCGAGGTAGGCCTCTCCCAGACTCTCCAGCAGTGCCGCCTCACCCTTGGGGTCGTTGATCCGCCGCACCAGCTCCAGCGCCGTGGTGAGCTTCTCCACCGCCGCCTCGTGCTGGTCCAGGTACAGGTGGGTCCGGCCGACCCACCAGCAGGCCTGGGCGCGGCCCCGGAGGTCGCCCACCTCCTCGGCCAGGGCCAGCGCCTCCTCCAGCTCGGCCCACCCCCGGGTGGTCTCTCCCGAACGCACCCGTAGATTGCCGAGCAGCAGCAGGCACCGCCGTTGGCCGATCCGGTTCCCGAGGCGGACCCAGCCCCGCAGCGCCTGCTCCCCGTACGCGATCGCCCTCGGCAGGTCGCCGTCCGCCCGGCTCCGGAACGCCAGGAGCGTGCGGGCCGTCATCTCGCCGTGGTCGTGGCCGAGGTCGACGAACTCGGCCAGGGCGTCCTCCACCAGGCTCTGCCGGGAGAGCGGGTCGTACCGGTCCCTCAGGAGGTAGCCGACCTCCGTGTCCAGGGCCGCCGCGCCCAGCCGGTCGCCGCCGTCACGGACCAGTGTCATCGCGGTGTCGTACACCTCGGTCAGGTCGTCGACGTAGCCGCGCCGGTCCAGGAAGTTTCCCAGGGCCACCGCCAGCTCCCAGCACTGCTCGCGCAGCCCCTCCTTGGCGGCCTGCACGACCGCGTGGCGCAGGTTGGCGCGCTCGGCCTCCAACCAGACGTAGGGGTCGGCCAGGAGCCGGTCCACGTACTTGGCTGGCGGATGCCAGCGCGGCGCGCCCCCGCGTACCTGGAACACCTCGGTGCCGGAGAGCCTGCGGTTCGCCTCGTCGAGCAGGGCCAACCAGCCGCCCAACAGGCGCTCCAGCGCCTGGGAGCGCTCCACCCGGTACTCGTCGCGGGTGAGCTGCTCTCGGGCGTAGTCGCGCACCAGGTCGTGGAAGCGGTACACCGGCTCCCCCGCCGGGTCCACGCCCATCACGTCCAGCATGTGCGCGTCCACCAGCGGTTCGGCCAGGTCCGAGGGGAAGGGGCCGTCGTCGTCCAGGACCGCGCCCGCAGCCCACGCCGGGAAGGTGGGGCCCTCCGCCAGGCCGAGGAGCGAGAACACGCGGGCGCTGCGCGCGTCGAGCCCGTCATGGGTGAGCGACAGGCTGGCGCGCACCGTCATGTCGCCGTGGGCGAGCTCGTCCAGGCGTCGGCGTTCGTCGGAGAGGCGGTCCACCATCCCGGCCAACGGCCAGTGCGGGCGGGCGGCCAGCCGGGCGGCGACGATCCGCAGCGCCAACGGCAGGCGGCCCACCGCCTGCACCAGCGCCTGGGCGGCGTCCGACTCGGCCCGCACCCGTTCCTCACCCAGGACCCGGCCGAGGAGCTCCAGGGACGACCCCTCGGAGAGGGTGTCCATCTCCACCCGGGTGGCGCCGGGCAGGGCGGTGAGCCGGGCCCGGGACGTGATGATCACCCCGCACCCCGCCGACCCCGGGATGAGCGGGTACAGCTGGCCCTCGTCGGCGGCGTCGTCCAGCAGCACCAGCACCCGGCGGCTGGCCAGCAGACCCCGGTACATGGCGGAGCGCTCGTCGACGTCCTCGGGTATCCCCTGCCCGGGAACACCCAGGGCACGCAGGAACCGCGCCAGGACGTCGGCGGGCTCCAGCGGCACTTCACGGCTGCCCCGCATGTCGCAGTACAGCTGCCCGTCCGGGAACGCGCCGTCCGCGAGGTCGTGGGCGATCCGCACCGCAGTGGAGCTCTTGCCGACCCCGGCCCGGCCCACCAGGGTGACCACGCCGACCGTGCCCGCGCCCCGGGCGAGGGTCCGCTCGGCGGTCTCGACCACGTCGCGCCGGCCCACGAAGTCCGCCGTGGCGGTGGGCAGCTGGAACGGGGTGACCGCGTGCGCGGCGGCCGGGGCGGTGTCCGGCGGGGAGGCCGCGACCGGCTCCGGTTCCGGGTCGGGGCCGCGGCCGTCGGCGGCGGCGTCCCGTTCCGGGACCTCGTCGGGGAGGTTGAGCGCGGGGTCTCCCGCCAGCACCGCCGCCTCCATGTCGCGCAGGCGGCGGCCCGGCTCCAGCCCCAGTTCGCCGACGAGCAGGTCGCGACCGCTCCGGTACACCTCCAGCGCCTCCGCCTGGCGGCCCGACCGGTACAGCGCGAGCATGAGTTGGGCGCGCAGGTTCTCCCGCAGCGGGTAGGCCTCCACCAGCGCGCCGATCTCGGAGACGAGCCGCGCGTGGTGGCCCAGGCCCAGTTCGATGTTCAGGTAGGTCTCGGTGGCGTCGACCCGTTCGTCCTCCAACCGGGCCGCCTCGGCGGCCAGGCCCTCGTGGTCCGCACCGCCGAGGGCGGCCCCGCGCCAGAGCCCGACCGTGGCCCGCAGCAGGGCGGCGGCCTCCTCCCTGCGCCCCTCCCGGAGCAGGACGGCGGCGTCCCGGACCTGGAGGGCGTGCAGCTGGGCGTCCACGGTCTCGGGCGCGGACCTGAGCTGGTAGCCGGGCGGCACGGTCTCGATGGTGGCGCCGGTCGGGCCGAGCAGCTTACGCAGCCGGGAGACGCAGATCTGTACCTGGGTGCGGGCGGTCTCGGGCGGGGAGTCCCGCCACAGGACGTCGACGATGCGGTGGGTGGGCACCACCCGGTTGATCTCCAGGAGCAGCAGGAAGAGCACCGCCTGCTGCCTGCCGGGGGGTACCCGGACGGGCCCGTGGTCGCCCAGGACCTCCAAAGGGCCGAGGACGCGGAAACGCACCGGTGGCTGAACTGACCGATCTCCCCGGACGGCGTCGATCACTGGCCCCCATTCAGAATGATCGCTCACCGGTAATGGGAGCGTCTCGGCGAACTGACTGTATATCACAGACCCCAATTGTCACCTCTGTTTCTTCACATTCACACGGAACGAACACACGGACCGAACGCGGGAACCGAACGCGGGAACCGAACGCGGGAACCGAACACACGGAGTAAACCCGCGATAGCAGACGGATAGCGAGCGAATTACCCGAGGAATCACCATGGGATGAACCGACCGACCAGGACCCTGGAGTGACCGTGGCTTATCCAGCCGAGCCCCCGCCGGAAGCCGCCCTCAGCGCCCGCGTGCCGGACATCGGTCGCGAGCACATCCACCTGTCCTACGCCTACCTCGATCGCCGCGACAGCGAGGGGCTCGCCTCTCTCGTGGACCCCGGCGCGCGTTTCCACGGACCGCGCGCGCGGGTGGCCCGGGGCCCCCAGGAGGCCACCGAGCTGCTGCTCAGGCTCGTGTCGGAGGGGTCGGCGCACACCCTGCACAGAATCGTCGTCGAGCACGACGGCGCGGCGGTGTCCGGGGCCCTCACCACACCCGAGGGGAAGCGGGTCGATTTCGCGGACTTCCTCAGCATTTCCGATCACGGACTCCTTCTCTCCTGGCGAAGATTCCATTCCGTGGAGTGGTAATCACGGAATGCGATAACCGAAGGACAGGAGCACTTCCGAACCGCTCACCCGCGTGGCAAACCGCTGGCCGCCCCCATTACCGGTGCCCGACCGTGAACGCCCCGCCCCCGAGCGGCACTGGCCACAATCGGTCAGGGAGCCCCCGCCCACCACGCTGAGCTGGGGCGTTCGATAGGGTTCCGGGACGGTTCGGACATGGGGGCGGGTACACGGAATGGGCGTCTTCCTGGGTTCCGCCTTCGGCTTCCCGACGGTCCTGTTCACCCCGATGCTCGTCGTCGTGCTGGGCTACTGGATCTTCGTGATCGTCGGCGCCGCCGACACGGAGCTGCTCGACAGCGTGGACTCCAACGGCGACGCCGCCGGGTTGAGCGCGTTCCTGGGCAGGGCCGGGCTCACCGGGTCCACACCGAGGACGTCCGCCGGGACCGCCGGGCCGCGGCGGTCGGGCGGGGTACCGGTGACGGTCGCCCTGACCCTCCTGATCTGCGTCGCCTGGTTCGTGAGCATGATGGGAAGCATCTTGACCACTCTCGTCGAGACCACCTCCACCCCGCTGTTGTACGCGCTCGGCGCCGTCGTGCTGGTCATCGCGCTGGTCGCCGCCTGGGCGGTCACCAGCGGCGTGGTCATGGGCGTCCAGCGCCTCGTGCCCGGGCGCCGGGGCGACTCCAAGCACGAGCTGGTCGGACGCACCTGCGTGATCCGGATCGGCGAGGCCCGGGAGGACTTCGGCCAGGCCGAGATCACCACCGCGGGCGGCGCCTCCATCTCCATCCCCGTACGCACCACCGGCGGTGAGGTCCTGGCCCTGGGCAGCACCGCGCTCATCTTCGACCACAGCACGGACGGCGACGTCTTCCTGGTGACCGCCTTCGACGCCGCCCTCGACCCCGGGCAGTCCTGACCGGGACCACCCCTACCGCCACCCACCGCCACCCCCGGCTCGGACCGAGCGGCCCGTGCCCGACCACGAACGACCCGACGGCGCGCCGCTCGCAGGCCCGATCCCGGACGACGCGGCCCCGCACCCTCCGCAAGCCCCACCCTCCGCTCCGCTCCGCCACCACCGCTCCCGCCGTCCCAGCCCACCCACGGTGAGCAGGGACGACCTTCACCGGCGGTGGAACCGAACGCCCCTGCGGAGCGTCACAAACCCTGACGAACGCAACCCACCCCGGGTCAGCGCACCGCCCACCCCGCCGTTCCCACCGGTGCGGAACCGACCCCGTTCTCCTCGCAGAAAGAGACACCACGTGCTGTTGAGCGCATCCTCCACCGGCCAGGAGGCGGCCGACGCCGCCTTCCTGACCTTCGGTGTGGCCCTGGCCGTCGGCCTCGTCGTCCTCCTCGCACTCCTGCTGATGGTCACGCGACTGTTCCGCAAGGTCGAGCAGGGCAAGGCCCTGATCATCTCCAAGATCCGGGACGTCCACGTCACCTTCACCGGCGCCATCGTCCTCCCGGTCCTGCACAAGGCCGAGGTCATGGACATCTCGCTCAAGAGCCTCACCCTGGAGCGCGGCGGCCGTGACGGACTGACCTGCAAGGACAACATCCGTGCGGACATCAAGGTGTTCTTCTACGTCCGCGTGAACGAGACCGCCGAAGACGTCAAGAAGGTCGCCAAGGCGATCGGCACCGCCCGCGCCAGCGACCAGGACACCCTCCAGGAACTCTTCAACTCGAAGTTCTCCGAGGCGCTCAAGACCGTCGGCAAGCAGTTCGACTTCGAGGAGCTGTTCACCCACCGCGAGGAGTTCCGCCAGGCGATCGTCTCGCTCATCGGCACCGACCTCAACGGCTACATCCTGGAGGACGTGGCCATCGACGAGCTGGAGCAGACCCCGCTGCACCAGCACGACGCCAACAACATCCTCGACGCCCAGGGCATCTCGAAGATCACGGAGCGCACCGCCAAGGAGCACAAGCGCACCAACGAGTTCGAGAACGACCGCAAGAAGGAGATCGACCGCCAGAACACGGAGACCGCCGAGACCCTCGCGGAGCTGGAGAAGCGCCGCGAGGAGGCGACCGCCAAGGCCAAGCGCGAGATCGAGATCATCCGCGCCCAGGAGGAGGCCGAGACCGCCCGCGTCCAGGCCGAGGAGCGGCTCAAGGCCGAGGCCGCCAACCTGCGCACCTCCGAGTCGCTGGGCGTCCAGCACCAGAACCAGCAGCGTGAGATCGCGGTCGCCGAGAAGAACCGCGAGCGCGTCATCGCCATCGAGACCGAGCGCATCGAGAAGGACCGCCTCCTGGAGGTCATCGGCCGCGAGCGCGAGACCGAGCTGAGCCGCATCGCCAAGGACAAGGAGGTCGAGGCCGAGAAGCGCGAGGTCGCCGACGTCATCCGCGAGCGCGTGGCCGTCGACCGCACCGTCGCCGAGCAGGAAGAGGCGATCAAGAAGCTCCGCGCCGTGGAGGAGGCCGAGCGCCAGCGCCAGGCCATCATCATCCACGCCGAGGCCGAGGCCCAGGAGAACCTGGTCAAGGACATCAAGGCCGCCGAGGCCGCGGAGGCCGCCGCCAAGCACAAGGCCCAGGAGGAGCTCACGCTCGCCGAGGCCCGCCAGCAGGCCGCCGAGCTCGACACCCGCGCCAAGATCCGTCTCGCCGAGGGCATCCAGGCCGAGGCCGCGGCCGCCGGCCTGGCCGAGGTGCAGGTCCGTCACCAGGACGCCGAGGCCGTCGAGAAGCTCGGCCGCGCCGAGGCCGTCGTCGCCCGCGAGAAGGCCGAGGTCGAGGCCGACGCGGTCGAGAAGAAGCTGCGCGCCGAGGCCGCCGGTCTCACCGACAAGGCCGCCGCCATGGCCGCCCTGGACCAGGTCAGCCGCGAGCACGAGGAGTACCGCCTGCGCCTGGACGCCGAGAAGGAGGTCCGTCTGGCCGGGATCGACGTCCAGCGCCAGGTCGCCGAGGCCCAGGCCACGGCCATGGCCGCCGGTCTGGAGAGCGCCGACATCAGCATCGTCGGCGGCGACGGCGCCTTCTTCGACCGCATGGTCAACTCCATCGGCATGGGCAAGGCCGTCGACGGCTTCGTCGGCAGCTCCGACACCGTCCAGGCGCTGGGCAGCGGCTGGCTGAGCGGCGAGGGCAACTTCGCCGAGGACGTCAAGCGGGTCCTGGCCGAGGCCGACACCGAGGACGTCAAGAACCTCACCGTCTCCGCACTGCTGCTCAAGCTCATCGCGGCGGGTGGCCCCGACACGGGCAAGCTGGACGGCCTGCTCACCACGGCCCGCACCCTGGGCCTGGACCAGCTCCCCGTCAACGCTCTCGCCCCTGTGAAGCAGTGAGGTAGTCCTCCGTGACCGAGGCCCAGTCCCAGGAGACCGAAGGCCCCGGACCCGACACCGAGGACGCGCGGTCGCTGGACGCGGGCACCTACGAGGTGCTCCGCGCCCGGCTCCGCGAACAGACCGGTGAGCTGGCCCGGCGGACCGAGGAACTCAACAACCGCCGTCTCGGGGTGTTCGGCGGCACCGAGCTCTCCCTGCGCGGTACCGAACGCATCCGCACCGAGCACAACTGCGTGCCGCGCGACATCGTCAGCGTGGGGCGCTCCGTCGGGGACGACGCCGACGGGGACATGATCCTCTTCGGCTACAACGTCTACATCGGCATGCAGAGCCAGACGCACGTCTCCGACGTGTTCTCCCTGCACCGGTACGACCACGACGGTGACTCCTTCGCGTTCACCGACACCGAGGAGGGGGCCGTACCCGGCCTCCTCGCCGACGAGCGGTTCCGCCAGGAGTTCGCCCAGCTCTACCGCTACTACCGCGACGCCCGCCTGCTCCAGCTGCGCCGGGTCGAGGACCGGCTCCTGGCCGTCTTCCAGACCGGCCCGCGCACCGAGGACGTGCGGGTGCTGCGGTGGACGGTCGCCCCCACCGGGGAGATCGCCTACCTCGACGACCGGGGCGAACGCGACCACGTGTTCCCGCCCGCGCACGACTTCTCGTGGACCGAGTCCACCCGAGAAGACCACGTGCAGGGGCGGCACCCGCACATCTCGATCCGCGACGAACTGTTCGTGGAGACGGTCGGCGGCGACCTCACCATCAAGGTGGAGGACAACACCGAGGTCGGCGAGGGCATCTACAGCGAGCCCGTCGACGAGCCGTTGCAGAGCCTGGCCGACGCGTCGGTGCGCCACGCGCGGGTCGGCTCGCTGATCCTGCTGAAGATCCAGCCCTACAACGAGACCGCGTGGCGGTACCTGGTCTTCAACACGCGCACCAAGGGGGTGGAGCGCCTCGACGGCATCGGGCAGTCGTGCCAGCGCCTGCCCGACGACCAGGGGCTCATCTTCCCCGGCGGCTACTACCTGGCCACCGGGGTCGCGCGGACCTTCGACACCGACGTCACCGACCTGGAGTTCGAGCGCGTCGTGCGCTCGCCCAACGGTGAGGACGTCCTGTACGTCTTCCACTCGCGGGCGGACGGCCGCAGCCTGCTGTTGTCGTACAACACCATCCGCAAGGAGGTCGCCAACCCGATCGTCTGCCACGGCTACTCGCTGTTCGACGACGGGACCATGACGGTCTTCCGCGACACCTCCGGTGAACCCACCCGGGTGCACCCCATGCAGGTGTGGCAGACCCCGTACGTGTCCGACGTGTACGCGGCCGCGCAACCGGTCGGCACCGGGCCGCTGGAGCGGATCGGCAACGCCGAACTCGTGCAGGGCGTGTCCGAGTGCCTGTCGGTGGCGCGCATCTCCGAGGACATGCGGCCCTCCGCCGAGGTGTTCGAGGCGCTCATCGCGTCCTGCCGCCGGGTCCTGGACCGGTTCCACTGGTTGGGCGACGAGGCGCTGGGCGACCTCGCCACCCCGCTCGCCGAGGTGCGGTCCACGGCCGAACGGGTCCTGGACGAGTTCGAGACCGTCCAGGAACTCACCCGGCAGGCCGCCAAGAGCCTCACCGAGACCGAGGAGCGGGTCACCGCGCTCATCCGCCGGTCGCGCGGCGAGACCCCGCGCTCGGCCGAGGGGTGGGTGACCCGGCTGACCGACCTGCGCCGCGCCCAGGGGCAGGCCGCCACACTGCGCGAAACGCGCTACGTGGACACCGGCCGGATCGACGCGGTGGAGGAGGCCCTCGGTGAGGAGATCGCCTCCGCCGGGCGCCGCACCGTCTCCTTCCTCGAACAGGACGACGCCTTCGACGGCTACCACTCCGAGGTGGAGCGGCTGGTCGAGGAGGCCGAGGCGCTGGAGGCCGTCAGCGCCGCCACCGCCGTGGGCGAGCGCATCGCCGAGCAGACCGAGGGCCTCCAGGTGGTCACCGAGGTGATCGGCTCCCTCGACATCGGCGACGCCCAGGTGCGCACCCGCATCCTGGAGCGGATCAGCGAGGTGATGGCGGGGGTCAACAGGGCCCGCGCCACGCTGGAGTCGCGGCGCCGGGAACTGCTCGCCCTGGAGGGGCGGGCGGAGTTCGCCGCCGAGTTCGCGCTCCTGGGGCAGGCCATCACCGGGGCCATCGCGGCCGCCGACACTCCGGACCGCTGCGACGAGCAGTTGGGCCGGATCATGCTCCAGTTGGAGAACCTGGAGTCGCGGTTCGCCGAGTTCGACGACTTCCTCCAGGAGCTGTCGGACAAGCGCGAGGACGTGTACGAGGCGTTCTCCACCCGCAAGCAGGCGCTCGTCGACGAGCGCTCCCGGCGCGCCGACCGGCTGGCGTCGTCCGCCGCCCGTGTGCTCGAAGGCGTGCACCGGCGGGTCGCGGCGCTGACCACCCTGGAGGACATCAACACCTACTTCGCCTCGGACGCCATGGTGACGCGGCTGCGCCGCACCGCCGAGGAGATGCGCGAACTCGGCGACACCGTGCGCGCCGAGGAGCTGGAGGGCCAGATCCTGGCCGCCCGTCAGGAGGCGGGACGGGCGCTCCAGGACCGCACCGACCTGTTCGAGGGCGGCGCGGGCGGCGAGACCATCCGGCTGGGCCGACACCGGTTCGCCGTCAACACCCAGCCCGTCGACCTCACCCTCACCCCGCACGACGGGCACATGTCGGTGGCGGTCACCGGCACCGACTTCCGCACCCCGGTCCGCGACGAGGCGTTCCAGGAGACCCGGCACCTGTGGGACCGGCTCCTGGTCTCCGAGAGCCCCGAGGTGTACCGGTCCGAGTACCTGGCCACGTCCATCCTGAACGCGGCCGAGGAGGGCGCCGACGGGTTCACCCTGGAGGCGCTCAATGAGGCCGCCCTGCACCCCGAGAAGGGGGACTCCCTGGAGTCCCTCGTACGCGGGGCCGCCGAGTCACGCTACGACGAGGGGTACGAGCGGGGCGTGCACGACCACGACGCCGCGCGGGTCCTCGCCGCGCTGCTGCGGCTGCGGGCCGGGGCCGGGCTCCTGCGCTACCCCGGGCACGCCCGGGCGGCGGCCCAGCTGTTCTGGGCGTTCGGCGCCGACGAGACCCGGCGTGCGGCCTGGCGGACCCGGGCGACCTCGCTCGCGCGGGCTCGCAGCGTGTTCGGGGCGCGCCGCTCGGCCGCGATCGACGCCCTGCGCACCGAGCTCGCCGAGGGCGTGGACGCGTTCCTCACCGACACCGGCCTGTACCAGGACGCCGACCTCGAACTCGTGGGCGACTACCTGTTCGAGGAACTCGCCCAGGACGTTCCCGCCGCGCGCGGGTTCGTGTCCGGCGCGGGCGCCCGCCAACTGCTCGACCGGTTCCACCGGGCCCTGGGCAGCACCCGGGAGACCACCCGCAAGGCGTTCGAGGACGACCTGCGCGGGCTCGGCGACGACCTGGCCGCCCGCCACCAGCTGGTGACGGCGTGGCTGGAGGCCTACGCCACCACCCTGGAGGAGCCGCCCGCGCCGGGCGACCTCCCCGAGGCGGCGGCGATCGCCCTGACCGCCAAGGCGGTGGAACGCTACGAGTCCTCGGCGGCGGTGAGCGAACGCGTCACCGGCCTGCTGGGGTCGCACCCCCGGATCAGCGAGCGTTCGCTGGAGGTGCGGCTGGACGAGATCCTGCCGCGCACCCGGCGGTTCCGCACCGTGGAGGTACCCGCCTACCGGGACTTCCAGCGCCGCCGCAACGCCCTGGTGGCCTCCGAGCGCGAACGCCTGCGCCTGGAGGAGTACCGGCCCAAGGTGATGAGCGGATTCGTGCGCAACCGGCTCCTCGACGAGTCGTACCTGCCGCTGATCGGCGACAACCTCGCCAAACAGCTCGGGGCGGCCGGAGACGACAAACGCACCGACCAGAGCGGTCTGCTGCTGCTCATCTCCCCGCCCGGGTACGGCAAGACCACGCTCATGGAGTACGTGGCCAGCCGACTCGGCCTGGTGTTCGTCAAGGTCAACGGGCCCGCCCTCGGGCACGCCGTCACGTCCCTGGACCCGGCGGAGGCCCCCGACGCCACCTCCCGCCAGGAGATCGAGAAGATCTCCCTCGCGCTGGAGATGGGCAGCAACACCATGCTGTACCTGGACGACATCCAGCACACCAACCCCGAACTCCTCCAGAAGTTCATCTCGCTCTGCGACGGCCAGCGCCGCATGGAGGGCGTGTGGGAGGGGCGCACCCGCACCTACGACCTGCGCGGAAAGCGGTTCGCGGTGTGCATGGCGGGCAACCCGTACAC
The DNA here is from genome assembly GCF_042869555.1 of Nocardiopsis sp. NPDC006938. Taxonomy (NCBI): domain Bacteria; kingdom Bacillati; phylum Actinomycetota; class Actinomycetes; order Streptosporangiales; family Nocardiopsidaceae; genus Nocardiopsis; species Nocardiopsis sp. NPDC006938. The sequence continues at coordinate 80,167 of NZ_JBIAGA010000003.1, read as the reverse complement.
GGAGCAGGGCAAGCGGTTCCGCATCCCCGACATGCTCGCCAACCGCGCCGACGTGTACAACCTGGGCGACGTGCTCTCGGGCCGGGAGGAGCTGTTCGCGCTCAGCTACATCGAGAACGCGCTCACCTCCAACCCGACCCTGGCGCCGCTGTCCACCCGTGACCGCGAGGACGTGTACACGTTCGTGCGGATGGCCCAGGGCGACGACTCGGTCGGCACCGACCGGCTCAAGCACCCGTACTCGGCGGCCGAGGTGGACCGGATCGTGTCGGTGCTCCAGAAGATGCTGCGGGTGCAGGAGGTGGTACTGGCCAACAACCAGGCCTACATCGCCTCGGCCGCGCAGTCGGAGGACGCCCGCACCGAACCGCCGTTCCAGCTCCAGGGCTCGTACCGGAACATGAACCGGCTGTCGGAGAAGATCGTGCCGGTCATGAACGACGCCGAGGTGGAGGCCGTCATCGACGACCACTACCTGGGCGAGGCGCAGACCCTCACCTCGGGGGCCGAGGCCAACCTCCTCAAGCTCGCCGAACTGCGCGGGGTGATGACCCCCGAGCAGGAGGAGCGCTGGCGGGAGGTCAAGGAGGGCTTCCGCCGTGGCCGGGCGCTGGGCGGGTCCGACGACGACCCGATGACCAGGGCGATCGGCGCGATGGGGCTGCTCGCCGACCGCGTGGGCGAGATCGGGTCGGCGATCGAGCGGGGCTCCGAGCGGTAGCCGCGCCGACCGGGTGAGGAGGGGGCCGCCGCCGTCCCGCGAGGGGCGGCGGCCCCCTCCCGCGCGTCACGGTCCGACGGTTCCCACCTGCGCCACGACCCTGGGGTGTGGTTTCCCCCCGGGCCCGAACCGCGGGTGAGCCCGCCCCGGACCTGTGGAAAAGTCGTCCCTCGCCCCGTGCGTGGCCGCTGGGCTCCTCTAGAGTGGTCCGGGCATAGTGAAGCCAAGCCAGCCCAGGGGGCGCCGCACCAACCGGGGAGCCGGGACCATGCTGCTGAGTTTTCGGGTGGAGAACCACCGGTCACTGCGCGACGAGCAGGAACTCCTCCTCCTTCCCTCGGAACAGAGCGAGGGCGTCTCCCCCCTCCCAGGCGAGATCACCCCTCTCCGGGTCACCGGGATCTTCGGCGCCAACGCCTCCGGCAAGTCCGCCCTGGTGAAGGCGCTCCAGTTCATGCGCGTCAGTGTGCTCTACGGTTTCGGGGTCGGGCTCGGGAGACCCCGCCCCGCCTTCGGCGCGGAGGACGACGACGAGGACCGCATCCCCCGGGAGCCCTTTCTCCTGGACGGGGACTCCGCCGCCAGGACGTCCGGGTTCGCCGTCGAACTGCTCCTGAAGGGCGTGCGCCACTCCTACGGGTTCACGGTGGACCACGCCGAGATCGTGGAGGAGTGGCTGCACCTCCAGACCGGCGACGGCGACGACCAGGTCGTGTTCGAGCGCGATGGGCTCGCCTTCACCTACGGCGACCGCGATCCGGACGCTCCGGAACTGACCGACCTGCTCAACCTCTCCCCCAACACCCTCCTCATCACGGTCCTGGCCAACGCCAACCCCAGCACGTTCCACTCCGAGACGGTGGCCGCGCTGAGCCGGGTCAGGCAGTGGTTCCGCCGTTCGCTACGGCTCCTCCAGGGAGACGTGGCGAGAGGCGGCCCTCCCGTGTCCCGGCTCCCTTCGAGCGACCCGGACCGTCTCGAACGCCTCGCCCTTCTGGCCCAGGCCGTCGACACCGGCATCCGCGGCTACAGCGTCAAGGCGAACCCGCTCACCGAGGAGGAACGCGGAGAGATCGAGGAGCGGTTCGGCAAGAGGCGCGCGCCCTCCTACATCCGGCAACGCGAACGCGGCCGGGTGTCGTTCCACCACCGGGGAACCGGCAAGGACCGGCCCCTGGACTACGCGGACGAGTCCTCTGGCACCCAGGCCCTCCTCGCCCTGGGAGCGGTCATGATGAGCCTCCTGGAGCGCGGCGGCACCCTGGTCGTCGACGAGATCGACACGAGCCTGCACACCCTGCTGTCGGGCAGCCTCATCTCGCTGTTCAAGGACCCGGAGAACAACCCCCGCGGCGCCCAGCTGATCTTCACCAGCCACGACACCAGCCTGCTCGGCCGGGTGCACGGGCGGGAGGTGCTCACCGAGGACGAGATCTGGTTGACGGAGAAGGACGCCGAGGGGGCGACCTCGCTGTTCCCGATGTCCAGCTACGAGAGCGCCGGGGAGGAGAACCGTGACCGGCGCTACCTCGTCGGCCGCTACGGCGCGGTCCCCTTCGTGGACGAGGACCTCCTGATCCGGGCCCTCCGTCCCCACACACACGCACGGGAGAACGACGGCTCCGGAGAGGAATCCCCCCATGAGGAAGGGCCGTAGTCAGGGACGACGACCGGGTCCGAGGCGCGAGCACGCCAAAGTGCTCGTCCTTGGCGAGGGAGAGACGGAACGCGAGTACTTCACCGGGCTGCGGAGGCATTTCAAGGAGCTCGCGGCGGGCTCCCCGCCGGGTTCCGCGCACGTCCCCGAACCCGTGTCCGTGGAGATCGCCGCCAGGACGGCGGCCGATCTGATCGTGAAGGAGGCGTTGGACCGCCGCAGCGAGGGCTACTCGGAGATCTGGGCCGTCTTCGACACCGAGGGCGAGAACGTCAACCCGTTGAGGGCCCGGGTTCGGGACACCAAGTGCTCGAACGCCGAGGCGACCGTGCGTACCGCCGTCTCCCACCCGGCGTTCGAGGTCTGGCTGCTGTTACACCACCTGGGTCCCGGCGACCTGAGCGGGTGTCACCAACCCAAGGACGCGGAGAGGCTCTTGAGGAAGACCGTGCCCCGGTGGGCCAAGGGCCAGGTCAGGCGAGGCAAGGCCGGTACCGAGTTCATCGATTTCCGCAGCGGTCTGGACCGCGCTCGGACCCGGGCCGCCAGCACGCGGGCCGACCAGTACGACGGCTACCCCTGGTCCGACGTCCACGAAGTCGTCCGCGCGATCGAGAGCCGGTACCGCCAGGCGACCGAGTGAGGAGCGGGCCCTTGGTTAGTCCGCCGCGTCGATGCCCGCCAGGGCTGCCTCCGACATGTCGTCGAGGGGCCGTATCCGGGCGTACCTCTCCGCCGTGCCCCGGGGTAGGAAGAGGCCGTCGATCTCGATGTGGCGTGAGCACCCGTAGAGGACCGCGTCACCCCTCTCATACGCGCGGATCAGGGGTGCGAACGGGTCGGGGAGGTCCGCGTCGATCCCGCCGACGTCCCTGAGGTGCGCGAAGTGCAGGGCCCACTCCACCGTGTGGAGCGTGTGGTACGTTCCCCCCTCGGAGGCCGCCGCCCTGGCCGTCTCCACCATCGCGGCCGGAGCCCGGACCGAGGGGTCCACGCGCGCCGCGACGTCGAAGAACGGCCAGCCGCCCGCGCCGAGATGGCCCGCCCACAACGCGGACCGCCTGAGGTACTCCTGCACCAGCCTCCCCTGCGACCGGCGCCAGGAGTTTCTCTCCTTCCAGGTGATCGCCCGGACGCGCTCGGCGAGCGCCTCGCAACTCCTCATCGAACCTCCTGCGGGGGTGGGGGCACGGTGGAACGGGACGCCCGGACGGCCGCCGCCGCGAGGCTCACCGCCCCCTTCCGCCGCCCCTCCGGTGCCTACAGGCGGATGGTCTCGCGGTTCGGGTCGGTGATCATCTTCGGGTCGCGGTCGCGCAGCAGCGCCATGATCGGCGCGACGGTGTCGGCCTCCTGGGCGTACTCGCCCTCCTCGGTCTTGAGCCCCACGACCTGGAAGAACAGCACCAGCCCGTTGTCGGTGTCCAGGATGCGCATGTCGGCGTCGGGCACGATCGCGAGCGAGGTCATGTCGCCGTTCGCGCTCTCCCCGCCGAGCGGGGACCGGGTGACGATCCAGTGGCCCACGTCGAGCTGTGCTCCGGCGACGTACTGGTCGGCCAGCGCGTGGAGCACGCGCAGAATCCACGCGGGCACCGTCTCGTCGCCGTCCGCTCGCGGGATGCGGCAGGTGAACTCGAACCCCGCGCCGGAGACCCGCTTCTCCTCGCTGGTCTTCTCGCCCAGCTCGGTGAGGCCGAAGGTCACCAGCAGCCAGTGGCCCTCCATCGGGTAGGCGAGCACGCCGTCGATGCCCTGCTCGGACTCCCGTGCGGGGAACTGGATGGTCAGCGGGTGCACGTCCGGGTAGTGCTGCGCCCACCCCTCGTAGATCTGGGTGAGTCCGGGCAGCAGTTCCAGCATCGTGTGCTCTCCAGGTTCGTGATCGGTGCACCTCAGAGAATATGCGGCCGCGAATCAGCGCCGTCCGGCGGACGAGGCGGGGGCGGCGGCGTGGTGGCGCCGCCCCCGGCCGCCGGTCAGACCCCCGCGAGCACCCGACCGGTGTCGCGCGCGGCGTCGAGGGCCTTGGCGCGCTCCCGCTCCGCGAGGTCCCGCAGGCCCTCCATCCCGGGAGTGGTGGCGGCCAGGGTGAGCTCGCACTTGATGAGGGTGAGGTCCGCCTGCCAGAGGTCACCGACGACCCGCTCCAGATAGGGCGTGGAGTGGTCCCAGCCCTCACGGGGGGAGCCAGGGCCGTATCCGCCTCCGGCGGTGGTGACCAGCGCGGTGGGGACCCCCTTCAGCACCGGGTTGGTGGGCCCGGCACCCGCGATGACCAAGTCGACCCAGGTCTTGAAGTGCTGGGAGACGCCGTAGTTGTACATCGGAACGGCCAGGATCACGGCGTCGGCGTCCTCCAGTTCCCCGGTCAGGCGGGCGGCCAGGGCCAGCGCCTCGTTCTGGGCCGGGGTGCGCTCGGCCTCGGGGGTGTCGGAGCCCACGGTGGCCTGGACCCAGGCGTCGGCGGGCAGGGGGTCGGTCCCCAGGTGGCGGCGGTTCACGACACCGCCCGGGTGCGCCGTCGTCCACTCGGACTCGGCACGGTCCGCGATCTCGGCGCTGGAGGACACGGACGGGAAGATGCTGCCGTCGAGTCGGAACAGGTTCATGTTGCCTACTTCTCCCAAAGGTTCGGTGGACCGCGGACCGGACGCGTGCCCGGTGTCGCGGTGTGACGACAGCATAAACGGACTATCCCCCGCTTAGTATTCCCGGGGTAGATTGACTCCGTGGATGTGCCAGTGGTCCCCTTCGGAAAGCCGCGCCCGGAACGGGCCGACGCGGCCCGCAACCGCGAGCACCTGCTGCGCACGGTCCGCGCGATGATCGACGAGCAGGGGCCGGAGAACGTGACCATGGACGGCCTCGCGGAACGCGCCGGGCTGGGCAAGGGGACGGTCTACCGACGCTTCGGCACCCGCGCGGGCATCTTCCAGGCCGTGATGCACGACGACGAGCTGCGGTTCCAGGAGTCGGTGCTGCACGGACCGCCGCCGCTGGGACCCGGCGCCGAGCCCAAGGAACGCCTGATCGCCTACGGCCTGGCCCGCTTCGCGATGCTCAGGAGCAACCACGCCGTCATCCGCGAGGGCCTGGACCGATCCGCACCGACCCCCGCCACCGTGAGCATGACCCCTCCGCACTTTCGGATGCTGCTCCGCCAGGTCAGGCCGTCGCTCCCCCACCCGGACGGCCTGGCCCTCCAGCTCTCCGCGGCCCTGGAGGGGCCGTTCCTGCTGTACCTGGGCACCGACGACGTCACCGGAACGGCCGGAGAGGAAGGCTGCGACCACCTGGCCGACAGCTGGAGGACCCTGGTCGAGCGCGTCCTCGGCCGCTGATCCCCCTCACCGCGGGGCCGACCGGAGAAGCCTCCCGCCGCACGCCCGTCAGCGGTCGGCCGGGGAGGCTCATCCCCGGCCGCCCGCCGTTCGGACCGCACGGGATACGCCTTTACGAGGACCTTGCAACAGTCGCCGTAGCGTGGACTCCCCTTCCTCGGTGGAGGACGGGGTGTGACCGAACGGGAGACACCGAGTGAGCACCAGTGATCCGACCACGGCCGGTGGCGTCGTGGGGTGGGTGGTCGGCCTGATCGAGCCGCTGGGCGGCCCCGGGGTGGCGCTGGCGCTCGCCCTGGAGAACCTCTTCCCGCCGATCCCCAGCGAGGCGATCCTCCCGTTGGCCGGGTTCACCGCCTCCCAGGGGGACCTGGGGTTGGCCGAGGTGATCGTCTGGGCCACCGTCGGCTCGCTGACCGGCGCGATCATCCTGTACGGGCTGGGCGCCTGGCTGGGCCGGGAGCGGTTCCGGGCGCTCGCCGGCCGCGTTCCGCTGGTGAAGGTGTCCGACATCGACCGCACGGAGGCGTGGTTCCTGCGCCACGGCACCAAGGCCGTGTTCTTCGGCCGCATGGTGCCGGTGTTCCGGAGCTTCATCTCGATCCCGGCGGGGATCGAGCGGATGAACCTGTCGGTCTTCCTGGCTTTGACCACCGTGGGCAGCACGATCTGGAACACCCTGTTCATCCTGCTCGGCTACCACCTGGGCGAGCAGTGGCACGTGGTGGAGGAGTACGTCGGTGTCGGGTCCAAGCTGGTCCTGGCAGCGGTGGCGGTGGTCTGCGTCGGGTTCGTCCTGGTGCGCGTGCGGGAGCGCCGTCGCACCCGCCGGGGGTCGGGGTCGGCCCGCCCGGACGACGAGGAGGACACGCTCTCCTGGCGTTGAGGTGAGAGTCCGGGACGGGTTCGCAGGGGCCCTTGTCCGGGCACGGAGCGGGAGGTAACTTTCCTCCGAGTCAGAATCCGTGTTGGAAAACCACCGACAGTGCCCCGGTCGGCATCGCCCCTCCCCTCGAACCCGCTCCAGAGGTGGACACGTGAAGACCCCCCGACCGCCGTTCGCTCGGCGTGCCCTGACCACCCTCACCGCCCTGACCGCCGCCGTGCTGATCAGCGTCCCGCAGGCGGCCCTGGCCGCCCCCTCCCCCGACGTCGTCGAGTACGTCCCCACCCCGGCCGACACCCCCGCCGAACGCGCCGAGGCCGATCGTGAGGCGGTGGAGGAGAAGCTGGCCAACACCGCCATCCCGCCGGGTCCGCTGAGCTTCGGCGCCCAACCCCTCGCCGCCGCCCGGAACGCCGCCGAGGGCGCGGCCGCCGGGGCCTCCTGCGCGATCACGGCGGAGTCCGCCACCGCCCTGGCCCTGGCCCCCGTGTGGCCGGAGGTCTCCGCGGGCTCCTCGCTGGCGCCCTCCCCGATGACCCTGTCGAGGTACGACAACCAGTCCGGCCTGTACGACCCCGCCGGGCGCGCGGGCCTGTTCTTCAACCCGGGCGTCGGCCTGTGGCAGATGGACTCGGCCGGGCTCGGCACGAACAACACGGCGGGCGAGGCGATCGACTCCGTCTGGGTGTCGGACTTCGTGGTGCCCTACATCGTGGACAAGTACTGCGCGGCGATCAACCGGGGCTCGACGGCGCCCGCCGCCCGGGCCACCGCGTGGGCGGACTGGAACGCCTGCGCGGGCGGCGACTGTGACACCGCGTACTGGAGGGCGATGAACACCGGCATCGGTTCGGACCCGAGCGTGGGGCGCCACGGCGGCGCGCAACCGCGCACGTGTGAGTTCCGGGGCGCGTCGTACGACTGCCTGTTCGTGGACGTCGCCAACGCCGAGGGTGCCAACTGGTGGACCCGGCCGGAGAGCGGGCGGTCCCCCGTCCCGGCACCGTTCTACGTGTTCAGGACGGGTTCGGGCGACGGCGTCAGCGAGGTGCGCGTGTGGCTCGCCGCGGACTCCGGGCACGGGGTCGACGTGACCGTCACTCGGCCGTTCGGGGGCAACGCGCGGACCGCGCTGTCGTGGACCGACGGTCAGGGTCTGTGCGACACCACCGCTGGGCGCGGCTCCTGCTGATCACGTTCCGTACCGGCGGAATTCGGTCCCTGGTTCCTTCGGGAACCAGGGCCCATTCTTGTTTCCGGTGTTTTCGCTGTGAAGCGCAGGAGAACCGGTGGCCACACCAGGGAAAATGATCAATACAACCTCTATCTACCCTGTCAGATCGCATGTTATTTTCTTTCCCGCCCGGGGGACCCGCTAGGAAGATTCAAACGAAGAGGCCACAATGCCCCATTCGACGGCACCCGAGATCGACCTGCCCGAGCTGAACTTCGACGACATGGAGGTGATGAGCGTCCGCGAGGCGGTCGCCGTCCCGGAGACCGGCGCCACCAGTGGCTCCAGCTCCTGCACCTCCACCTCGTGCTGCGGCTCCAGCAGCTGCTGCTCCGGTGGCTCCTGCGGCTGACGGAGTACTCCGGACAGCCCCGCCACCGGAATACGCGTGTGACTGAATGATTTCAGAGCGTGAATTCGGCAAGGGCAAGCGTCAACGTTTCACGCCAACATCCCCCTCCCATCCAGAAGAAGGTGTCCGATGGCGTTGCAGGAAACCCCCACGATCGACCTGCCCGACCTCAACTTCGACGACATGGAGGTGATGAGCGTCCGCGAGGCGGTCGCCGTCCCGGAGACCGGCGCCACCAGTGGCTCCAGCTCCTGCACCTCCACCTCGTGCTGCGGCTCCAGCAGCTGCTGCTCCTCGGGTTCGTGCGGCTGACCCGCTGAACGGGGGCGGCCCTCTCGCCGGGGCCGCCCCTCCCCCTTCCGCCCCCGAACCCCAGAAGAAGCACGACGAGGGCCGCACGTGTACGCGATCAACGCCACGGACATCACCAAGGACTACGGGAAGGGAGAGGTGCTCCACGGCATCTCCTACCACGTGCCCGCCGGACAGATCGCCGCGCTGCTCGGCCCCAACGGGGCCGGCAAGACGACGCTGATCGAGATCCTGGAGGGCCACCGGGGACGCACCTCCGGCACGGTGGAGGTGCTCGGCCTCGACCCCGGCAACCGCCGCGACTTCGCCGAGCTCCGCACCCGCATGAGCGTGGTGCTGCAACAGACCATGCTGGAGCCGGGCCTGTCGGTGCGCGACATCGTGCGCCGCCACGCCTCCTACTACCCCGACCCGCTCGGCGTGGACGAGGCGCTCGCCCAGGTGGAGCTCACCGAGAAGCGCTCCGCCCTGGTCAAGTCCCTCTCGGACGGCCAACGGCGCCGCCTCGACCTGGCGCTCGCGCTGACCGGCCGCCCGGAACTGCTCTTCCTCGACGAGCCCACCACCGGGCTCGACCCCGTCTCACGCCGCCGCATCCGCAGCCTGGTGGCGGGGCTGCGCGAGAGCGGCACGACCGTGGTCCTGACCTCCCACGACCTGACCGAGGTCCAGGAACTCGCCGACCGCGTCGACGTCATCCGCGACGGCTCCTTCATCGCCTCCGGCACCCCCGACGACCTCGTCCGGGGGTCGTCCGCGTACACGGTGGTGGAGTTCGCCCCGCCCGAGGGCACGGACGGACGCCTCCCCGAGGGCGCCGAACTGGTCAACGGCAGGGCCCGCATCCTCACCGACGACCAGGACGCGGTGGTGGAGCGCGTACAGGCCTGGGCCCGGGACGAGGGGACGCGGATCAGCGGCCTCACGATCGTGCCGCCCAGCCTGGACGACGCGTACGTGGCGATGTTGGAGAACGGCGTGCTGGAAGCGGGGAAGAGCGAATGAGCGTCACGGGAACCGAACGCGCGCGGGGCACCCGCCGCCCGTCGTCCTTCTGGCTGCACGTGGACGGCGAGCTCAAGGAGTTCTGGCGCTCCCCCATCACCCTCGCGTTCATCGTGCTCATGCCTGTCATGTTCTATGTGGGCTTCGGGCTGGCCTTCCGCTCCCAGGCGGACGAGATCCGGCTCGTGGGCGAACACGAGGTCACCCAGGCCAACCTGAGCTTCGGCGGCATCCTGGGGTTCGCGCTGATGTCCGTGGCCTTCGCGAACGTCGCGATCGGCCTGGCCATCCGCCGCCACCACGGGCTGTTCAAGCGGTTCCGCACCACCCCGGTCAGCCCGGCCACGGTGATGGGCGCCTACTTGGTGAACACCCTGCTCACCGCCGTGATCGTGCTGGGCGTGGTGACCGCGATCGGCCTGCTCGGCATGGGCGTGACCATCGACCCTGCCCGGCTCCCGCAGCTGCTGACGGCGCTGCTGCTCGGCTTCGTGTGCATGGCCCCGCTGGGCGCGGCCGCCTCCCTGCTGCCGCCCAACGCCGACGCCGCCGTGCCCATGGTGAACGGCATCTTCTTCCCCACGGCGTTCCTCGCGGGCGGATTCGTCATCCTGCCGCTCGGTGACACCGTGGGCGCGGTCGTGGACCTGTTGCCCGGCCGCCCGCTGACCCTGCTCGTGCAGGGCGCCCTGTCCGAGTCGGGCCCCGTGTGGGACTGGTCGGCGGTCGCGCTGCTGCTGGCGTGGTCGCTGCTGGGCACCGTGGCGGCGCTGCGCTGGTTCCGTTGGGCCTCCGAGCGGGAACCGCGCGGGTTCGGCTCGACCCGCAACAAGGGCAAGGGCGAGGACGAGGCCTCCTCCGCGGCACCCGGGGGGACCGGGGAGTGAGCACACCCGACGAACCCTCACGGTCCTTCGAGGTCGTGGAGGGCCCCTACCTGGTGTCCCGGGTCAATCCCCATCCCTACCGGAGGTTGGGCGGCGGGGCGCCGACGGCGTCCGCGCTGCGCGAGCTCGCCCGGCTCGAACGGCTCCGCGAGGACCTGCGCGAGGACCTGCTGGACGCCCTACACCGGGCCGCTCCCGGGCTGGGCGCCCACCGGAGCGCGGCGCTGGCCGCCAAGCGCGCCGTGTTCAACCGCCGACCGCCCCGCGGGGACCTGTACGACCACCCGGTCACCGGGGAGGTCCCCCTCCTGTCCGCGTGGGCCGACCACTGGCGGGCGTCACTCGACGCCGCCGCGCTGGTGGACGCCGCGCACGAGCCCGAACTCGCGGTCGAGCGGGCCGCCCTGGCCGCGTGGGCGCGCGATCCGGGCGTGGACCGCGCCACCGCGCTGTCCAGCCCCGACCTGCACCGGGCCGTGGCCGCCCGGGCCGCCACCGACGGCGCCCCGGACAAGAGGATGCGCAAGGCCGAGGCGGCCCTGGTCCGGTACTTCTCGCGGTCGACGGTGAAGGTCAGCCCGTACTCGCTGTACACGGCCGTGCACTTCGCCCCGTTGGAGGGCGCGGCCTCCGAAGACGCCGACCAGCCCCTGGAGCTGTCCTCGCACGCCGCGCTCCGGCGCCTGCTGCCCCGCCAGGCGGCGCGGGCGCTGGCCGCCGACCCCGAGGCGCGCCTCCACCTGGAGTGGGTGCTCACCGGAGGGGCCCGCCGTGAGGCCTCCGACCAGGGAGAACGTCTCGTGGTGCGGCGCCGCCGCTGGGCGCCGCCCTCGCCCGGCCTACGCGCGGAGGCCTTCGGAGAGGAGGAGGTGCGGCTGCCGATGAACGGGAGCTGGGACCGCCTCGTCTCGGTCCTGGAGAAGCGGGCGACCGCGCCGGTGCGCCTCGACGCGCTGCGCGACGCCGTCGCCGCCGACCTCGGCTGCGGCGCCGAGCGCGCCATGGGCGTCCTGGACCAGCTCGTCGGCGTGGGTGTCCTGGTGCCGTGGTCACCCGTACCCGAGCAGTCCCCCGACTTCACCCGGCACTGGCACCAGCTGGCCCGGACCCTGCCCGGGGCGGCGGCCGCCCGGGTGGCGACCGCCTTCGAGGAGACCGAGGAGGTACTGGCCGGGTTCGCCGAGGCCGACGGCGCGCGACGCGCCCACGACGTGCTGCGGCTACAGAACCTGTGGTCGGCGGCGGTGGGCGTGGAGGGTTCGGCCACCTCGCCCGTGGTGGAGGACTGCCTGGTCTCGCGGGGCGTGCCCGTGGCCCGCGAGAACACCCGGGCCTGGTCGGCCGACCTGGGCCGACTCATGCCGCTGCTGTTCGCCCTGGACGACCAGCGGGTGCTCTCGGGGGCGCTGGAGCAGGTGTTCGTCTCCCGTTACGGCCGGGGCGGACGCTGCGCCGACCTGGAGGGGTTCGCCCAGCACGCGCGGGCGGCCTTCCCCCTCACGCAGGAACTCATGGGCGGTGCCCCCGCCGCCCTCGCCGGAGCCGACCCCGAACTCACCCGGGTGCTCGACGCCCGCCAACGCGCCGTGGACCACCTCGTGGAGCTTGGCCGCTCCGGCGGCGAACGGGTGGAGGTCGACCCCGGGGTCGTGGACGAGGTCGCCGCCATGCTCCCCGACCGCGAGTTCGCGGCCCGCCGCTCCTTCGCGGTGTTCGGCCAGGTCGTCCCGGACGGGCTGGTGGTCAACCACCTGTACGGCGGCCGCGCCCGCTACTTCAGCCGGTTCCTCGGACACCTCCCGGAGCGGGTCCGCGAGCGGGTCGCCGCACACGTGCGGCGGCTGGGGCCGCCGGGGGCCGACACCGTGCACATGCGGTCCGCCCTGGGGTTCAACGCGAACCTGTCGCCCGTGCTGGCCGACGAGGAGCTGGCGCTGCGCGACGAACCCACCCTGGTCCCCGGGCCCTCCACCCTCGACCTCACCCTGGTGCACACCCCGTACGGTCTGCGCCTGGTCAGGGCGGACGGCCGCGAGATCGACCCCGTCTACACCGGATTCCTCGTACCGCACGCCCTGCCCTACGACGAGATGCTGGTGGCGATGGTCGCCGACTCGCCGTTCTTCTCCTTCGGCGACCTCACCATCGACCTCCACGAGCGCTGGTCCCGCCACGGGTACCGAGGCGGGACACCGAGGATCGGCTTCGGCGGACTCACCCTGTTCCGCCGCAGGTGGGGCATGGACACCGCCGAGTTCTCCGCCAGGCCCGAGGAGTCACCCGCCCAGCTGCACCGGCGGTTGAACGTGGACCGCGAGCTGCGGGGCATCCCCGACCAGGTGTTCGTGCGCCCCCTCCAGGGCGCCCGGCTCGGCCCGCTGGAACGCGCCATGGCGCCCAAGCCCCAGCACGTGGACTTCCTCAGCAGGCTGCACACCGGCACCGCCGCCAAGCGCCTGGACCACCTGGGCCCCACCCTGCTCGTGGAGGAGATGCTCCCCGGGCCCGATCACCACCGGGTGCGCGGCCCCGCCGGAACCCACGCGGGCGAGCTCTTCCTCGAACTCTCCACGGTGCCGCGCCCGGCTCACACCGCCCCCACACCCCCTTCCCGTCCCCCAGGCGAAGCGAGGCTGACCCCGTGACCGTCGGACTCAGAGTCAACTACCACGACAGCGACAAGGCCGCCCTGCTCGGCGACTGCCTCGTACCGGCGGCCCGCACGGCCGCCGGGCGCGCGGGCGTCACCGCCGCCTGGCTGCACCTGCACTGGCGCCTCGGCCCGCACTGCGTGCTCTACGCGGACGGAGCGCCCGACGCGGTCGAGGCGGCCGTGGCCGAGGCCGAGGAGGGCGTGCGCGCCTTCCTGGCCCGCCACCCCTCCCTGCGACGGCTGGACCCCGCACAGTACGAGACGTTCTCCCAGCGCATGGGCCGACTGGAGCTGGTCGAGGGCCCCTACTCCCCCGTCGAGCCGGACAACACCACGCGGCGACTGGTCGGCGACCCCGTCGACACGTTCCTGCGCGGCCCGGAGGCGGTCGCCCTCAAGGGACGGGTGCTCACCGACGGCCTCACCCGCGTGGCCGACCAGGCGGGCGGGCGCGGCGGCGAACGCGCCGTGTCGGCCAACGTCTTCGCCGGGATGGGCGCCATCGCCACCCGCTACCCCGAGTGGGGTCTGCGCTCCGGCTACCAGGCGTTCCTGTCCCACTGGAAGGAGTACTTCCACTGGTCGGACCCGAACGGGACCGCCCAGGAACGGCTGGCCGCCGCCTACCGCACCCAGCGCGAGGGGCTCGTGGAGTCCCTGCGCGCGGTGCACGAGGGCGGCGGCACCGACCCCTACGCGCTGGCCTGGGGCGCGTGGGCGGACCGGTGGCTCCCCGAGGCGATCGCCCTCGCCCGCCAGGACCACATCCTGCCCTTCCCCCACCCGGAACGGCAGGAACAGGCCGCGAAGTTCGGCGACGACGTGCGGGTGCGCTGGAGCGGCTCCGACGACCGCTCCTACAGCGACTTCCACCGGGAGTTCCGCAAGCTCGACTTCACCCGGCTCGGTGACGGGTACGGGTTCGCGGCGTTCCGGTTCCTCATCAACTGCTTCTTCGACCTGCTGCCGCTGATGGGGGTCGCCCCGGTCCAGCGGTACTCGGTGGCGTACCTGTTCACCGAGGCCGCGCAGGAGGTCGTGGGCGAGGGCTGGGAGGAGACGGTCCGCCGGGTCGTCGACCACCAGAGCACCGATCCCGAACTGCGGCCGACCCTTCCGTGGGTGGGCGATGCCTGACACCACCGCGACCACCCCGCCGGTACGGCTCAAGAGCGCCGTCCGGGCCCGGTCACTCGCGGCGGAGGGGGTGGCGCTCAGCATGGGCGCCACCGCCGTCGTGGTCCGGGGCGCCCGGGCCGAGACCGTGTGGCGGGCCCTGGAACCCACGCTGCGCGCCGGTTTCCACCGCGACGACCTGCTGGGACGCTTCCCCGAGGCGGGGCGCCCGTTTCTGGCGGGCATCCTCGACCAGCTGGCGGAGCACCGCTTCCTCCGCGACCTCGAACCCGAACCCGACACCCTCACCGAGGCCGAACGGGCCGCCTACCCGCACCTGGAGTCGGTCACCCACCGGCCCTACGCGGCGCTGGCCGCCCTGCGCACCGGGGTGGTGCGGGTGCGTTCGTCGTGCCCGCTCCTGGAGGCCCAGGTGCGGCGGGCGCTGGCCCGTGCCGGGTTCGGCGAGGTGCACGCGGACACCGGGCCCGAGCCCGAGGAGCCGGTCCTGCTCACCGCCCGACTCGCGCTCGCCGAGGGCGCGGACGGGAGCGGTGCGGGGGCCGAGCCCTCCGAACACGTCGTCGCCGCCGGTGACGGCCTCTGGCTGACCGGGCCCCGCGACCGTCCGGGCACCCCGGACCTGTCGGGGCGGTTGCGCGCCTGGTTCGCCGGAAGGGACGCGGGCGCCGACCACGGGGAACCCGACCCGGCCGCCCTGGCGGTGACCCGGAGCCTGGTCGCCGCCCAGCTGGCCCTGGCCATGGTCGCCCAGGTGGCGCGATCCGTCTCCGCCCCGGAGTCCCTGCCGGAGCTCGGAGTCGGGCCCGAGTTCATGGTGACCACGGACGAGCTGGTCAGCGAACCCCACACGCTGCTCATGGCCGACCCCCTGGCCCCGGACGCGCGGCGGGCCCTGCCCGCGCCGCCGCCCGAGGAGTTCGCACCGGCGGAACCGCTGGAGATCCCCGACCGCTTGGACGCCCTCACCCACCTGTGGGACCGGGTGTTCGGCGCGGTCGGCGCACCGGCCCCCGGGGAGCTGACACAGCTCCCCGTGGGGTTGGCCCGGTCGGGCCGGTACGCGGGGTACGGGCTGACCACGGCGCTCGCCCGCGAGAACGCGCTGGTCAACGCCCTGCACGAGGTCGTGTGGGGGAAGGCGGGCACCGGTACGGACTCGGGGGAGGCCCGGGCGATCGCTGGGGGGCGGCCGGTCGACGGCGCGCGGCACGCGGACGACGCGGACGGCTTCGGAACGCCGGAGACCCGTTCACGGGCCGGACACGGTGACCGGCGGACGGTCGGACTCACGGCCACCGGACCGGAGTGGCACGGGCTCGGGCACGGGCACGGGTTCACGGCCACCGGAACGGACGGGCCGGGGCACGGGCTCGGTTTGGGGCTCGGGCTCACGAACGCGGCCGCGATCGGCGCGGCCGTGGGCGACCTCCTCCACCGCACCCCCGACGAGCGCTGGAAGGACGTGGACCCCCCGTCCCTCTCCCCCACCGCCCGTCGGTTGTGGGCCGCGCTCACCCTGCGGTCCGGGGTGGCGGCCCGACTGACGTTCCAGGAACTCGACGGAACGGGGATCTGGCGGGCGCTCGTGGACACCGCCTCCGGCCCGCTCGGCACCGGCACCGCGCCCGACCCCGCCGCCTGTGCGGAGGAGGCCCTCCTCCTCGCGGTCGCCCGGGTCCGGCTGTCCGAGGAGGCCCCCGGCGCCACCCTCGCGCCCGCCGCCACCGGCACTCCGGCGCTGGCGCGGTGGGCCCTGGAGACCGGGACCATGCGGGTGGAGGCGCCCGGCGGCGCCGACGCCTGGCGCGACCTCGGCGTGCACGCGGCGGTGGCCTCGTGGACGTGACCTCCTCCCCCTCCTCCCCCCACCGGCCCGCCCCGGTCGGCACCGCGCTCGGCACACCGCTCGGCACGCCGCTCGGCGCCACCCTCGACCAGCCGCACACCACACGCGTCGCGGGCGGAGTCCTGCACTCCGCGATGAGCGGCTCCCTGGCCGTCCTTGGCCCGTGGACCCCGGACGGCGGCACCGGCTGTGCCCGGTGCGCCGGGCTCTGGCGCGCCGACACGGAGGGCGAGCTCGCCCCCGCCGCCCCCGCGCCGGACGGCCTCCCCGCCCTGTGGGCGGACGCGTTCACCGCCCTGTCCGCCGCCACCGACCCCGCCGGACTGCGCCTGCGCCTGGTGGCGCTGGACTGCCGCACCGGCGAGGTGACCCGGCACCGGATCGTCCCCCACCCGGGCTGCGACCACTGCTTCCCCGAGTGCGGGGGGCTCGCGGTCACCGACCCCGGGGACACCCTCGACCCCGGCACCCCGCAGCCGGTGGTCGGGGACGCCCTGCGCACCCGCGCCATGGACCGCGACGTCCTCCGCGACCGGCTGCTGGACTTCCGGTTCGGCCCCGTCGCGCACGTCTACCGCGACGAGGAGTCACCCCTGGCCCTCATGACCGCCGAGACCGTCGCTCCGGGACGCGCCACCCGGGAGGGCGGGTACGGGCGATCCACCCGCTTCACCGCCAGCGAGGTCCCCGCCTTCCTGGAAGGGGTGGAGCGGGTGACCGGGGGACGGCGGCTGACCGGCGCCGCCACCGTCCACGGCTCCTACGCGGAGGTCGCCGACGACGCCGTCGACCCCGCCAGCCTCGGCCTGCACGAACCCGAGTGGTACGGGCACCCGGCGTTCGACCCCGTGCCCTACACCCCCCACACCCCCACCACCTGGGTGTGGGGGTGGTCCACGCGGGAGCGGCGGCGCGTGCTGGTCCCCGAACACGTCGCGTACTGGCACGCGGGCCGCCCCTCGGAGCGGTTCCTCTACGAGTCGTCCAACGGCTGCGCCGTGGGCGGCACCCTCGCCGAAGCGGCGCTGTACGGGCTGTTCGAGGTGGTGGAGCGGGACGCGTTCCTGCTCGCCTGGTACTCGCGCACCCGGCTGCGCGTCATCGAGGGGGCCGACGACCCCGACCTCGCCCACCTCACCGACCTGCTCACTGAGCGCGGCCTCACCCTGCGCCTGTTCGACCTCACCTCCGACCTGGGCGTCCCCACCGTCCTGGCGACGGTCACCGCCCCCGAGGAGGCGGTCCGGGAGGGCCGGGCGCCCGCGCTCAGCCTGGCCACCGGCACCCACCTCGACCCGCGCCGCGCGCTCATGGCGGCCGTGGAGGAGACCGCCACCAACGCGCTGATGTACCCCAAGTGGGTGCGGATGCGGCCGTCCGTGTCGGTGGAGCGGTGCCGACCCATGCTCGACGACCCGACCCTGGTCCGCACCCTGGAGGACCACACCGGCCTGCACGGGCTGTGGGAGGCCCGCCCGATGTGGGAGTTCCTGGAACACCCCGGCGGCAGCGTGTCCCTGGACCGGCTCACCGCCGACCGGCCCCGGTCGTTCGCCGGAACCGACCTGGCCGCGGTGCTGCGCGAGCGGCTGGCGGTGGCGCACGGGCTCGGGCTGGACGTGGTCGTCGTCGACCAGAGCAGCGCCCCCTACACGGCGGCCTCCGGCACCCGGGCGGTCAAGGTGATCGTGCCCGGGGCCCTGCCGATGACCTTCGGCCACACGCACCGCCGCACCCGCTCCCTGGAGCGGCTGTCCCGGGCGTCCGAACTGTTCGAGGGAGGGGTTCCATGGGAAGCGCCCGGCAGGACGTACCCGGCACCGCACCCGTTCCCGTGACGGGCGGGACCGGAGGCACGGACGGGACCGGAGGCGCGGACAGGTTCGGAGGCGCGGACAGGTTCGGAGGCGCGGACAGGTTCGGGGACGCGCTCGCGCACTTCCACGCGCAGTCCCACGACAAGGACGTCACCCAGGTCGAGACGCTGTTCTTCGGCACCGGACCGTCGAACGGACTGGCTCGCGCGGTCGCCGGTCAGAGGCGTCCGCCGCTGCCCGCGCTGGCGCCGCTGCGCGACCTGGACCCGGCCGGTCCCGCGCTCGGCGGGGCGTGGACGCCGGGCGAGCGCCTGCTCGCCGCGTGCGTGGAGGCGGTGCGGGTCCGCAGGATCTCGCCAGCGGACCGGTATCCGGTGCACCGCGCCTACCCGTCCCCTCGGGGGCTGTTCGGGGCGGACCTCTTCCTGGTGGCGCCGGAGGGGGGCGGGTGGTGCCTGCGGGTGGACCCGCAGTCGCACGCCCTCCAACCGTGTGGAGGCGGGGGTGTGCCCGCCGACCTGGAGGGGGCCCGCCTGGTGGTGGCGGTGGACCGGCACCGGTATCCGCCCGAGTACGGCAGGTTGCGCCCCTCCTTGGCGCGTCTGGAGGCCGGGCACCTCCTGGCGGCGCTGGGGCTGACGCTCACGCGGGCCGGGCTGCGGGCCGCGACCGTGCCCGACCCGGCGCACCCGGCGTGCGCGGAGGCGGCTCCGCTGCTGCCCTCGGGGATGCTCCCCGTCGCCGCCGTGACCCTGGACCCCCCGGCCGCCACCGACTCCGTCGGCACTCCCGCCACCGGGTCCCGCCCAGGAGACGCGGGCAGCCCCAACAGCACCGGCCCCACCGGGACCCCGCTCCCCTGCGGCTTCACCGGCACCACTGGCGACTCTGGCACCACCGACATCCCTAGCACCACCAGCCCCACCGACCCCGGTGACCACAGCGATCCCGAGACCTCAGACACCCCGGGGACCATGTCCATCTCGGGCCCCACCAATCCCACCGGCGCCCCGCTCCCCTCCGGTTCCGGCCCCTCGAAGCGCCTGACCCTCCCGCCCGAGGCCACCGCACACATCGTCACCGCCGTCGCCCCGGCCGGGCGGAGCCTGCGGCGCTGGCTGGACGAACGCACCAGCGGGGTCTCCACCGCCAACCTGGTGACCAGCGCCTACGTCAGCCCGCACGACGGCTCCACCGTCACCGCCGGGCTGGTCAGGGCGCTCCGCGCGGTACACGACACCCTCCCCCGCCCCCGCGCGCTGCGGCTGTACCGGCACGTGCTGGAGGACGACCACGTCGACGACCGGGCCGTGCGCGAACTGTTCCCCGACGGCACCGAGGGCCCCGCCCTTCCCGTCCCCCGGACCGGTGAGACCAACTTCTCCGCCACCCTCGGCTACACCCTCGCCGTGGACTTCCCCGCCTGGGCCCGTGCCCTCGGACCCGACCACGCCGAGACCGCCCTGCACGTCCTCCTCGGGTGGATCGCCCAGTGGGGATGCCTCGGCGCGGCCGCCACCGACCTGTGCGCCCGCCCCATGCGCAACTACTCCGAGTCCGACTGGGCCGGAGCCCTCGGCCTCCACCCCGACCAGACCCCCGCCTACCAGCTGTGGGTGCGCGCCGAGCGCGGCACCTACATGGACACCCCCGTCGACGCCGCCCCGGAGACCCCATGACCCGCACCTGGTCCGCCGTGTACGTGTACCTGCACCGCAGCAGCGCCGACATCGACGCCTTCCTGCTGGAGCACCTGGCCCCCGAGGCCGAACGGCTGGTGTCCTCGGGGCGGGCGGCCTCCTGGTTCTTCCTCCGCTACTGGGACGGCGGCCCCCACCTGCGGGCCAGGTTCCTGGACGCCGACCCGGACGCGGTCACGGAGTTCGCCGGCCTCATGCGGGAACGGGCCAAGGAGACCTCCGCGGCCGCCCTCGACCTGGACAGCGCCGCCTACTACGCCGACCTCCCGCAGGCCGACCCGTCCCGGTGGCACGCCGACGGCGACGTGGTGGACGCCGTGTACGAGCCCGAGACCGAGCGTTACGGCGGCCCGAGCGCGCTGGAGGCCTGTGAGGACTTCTTCGCCACGAGTACCCGGATCGCGCTGGCCGTGCTGCGGTCCGCTCCCCAGCGCCACCAGAGGCGGGTGGTCGCGGTCGACCTCACCTCGCTCGCCTTCGGGGCCCTGGGCTTCGACGACGTGACGGCGGTGCGGCAGGCCCGCGGGTACTACGCCACCTGGGACTACTCGGCCGAGGTGGCGCGCGGCGGCACCCAGGCGCGCGCGGAGGCGGAGCGGCTGTTCCACGCGGCGCCCTCCCGGTGGTTGCAACGGCGCCCGCAGGTGGAGCGGCTGGTGTCCGGCGAGGGCGCCTCCACCCACCACCTGTGGGACCGCGCCCTGCGGGAGACCATCGCCCGCCTGCGCCGGATCGGCGTCCAGGAGGGCCTGGCCAACGGGCTGGACCGGATCGTGTGGTCGTTGCTGCACATGACGCACAACCGGCTCGGGCTGGACATCGACGACGAGCGGCGCATCGCCTGGCTGCTCTCGCTGGCCTACCCCCGCTGGGAGCCCCCGGGCGACTACTTCGAGCCCGGGGTGGGCGCGCCCGACCGCGCCTACCTCGAGGCCAGCAAGTACCTGCCGGACACCATGGGGGGCGCGCACCTGCCCCGCGAGGTTCCGGCGGAGGGGGTGCGGGAGGGCGCCTCGGAGGCTCCGGAGGTGGCGCTGCCCGAGCCCGGACCGCTCGACGCGCCGCTCGACCGGGTGCTGGCCGAGCGCAACAGCGACCACGGGGACCTGGGCTCGCACCTGGAGCTGGCCGACCTGTCCGCTCTGCTCGGGCACGGCGCCGGGATCAGCCGGGCCCGCGCCGACCAGCCCGGTCGGCACGCGCCGCCGCGCACGCACCCCTCACCGGGGGCGGCCTACCCGACCGAGGTGTGGGTGGTGGCCCGGCACGTGGCGGGCCTGGAACCGGGGGTGTACCGGTACCAGCCGGAGGGGCATCGGCTCCTCCGGGCGGACGGGCCGCCGGAAGCCGACCGGCTGACCGAGCTCTCTCCGTTCCTCCGTGAGCACGCGGACGGCCGTCCGGGGGTGGTGGCCTCGACGGCGGGCGCCCTGGTGTTCCTGGTGGGGGACGTGGGACGCCTGCGCCAGGGATACGGTCAGCGGGCGCTGCGGCTGCTGCTCCAGGAGTGCGGGCACGTGGCGCAGAACCTGACGCTGTGCGCGGCGGCGCTGGGCCTGCGCTCACTGGTGGTGTCGGGGTTCGCCGACGACGCGGCCAACGCGCTGCTCCACCTGGACGGGGTCGACCGGACGGTGCTGACTCTGGTCCCGTTGGGCACATGAACCCCTCTTGACCTGCGAGGCCGCTTCCTTGACCTGACCCTGGGGCCACAAGTGTCTACCGCCACTGGCATCTTCATCTACTGGGTAGTAACATTGACTTGTTACTAGTCGGTAGATCCGCGTGTACAGACACCGCGGCCAGGGACACAGCGGAGCTGTCCATGACGCATTACAAGAGCAACCTGCGCGACATCGAGTTCAACCTCTTCGAGCTGTTCCGGCGCCAGGACGTCCTGGGCCAGGGCCCCTTCGAGGAGCTGGACGAGGAGACCGCGCGCACCATCCTGGACGAGATCAACCGTCTCGCCACCGGTGTCATCGCGGAGTCCTTCGAGGACGCCGACCGCAACCCGCCGGTCTTCGACCCCAAGACCAACACCGTCGCCCTCCCCGAGAGCCTCAAGAAGTCCTACCAGGCCTACATGGACGCCGGCTGGTACAACCTCGACCTGCCCCAGGAACTGGGCGGCCTCGGCGCCCCCCGCTCCCTGGTGTGGTCGGCCGCCGAGCTGATCCTGGGCTCCAACCCCTCCATCCACATGTACTCGGCCGGTCCCGGCTTCGCGAGCATCCTGCACTCCGAGGGCAACGAGGCGCAGAAGAAGTTCGCCGAGCAGGCCATCGAGAACGGCTGGGGCGCCACCATGGTGCTCACCGAGCCGGACGCCGGTTCGGACGTCGGCGCGGGCCGCACCAAGGCCACCGACCAGGGCGACGGCACCTGGCACATCGAGGGCGTGAAGCGCTTCATCACCTCGGCCGAGCAGGACATGACCGAGAACATCTTCCACCTGGTGCTGGCCCGCCCCGAGGGCGCCGGCCCCGGCACCAAGGGCCTCTCGCTCTACCTCGTGCCGAAGTACCTGGTGAACGAGGACGGCTCCCTCGGCGAGCGCAACGGCGCCTACGTCACCAACGTCGAGCACAAGATGGGGCTCAAGGCCTCCACCACCTGTGAGCTGACCTTCGGCGACAAGCACCCCGCCATCGGCTACCTCGTCGGCGACAAGCACGACGGCATCCGCCAGATGTTCCTCGTCATCGAGTACGCGCGCATGATGGTCGGCACCAAGGCGATCGCCACCCTGTCCACGGGCTACCTCAACGCCCTGGAGTACGCCAAGAACCGCGTGCAGGGCAACGACCTCGCCGGCGCCAAGGACTCCCCCAAGGTCACCATCACGCACCACCCGGACGTGCGCCGCAGCCTCATGACGCAGAAGGCGTACGTGGAGGCCATGCGCTCGCTGGTCCTGTTCACCGCCACCCAGCAGGACGCGATCCAGATCGCCCACGCCAAGGGCGAGGACGCCACCGCGCTGGAGGCCATGAACGACCTCCTGCTGCCCATCGTCAAGGGCGTGGGCTCGGAGCGCTCCTACGCGCTGCTCGCCGAGTCCCTCCAGACCCTCGGTGGCTCCGGGTTCCTCCAGGAGTACCCGATCGAGCAGTACATCCGTGACGCCAAGATCGACACGCTGTACGAGGGCACCACGGCGATCCAGGCCCAGGACTTCTTCTTCCGCAAGATCGTGAAGAACGGCGGCCAGGCCATCGGCACGCTGTCCGCCGAGATCAAGGCCTTCGCCGAGAGCGAGGCGGGCAACGGCCAGCTCAAGGAGGAGCGCGCGCTCCTGCTGGGCGCCCTCGGCCAGGTCGAGAAGATCGTCGAGATCATGGTCGGCCACGCGATGGGTTCCGCCGAGGACTCCCGCGAGCTGTACAAGGTCGGCCTGAACTCCGTCCGCCTGCTGTTCGCCTTCGGTGACGTCGTGCTCGCCTGGCTGCTGCTCCGCCAGGCCGAGATCGCGCTGAACAGCGTCGACGGCGCCAGCGACGACGACAAGAACTTCTACACCGGCAAGATCGCCGCCGCGCGCTTCTTCGCCGAGCAGTTCCTGCCGCGCGTGGAGTCGGAGCTGAAGATCGCCCAGAACGTGAACCTGGGTCTCATGGAGGTCCCCGAAGAGGCCTTCTAGGCTTCCGAAGCGGGTGAGGGGCGGGACGAGCCATCGTCCCGCCCCTTCTCCTTGTTCCGGGGCGGCCCGGCTCCCTCCGTCACCTCTCGCGCGCGCCCGCGCGCGAGAGGACAAGGCAAGAGGGAACGCGCCCGGCGGCCCCCGCCCTACCTCTGGGTGCTCGGGGAGGCGCCCGAACCGACACGGTCCGTCAGGAGCCGTACCTCGGGTTCCGACCGCCACGGCGCGAACCGGCCGACCAGGTCGTCCAGATAGTCCCGGGCCCGCTGGCTGGCCACGCGACCGAGGATGTCCACGCTGGTGTGCGCGGCGGGCAGGGCGGCCTCCAGATCCCGGGCCTGGACGTGCGCGGAGGAGACCACGGCCATACGGATGCCGTAGGAGCGGGCGAACCGGTCGGCGGGCATGGTCGCCTCCTCGTTCCACCGCAACGCCTCGGCGGGGCGGCCGAGGTCACGGTGGATCTCCACGGCGTCGGCCGCCAGGCGGGCCCGGGTGTGGAAGTCGATCCAGGTCGGATCGTCCCCGGTGCGGGAGTCGGCCCGCTCCAGCAGCCGTTCGGAGACGGCCAGCGCCTGGCCCGCCGCTTTCGGAGACCGGGCACGAGCGTGCACGCGGGCCTCGACGAGGTAGAGGAACGCTCGCACCCGGGGCGGACTGTGCCGGGTGGCGGAGGTGGCGGCGTCGATCATGTCCAGGGCGTCGTCGTGGTAGTCGCGCAGGCACGCCTGCAACGCCATGCACGAGAGGACGTAGCCGCCCAAGGCGACGTCTCCGGCGGCTCGCGACATCCTTAGCGCCTGGATGAACTGGCGTTGGGCACGGGGGTGGTGGCCGGCGTCGAAGTCGGCCCACCCGGCCAGGCGCCCCAGCACCGCGGTGGCGGCGAACAGCTCCTTGCCGACGGCATCGGTGTAGGTGCCGCCGAGCATGGGCGAGGCCACGTCACGCAGGCACACCGCGACCGCCGACACCCCGGCGCTGGCGCCCCCGAATCGGGAGTCGGTGTGACGGGCCTGCTCCGCGAGTTCGCTCAACTCCGTGATGTCGGCGCGGCCGATACGCCGCCCACCGGTGTGGGCGGAGGCGTCGTCGGTGTTCTGGGAGAGCCAACGCAGGGTGGGCGGGCCGAAGGCGGCGGCGCTGAAGGCGGTGGCGGTGAGGAAGTGACGGCGGTCCATGCTGCTCCAGAAGGTACCCGCCGTCTGGAGGGCGGCGGATAGTGATCGTGGGAAGGCCAGCCCCACATGATCGTCAATCGGTTCGGCGGCGGCCAGACCGATCTCGGACAGGGTCACCCGTCGGCCCGTCCACGGGCTTGGGGAACAGGGTCTCGCCCCACGAGGTCACGGAGGGGGTGTTGGCCCCCTCCCCGCGCAGGGGCGGCGCCAACACCCCTACCGCCGCCGTGGTCCCTTCGCCGGGACTACTGGGCCGTGTGGCGGGCGCGGCGGCGGATGAACACGGCCAGCACGCAGCTCGACAACAGCGTCGCGACCGCCATCGGGGTGAACGCCCACTGGTAGGCCGTCGGCCCCTCCGGCACGGCCTGGAGGATCGCCCCGGCCGCCACCGTGCAGACCACGGCCGTGGTGAAGCCGCTCATGTTCACCAACCCCGACGCCACCCCGGTGCGGCTCGCCGGGATGCCGTCACGGGCGAAGTCGAAGGAGACGGTGGGCGCCATGGTCTGCCCCAGGGCGCTCACCGCCAGCACCGCGACCCCCACCGCCACCGGGACTCCGCCGGGCCACACCACGAGCAGTAGCCACCCCGCCGTCAGCGTGCCGCTCAGGGCGAGGGCGAAGTACACCCGCACCCCGGGCCAGCGGCCGACGAGCACGCCCGCGACGGGCGCCAGCCACAGCGCACCGGCGGCCAGTCCCGTGAGGGTGAGGGCCGCGGTGCCCTCGGACAGCCCCAGGCCGCCCACGAGGAAGGGGTAGCCCCACAGCACCATCATCATCGTGAACGGCGCCATGACGGCCGCGTGGTGCGCCATGCCGATCCGGGGCCCGTCCGCCCTCAGCGCCTCCCTGAGCGCCTCCCAGACGGAGATGGGGTCGGCCACCGTGGACCGCCCCGCGGCTCCTGCCGGACGGTCACGGACGACCAGGAGCACCATCAGGGCCATGAGCACCGTGATGCTGGCCGTGGCGAGGAAGGCGGCCTCCCACCCGATCCCGTCGAGCGCCCAGGCCAGCGGGGCCGCGCTGGCCACCTGGCCGGTACCGCCGACGACCCCGGTCAGTCCACTGACCAGCGCGTAGCGGGAGCGCGGGAACCACAGGGCGGCGAGCCGGATGACGTTGAGGAACACGAGCGCGTCGCCGAGGCCGATGAGGAACCGCCCGGCCACCGCCAGTTCGATCCCGGGTGCCAGGGCGAAGAGGAGGGAGCCGACGGCCATGGCGACCATGCCCATTCCCAGCGTGTACCGGGGGCCGAGCCGGTCGGCCAGGAGTCCGGCGGGCACCTGGAGGAGCACGTACACGAGCAGTTGGAGCATCGGCAGGAGGGAGAGGAGCGCCGGGCCGACGTCGAACCTGCTCTGCGCCTCCAGGGCCGCCACGCCCAACCCGTTGCGGTGCAGCATGGCCAGGAAGTAGCCCGCGACCGCGACACCCCATACCAGCCAGGCCCGGGTACCGCCCACCGGCTCCACGGAAACTCGTCCCTTTACGGATGTCCTGTCACCGGATGTGTGGGTCTGCGTCACTTCGCTGCTTCTCTCCTCGTTCGCACCGCTCTCCAGTGTCCTCCAGGTCGCCGAACGCTCATCACACCGGGGTGACCAGGCACGCGACGGGGACGGGAACACGCCCAACGACAGGGGACGCCGGAGGCGGCAAGGAAGCTCCGCGGTACGGCAAAGACCCGGCAAGGCATGTTTGATCACCATGAGTGATCACCAATGCGCCAAGGGTGCGGAAACGGGGTGAGACCCGTGACAACCAGGACGGGACTACGGCTTCTTTATCTCAAAATCATCACGGGTACATCTGTCCGAAAAACCCGAACTGACCTGGACTTTTTGGCCTCAAACACGACCATGCGCAGTTGTTGTGTGTGAGATGCGTCACTCGATGAAGCCTCGACTACGAGGGGTCAGTTACTGCTAGCATCCGGAGCGCGAAGAATAACTACGAGGTAACGACACCGTTCGGGCCTCGCCAACTTCGCGGAGGGATGTCACCAACGCCCGACAACGGCGCGGTGAACGGAACTCACGCCGCGGCGACGTGGCCGCCACAAGCACACACGGTCAGCACACCCGCGGTATCCCGACACACACTGGAGACGACCTTGAGTCACTGGCGCCTGAACAATCCCCGGGCCTCCCGGGCGAAGTCGGCCCTCGCCAGACGAGTCAAGCACAAGCCCCGGCACGCGTTCTGCGCCGAGCGCGCGATCACGGCGCTGCTGGGCGAGCTCGCCGCGGTCGCCTCCCGCCCCCTCTACTGGTCCGGCACCTCCGAGATGGCCGTCGCCTCCGTGATGCGCGACGTCAACGTCTGGTGCCGCGACGGCCGCTTCTTCTGGAACGACCTCTTCCAGGGCGGCACGATCTCGCACCCCGCGAGCGACCCCGCCGGTGCCGCCGCGCTCCTGAACCCGTTCGCCCAGGTTCCCGAGCCCGCGCACTACTACACGCACCGCCAGCCGGTCGCCGCCTGACCCAGGCCTCCCCGGGCGACTCCGTTCGGCCATCCGGCTGACGACGACACCTTCCTCGGCGCCCCGCCCGTTCCCGCGAACCGACGCGACGGCGGGGCCCGCACACCCACCGCACCGCGCCCGCCGCACCGTCGCCGTGCCCACGCGCGCCGAGACGCGGTGACCCGGCGCGCCGAGCCCCGGCGCCCCCCTCACCCGCCCCACGGACCCGTCGCGCGCCCGCCCGGTCCACCCGTGCGCCCTACGCGCCCGCCCGGCCGTGCCCCCGCGTCCCTGCCGCGCCGTCCTCCCGTGCGCCTCCTCGTGCCACGGCAGCCGCACCCGCCGCACCCGCCGCACCCGCCGCACCCGCCGCACCCGACCGGATCAGGCCACACACCTGGGTGGTTTGTCGCGGACCGGCTACATTGGCGGGGTACAACGCCACCCCCGGGGCTCCCCCGGACCTGCCGTAACACTCCACCCAGCACGGCAGTCGCACGCAGTAAGGACCCCCGCCGCCGTGCAGCCCCTCTCCCCCGACGACCCGAACTCCATCGGCCCCCACCGGCTCCTCGCCCGCCTCGGCGCGGGCGGCATGGGCAAGGTGTACCTGGCCCGCACGCCCGAAGGTCACCTGTGCGCCCTGAAGATGGTCAAGGAGGACCTGGCGCACGACAGCCAGTTCCGGGCCCGGTTCGCCCGCGAGGTCCGGGCCGCGCAACGGGTCCGCGGCCCCTTCACCCCGGCGGTCGTGGACGCCGACCCCGACGCCGCCGCGCCGTGGATGGCCACCGAGTACGTTCCCGGCCCCACGCTCAAGGAGGCGGTCCGGGCGAACGGCCCCTTCCCCGAGGAGTCGCTACGGGTCCTGGTCCTGGGGCTGGCCCGCGCGCTCGCCACGATCCACGCCGCAGGGCTCATGCACCGCGACCTCAAGCCCAGCAACATCCTGCTGTCGCCGCGCGGCCCCCAGGTGATCGACTTCGGCATCGCCCGCGCCGTCGAGGGCACCGTGCTCACCCGTACCGGGCAGACCTTCGGCACCCCCTCCTACACCTCCCCCGAACAGGTCACCGGGCAGGGCGTCACCCCGAGCGCCGACGTCTTCTCCCTGGCGGGCGTCGCGGTGTTCGCGGCCAGCGGCGGGCCGCCGTTCGGCGAGGGCAGTCCGGTCAGCACGCTCACCCGGGTGATGAAGGGCGAGCCGAACCTGGGGGCGGTCCCGGAGGGGCCGCTGCGGGACCTGCTCTCCCGCTGTTTCGCCAAGGACCCGGAGCGGCGCCCGGACGCCGACACCCTCCAACGGGAGGCGTCGGTGCTGCCGCTGCCCTCCGCCGAGCACGGGTGGCTGCCCGCCCAGGTCAACGAGCAGATCAGCGCGAAGGCGAACGAGACCCAGCGGGCCGAGGAGGCCCGACCCCCGACGGCCCCGACCAGCGGCACCAGGGGCCGGCAGGACGGCGCTCCGGGGAAGGGGCGCGGCCGCCGAATCGCCCTGGTCACGGGCGCGGCCGTGGCGGCTCTGGTGCTGGTGGGCGGCGGCGCCCTGGCCCTGAACGCGTTCCCCCTCGCTTCGGAGGATTCCGCGAACAGCGCCGACACACCCCCGCAGGAGGGGGCCGCCGACGACCCTGACGGGGACGGCGGGGCGGAGGCAGATCCGGACGAACCCGCTCCGGCCTCCTTCGAGGGCTTCCTCTACGACATCGCCTTCTCCGAGGACGGCGAGCTGATGCACGTCTTCGGCTCCAACACGCTCGCCACCTGGGACTGGCGGGAGGGGACCCGGGTCGACGTCTACTCCCCCACGCCGACAGGGGCCATGATCACCCCGCAGGGGTTCGCGGCGGGCACCACGGCGAACTACGTCGAGGTGTGGGACGGCGGCAGCGACAACCGGGTCGCGGTACTCGGCAACGACGTGGACGAGGTGCGCGGACAGTTCGACATGCCCGCGCTCACCTCCGACGGCGCCCGTGTGGCCACCCTCGGCTCGGCGGACGGCACCGTGGAGGGCGCGCCGCACATCCAGGTGTGGGACGTCGACACCCGGGAGATCGTGCGCGAGTTCCCCGTCGACGGCATGCTGACCGACCTCTTCTACACACCGGACGACTCCGCCCTCGTCGGCGTCGTCACCGAACCCGGCTACTCGACCTACCTCGGCGTGTACGTCTGGGACCCCGAGACCGGCGAGGTGCTCCAGACCTTCCGGGGCGCCTCCTACTACCAGGTCTCCCTGGCCGGTGACGGCCGGACCCTCGCGATGGTCAACGGCCGCGACCGGGTGAGCGTCGCGGACATCGAGACGGGTGAGGTCCGCGACCTGGAGGACCCCGGCACGGACTCCGACGACCTCGTCGACGTGCAGATCTCCGTCGACGGCTCCCGGGTCTACGGCGCCACCTCCGACTTCAGCGACCACCCCGGATTCGTCTGGGACGCGGAGAGCGGCGACCTCGTCCCCACCGACAACCTGGTCCTCAACTCCCCCATGGGGGCCCATCCGGACGGCGAGCTCATCGCCACCGCCTCCCCACCCGAGGCGGGCACGCACACCATCCTCATCCTGGACGACGACCTCGAGGTCGTCGCCGAGGTGAGCTGACACTCCGGAAGGCAGCATGGAGCACCCCTCCCCGAACGACCCCGGCCGGGTCGGCCCCTACCGCGTCGTCGCCCTCCTGGGCTCCGGCGGCATGGGCCGCGTCTACCTCGGGCTGGACCCGTCGGGCTCTCCCGCCGCCGTGAAGCTGGTCCGCGCCGAGTACGCCTACGACCCGGGGTTTCGCGGGCGCTTCGCCCGCGAGCTCGAACTCGCCCGGCGCGTTCACGGCAACTACACGCCGCGCGTGCTGGGCGCCGACACCTCCGGCCAGACCCCGTGGCTGGCCACCGAGTACGTCATGGGCCCCTCGCTCCAGGACCTGGTGCGGCACACCGGTCCCCTGCCCGAGCACACAGTGCGGTTCATGGGGCGGGGCATCGCGCAGGCCCTGGAGCGGGTGCACGCCACCGGGCTGGTCCACCGCGACCTCAAGCCCGGGAACGTGATGGTGTCCGCGACGGGTCCGCAGGTGATCGACTTCGGTATCGCCCGGGCGATGGAGGACCCGGGGGAGGCCGAGGAGGAACGGATCAGCGGCACCCCGGGGTACATGGCCCCCGAGACCGTGAGCGGGCAGGACAGCGGTCCGCCCGCCGACGTCTTCGCGCTCGGCGGAGTGCTGGTCCACGCGCTGACCGGCGACGGCCCCTTCGGTGACGGACACCCCTCGGCGGTGCTGTACCGGATCGGGCACCTGGAGCCCGACCTGGGCGGGGTGCCCGCGTCGCTGCGCGGGATCGTCGCCGCCTGCCTGGAGAAGGACCCCGCGCGCCGCCCCAACGCGGCCCAGGTGCTCCAGGCCCTCGGCGGCCCCACTCCCCCGGCGGCGTCCGCCGCCGACTGGCTGTCGCCAGCCGCCGTCGCGCGGATCGACGCCGTCTCCGAGGAGTACGCGAACACGGTCCGCGCGGCGGGCGCGGGTCGGGGGCGGGGGGCGCTCGGCCGCCGTCTGCTGGTCGCCGGTGCCGCCGCCGTGGCGCTCACCCTGGTGGGCGGGGTCGGCGTGTGGGCGGCGCGGGACGCCGGTCTCCCCGGTTTCGGCACGGGGGCCGCGCCCGAGGAGGAGCCCGGCGCCCCGGACCGCGAGGTGTGTTCCCCCAAGGAGCACCTGGCACCCGCGTACACGGAGGCGGCCCAGGACGAACTGACGGTGCCCAACGACGAGGAGGGCGTCTTCTTCACCGGCTTCTCCAACGACGGCGAGGTGCTCGCGGTCTCCGGGACCGGCGGAGTGGCCCTGTGGGACTGGCGGGAACAGGAGGAGGTCGCCCTCATCGAGGCCGACATCGGCGCCCGGTACGGCCATCCGGTGTTCGGCCCCGACGACTGCGAACTGGCCTACGCCTCCGATGACGGGGCGTACGTGTACTCGTTGGAGAGCGGGGAGGTGACGGTGCTGGCCGAGGGGTTCGAGGCGGGCGCGGTGGCCTTCACCCCGGACGGCGAGCGGCTGGTGGTCGGCAACCGGGACGTGCAGGTCGACTCGGGCGTGTCCGTGTACGACCTGGCCACCGGGGAGCTGGTCGCCACCCACCGCACCGGCAGCAGTACGGTCCTGTCGGTCGCGGTGTCCCCGGAGGGCGGATACCTCGCCGCGCAGGACCTCCTCGGGCGCACGACCGTCTGGGACACCGAGACCGGGGAGACGATCGCCGAGGGAGAGGGCGTCCCGAGCACCAACCCCTCCGCTCTGCGGTTCGTGGACGAGAGGACGCTGGCCTACCCCGACCCGAAGGGTGCGCACGTGCAGGACCTGCTCTCCGAAACCGACGAGCGCACCTCCTACGTCACCGAGAACCTCGACGAGGAGCTCACGCTGTTCGACGTCAAGTACGGCGTGGCGGCAGACCGCGTGTACGCGACCTTCCTCCCGTCGGACCTCGATCCCGCGCTGGGGATCATGAAGGTCTGGGAGTACTCCACCGGGGAGGAGCTGACCGCCGACGCGGACCAGGGCTTCCTGTGGGAGATCAGCGTGCACCCCGAGGGCGAGGTCATCACCGGGGTGCCCGCCACGGGCAACGGCATGTGGGTGGTGGACGCCCAGGAGCTGCGCATCCTCGATCGCTTCTAGCCGCCGCCCCGCCGCACCGCCGCCCCGCCGCGCCGCCGCGCCCCGTGGTGGCACACCTCCCCGCCGCACGCCCCCGCCGTACGCCCCCTCGCCGGGCCCCGCGCCGCCCCTCCGCTTCCGTTCCGCTCCCGGGAAGGCCCCATGTTCCCCCTCCACCCGCACGACCCTCCCTCCGTCGGCCCCCACCGCCTCCGCGCACGCCTGGGCGAGGACGCCTACGCGCGCGTCTACCTGGGTGGCGAGCGCGTGGAGGGCCCGGTGGCGGTCAAGGTGGTCCGGCCGGAGTACGCCACCGACCCGTCCTTCCGCGCCGCCTTCACCCGGCAGGTGGAGGCGGCGCGGGGGCTGGGCGGCGCGTACGTGTGCGGGGTGCGGGACGCCGATCTCGGCGGGGCCGTGCCGTGGGTCGCGGTAGCCCGGCCCCCGGGTCCCAGCCTGGCCGAGCTCGTGGCCGCCCACGGCCCGCTGCCGGTGGAGGACCTGCGCGCGCTCGCGCTGGCGCTCGCCCTGGCCCTGGAGGAGCTGCACGCGGCGGGCCGCGCACACGGTTCGCTCTGGCCGGACGGGGTGTTGGTGTCGGCCGACGCCGCCCGGCTGGCCGACCCCGGCCTGGAGTGGGCGATCAGCGACACCGAACAGCGCGCGCCGCACTCGGCGTTCGCGGCGCCCGAGGGCGGGGCCACCCCGGCCACGGACGTCTTCTCGTGGGCGTCCACCCTGTGTTACGCGGCCAGCGGCGTGGAGGGTCCGGACGGCCTGGCCCGGGTGCCGCTCCAGCTGCGCGGTCTGATCGACACCTGTCTCAAGCGCGATCCCCGGCTGCGCCCCAGCGCGCACGACCTGGTGCGGATGCTGGGCGGCCCGGCCGAACCCGCGGCCTGGGGCTCGGGGGTGCGGGCCCGCGTCGAGCGGGTCGCCGAGGCCCAGGCGGCCGCGTTGGAGAGCGACCCCGGATCGGGGTCCGGTTCGGGTCCGGGCGCCGGCGACGGCTCGGGCGGGACCGGGGGGCGGGGCGCCGACCGCCGTCGACGCGTCGGACCACTGGCCGTGGGGGCGGCGGCCCTGACCCTGGTGGTGCTGGCCGGTGCGGGTGCAGTGGTCGCCCTCCAGGGCTTCGGGGACGACCGTGACCAGGACGGGCCGGACCCCGACCCCCGGGCCGGGACCGCGCTGGTCACCGGAGAGGGATGCCCGGACGACTCCGGGTTCCCCGCCCCGGAGGACCCCCCGCCCGAGGGCACGACGTACTGGGACCCGGTCTTCTCCGGCGACGGGAGGGTGCTCGCCGCGACCTCCTCGGCCGGTCTGACCGCCTGGGACTGGGAGGCGGGCACACTGCTCGCCCTGCCCACCGCGGACGCGTCCGCGGTGGTCCGGCCGGTGTTCTCCCCGGTCGGCTGCACCGTGGCCGCTGGCCAGTCCGTCGACTACGAGGGCCGCGAGCACGCGGTGCGGATCGGCCACACCTACGACCTGGCCACCGGGGAGGCCACCGAGCAGCTGGGCGGCCAGGAGGGTCCCAACGCCGACGGTCTCTGGACGCTGAAACCGAAGGACGTCGAGAACCTGGCCTTCTCCCCGGACGGCGGCCTGCTCGCGGTGACGCTGTACAGCACCCGCCGCGAGGACAGCACCGTGGTGGTCGACACCGCCACCGGCGAGGCGGGCGCGACCATGGCGCCGGGTCTGCACCACAGCACGGTGTTCGTGGACGACCGGCACCTGGCCACCATCGCCAACGGCACCGTCCACGTCTGGGACTCCGGAACCGGCGAGGAGGTCCACTCCCTGACCGGGGCCACCACGACCCGACTGGCGGCGGTACCGGGGCGGACCCAGGTGGCCTTCCTCAAGGACGACCGGGTGGTCGTCTCCGACTACACGACCGGAACGGAGGTCGCCTCGTTCACCCGGGACGAGTTCGAGTCCGACGACTCGCCCGTGCTCACCAGGCTCCAGGTGGACTCCGGGCGCGAGCGCGTGTACGCGACCTGGCAGGTGAGCACGGAGGCCGGAGCGTGGCGGTCCCGGACCTACGTGTGGGACCTGGAGACCGGTGAGGACCTCGCCGAGGGGAACGGGGCCATCGGCGCCTACAGCGCGCTCGTCCCGCACCCGGACGGCACCGTGCTCGCCGCCTCCACCACCGCTGACAGCAGGCTGGTGCTCGTCGACCCGGACACCTTCGAGGAGATCGGAGAACTGGGCTGATGGCGACGGATGGCACGGGATCACCTCCCCCTCCGCGACCGAGAGCACCGAGGGGACTCGCACCAGGGCGGGTGACCGGGATCGCCGCGATCGCCGCTCTCTGCGTAGCCGTCTCCGCATGCGGCGCGGGAGACGGCCCAGGGGACGTCGCGGGCTCCCCGGAACCGCTGGCGGGGAACACGGTCGAACACCGCACGACGGCCACCTCAGCCGACGCGCGTCCCGTTCCCACGACGGTCACCGAGGCGGCCTGGGTGTGGGAGGCACCCGCAGGCCGGACCGTCCGGGCCGTCCACCCCTCCGCCACGGGAGCGGTCATGGAGCTCGACAACGGCGTGGTGGCCCTGGACACCTCCACCGGTGAGGAGACCTGGAGCTTCCTCCTCCCGGACCACCACTCCGGCCACGAGGACACGGACCTCTCCGTGTCCCCCGACGGGTCGGTGGTCGCCTTCTCCCCCGGGCGGACCATGGTCCTTCTCGACGCCGCATCCGGCCAGGAGATCGCGCGACTCGACCACGACGCGTCGGGGCCCTCCCAGTTCACCGTCACGGAAGCGGGGCTGATCGGCGACCACGGACGCTTCACCGCCGACGCCGACCACCGGGCCCGCGTCTCCATGACCCCCTGGGGAGAAGGCCGACAGGGGTGGGAGTCGACGATTCCCGCGTGCGAGGAGGGCGAACTGGGAGAGGTCTCCCAAGGCGTCCTCACGGGCGACCAGGTGGTGGTCGAGTTCTCCTGCCCCTTCCGGGAACCGGTCACGGTGGGCCTGGACCAGACCGACGGAGGGGAACTCTGGCGCCTCGCCCAGGGCACGGACTACAGCCCCGACCCGGACGTCTTCCCCGTACCCAGCCCCTCCGCCGAGGCCGACTTCGGAGTGGTGGGAGATCTTCTCGTCCTCCAGAACATCGCCGCGGAACGGGGGACGGTCGTCATCGACACCGCCTCCGGCCGGGTCCTGGGCGACGACATCCCCAGTACCGTCGAGCATCCGCTCCTCCGTGTCCTGCCCGACGGCTACCTGACCGTCCGAGAGGGAGCCGAAGGGGATTCGGAGGGCCGGGCCCTGACCTACGAGCTGCGGGACTTCGACGGGAGCGTGCGGCACAGGGTCGTGACCAGTACGGAGGTCGCGCGCGGGAGCCTCAACAACTTCCTGGTCCTGGAGGACGCGCTGTTGAAGATCCGCATGGTGGACGCCGGTGAGGACCAGGACATGGCCGTCCTCGGCTGGGACACCGACGAGCATCCGCGCGTTCCCCTCCCCGTCGACGTGGACACGACCGGCATACCGAGCATCGCGCGCGCCGACCGCGAGGTGGGGCCCTCCACCTTCCGCGCGGTGCCGGGTGCCGTCGTCCTCCGGGAGTTCCCCGGGGGAGGGGACCCCCACCGCGTCGTCGGACTGCGGTGAGGCCGTCCCGTCGTCGGCTCGTCCCGGTCCCCTCGCCTCGGCCCCTCGCCCCGGTCCCTCGCCTCGGGCGCTGGGAGGAACCTCCGCCAAGCAGGGCACACTGGTACTCGGCCCCGCCCACGCCGCCCCGGAGGAGCTGACCGCCCTTGCGCCCGCTGTCACCCGACGATCCCCGCCTCATCGGCCCGCACCGGGTGCTGGCCCGGGTCGGCTCGGGCGGGATGGGCCAGGTCTACCTGGCCCGCACCCCGGAAGGTCGGCTGGCCGCGCTGAAGGTGGTCCGGGAGGAGCTCGCCGGGGACCCCGAGTTCCGGGCCCGGTTCGCCCGAGAGGTCCGCACCGCACAGCGGGTGCGCGGACCGTTCACCCCGGCCGTGCTCAGCGCCGACCCCGACGCCGCCGCGCCGTGGATGGCCACCGAGTACGTTCCCGGCCCCACGCTCAGGGAGGCGGTCCGCCGGGACGGCCCGCTGCCCGAGGGCTCCCTGCGGGTCCTCACCCTGGGCCTGGCCACCGCCGTCCGCGCGGTCCACGACGCCGGTCTGATGCACCGCGACCTCAAACCGGGCAACGTGCTGCTGTCGCCGCGCGGCCCCCAGGTGATCGACTTCGGCATCGCCCGCGCCGTCGAGGGCACCGTGCTCACCCGTGCCGGGCAGACCTTCGGCACCCCCTCCTACACCTCCCCCGAACAGGTGACGGGCGGCGAGGCCACCCCGGCCAGCGACGTGTTCTCCCTCGCCGGGGTGGTGGTCTTCGCCGCCACGGGTCGGCCCCCGTTCGGCACCGGCCGACCGGCCGACGTCCTGCGCCGCGTGGTGGGCGGCGACCCCGTCCTCGACGGCGTTCCGGACGACCTGCGCCCGCTCCTGGCCCGGTGCCTGGCCAAGGACCCCGCCGGGCGCCCCCGCGCCGAGGCCGTCGCGCGCGAGCTCGCCTCGGTCCCCGCCACCACCGCCGAGCACGGCTGGCTGCCCGCCCCGGTGCACCGGTCCGTCGCCGCCCACGAGGAGGAGGCCGACCAGGTCGTCCGGGACTCCGTGGCCCACTCGGAGCACCCGTCCGCCGCACCGCGTCGGCGCCGACGCGCCCCGTTGTTCGCCGGCGCGGTCGCGGCCGCCCTCGTCCTGGCCGCCGGGGCGGGCCTGGCCGCGGCCTCCCCCTGGTCCACCGGCGGGGAGGCCGGTCACGACGACGGGAACGAGCGCCGCTCCGCTCCGGTCCCGGGGAACCCCGACGCCTCCGAGACGGCGGACGATCCGGCCGAGGAGTGGGACGGTGAGACCGGGTTCGGCTCCTTCGTCAACGCCATGGCCTTCACCCCGGACGGCTCCGGCGTGTACGTGCACACCACGGACGCGATGACGCTCTGGGACTGGGAGAGCGGCCGGTTCCGGCACCGCTTCGATCCCAAACCGTCCTCCTTCGACGTCGCCGACGACGGCACCGTGGTCGGCACCTACGCGGACACCACGACGGTCTTCGGCCCCGACCACGGCGTCCTCGCTCTGTTCGATCCCGGCGGCGGGGCTCCGGAACCCGAGGAGTACGGCGCGGTCTCCGTGAGCCCGGACGGCTCCCTCGTCGCCATGGTGGCCTCCCACCCCGACGCGCCCCGCCTGTACGTCTGGGACTGGGAGGAGGACGAGGTCGTGTTCACCACCGCGCAGGAGGGCCCGGTGTCCGGCACGCACTTCACGCCGGACGGCCGGTACCTGCTGGTCAGGCACCAGTACGACCAACCCCTGGTGACGATGTACGAGGTGGCGTCGCTGGGCGGGGACCCCAGGGTGCTGGGCGGGCTCGGTGAGCTGGGGGCCGACTGGGGTCCGCACGCCTTCTCCCCCACCGAACCGATCGTGGCCGTGCGGCTGCCGGACGACGACATCGCCCTGTACGACTACGAGTCGGGCGAGACCGTGCGCACGATCGGGACCGAACGCGGCTACCGGGCGACGGCCTTCTCCTCGGACGGGCGCACCCTCTACTCCTCCGGTCTGCGGCTCACCGCGTCGGGCCCGTCGGGGGGCCGTGTCTGGGACGTGGCCACCGGGGAGGAACAGGTCACCGGCGACACCCTGCTGGTCGAGATCCTCGCCGTGCACCCCCGCGACGAGGTGATCGCGACCTTCGCGGGAGACACCCTGCTGCTCCTGGCCCCCGACACCCTCGACGTCGTCAACGAGATCGGCTGAGGCCACCGTGTACACACCCGCATCGGGAGCCCCCGACCGCGTCGGCCCCTACCGGATCGTCTCCCCCCTGGGATCGGGCGGCATGGGTCACGTGTACCTCGCCCTGGACACCGACGACCGGCCCGTGGCCGTCAAGGTGGTGCGGCCGGAGTTCGTGTTCGAGCCCGAGTACCGTGCGCGCTTCGCCCACGAGGTCCGCAGGTCACGGCAGCTCGGCGGGGTGCGTGAGGCTGACGGGGCGCGCGCGAACGGCGGGGCGCAGGAGAGCGACGGGGCGATCAGGGAGCGCGCGAACGGCGGGACGCGAGGGGCGACCGGAGCGCGCGCGAACGACGGGGCCCTGGACGGCGGGGTCGTGGACGGCGGGGCGCGCGCGAACGGCGGGGCACGAGAGGCGACCGGGGCCCTGGACGGCGGGGGCGGCTTCCCCCGGGTCCTGGACGCCGACACCCGCGCGCCCGCGCCGTGGTCGGCCACCGAGTTCGTGCCCGGCCCCTCCCTCCGCGAGGTGGTGCGCCGGTCGGGGGCCCTGCCCGAACCCGCCGTGCGACGCCTGGGCAGGGGGATCGCACAGGCCCTCGTCGGACTGCACTCGGCCGGGGTGGTCCACCGCGACCTGAAGCCGGGCAACGTGCTGATCACCGCCGACGGCGCGCGGGTGATCGATCTCGGGATCTCCGGCACCGTGGCGGCGGCACCCACCGAGAACACCGCCGACGACCCCACCGGCAGTTCCACCAGGAGGACCGGAGCGGTTGGCGGCCCCACGCGGATCGACACCCCCGCGGACGTCGAGGCGACGGGGTTCGCCGGGACCCCCGGTTACGCGGCCCCCGAGACCTCCCGCGGGGAACCGTCCGGACCCGCCGCCGACGTGTTCTCCCTCGGCGCCGTCCTGGTCTTCGCCCTCACCGGGCACGGGCCCTTCGGTGACGGGCACCCGTCCGCGGTGCTCTACCGGGTCGAGCACCGGGGCCCCGACCTGGACGGTGTGCCTCCCTCGCTGATCCGGCAGGTCTCCGCCTGCCTGGACAAGGACCCGGATCGCAGACCCACCGCGCGGGATCTCCTGCGCGCCCTGGGCGACCCGGTTCCGGCCGCCCCCTCGGACGCGTGGCTTCCCCCGGCCGCCGTCGACGTGCTGGACGGGTTCACGCGGCACCACGAGGCCGCCGTGCGCCACTACCTGTCGTCCCACCCCCGCGCCCGCGCGGCCCACCGGGACCGCTCCGGGCCGCGCACCCGCACCCTTCTCGGTGTCTGCGCCGCAGCGCTCGTGCTGCTGGCGGGAGCGGGGTTGTGGGCCGTCAGCGACCCCCTCGACAGCGCGGGTCCGGTCCCCCTCACGGCGGAGCGCAGGAACCCGGAGCAGGACGGAGGGGACCCCGACCCGCCGGAGGACTGCGCCCCCACCCTCCACCTGGCCCCCGAGTACACGCGGGCCGCGGCCGACGCACCGGCGGTCCCCTCCGACGCCGCCTCGGTCCGTTTCTCCAGTGACGGGTCGGTACTGGCCGTCCACCTCCAGAACAACGTCGTCCACCTGTGGGACTGGCGGGAGCGGACCGCGCTCGCCGCCGTCGAACTGGACGGCGACGTCCCCTTCCGGGAGATCGAGTTCAGCCCCGACGACTGCTACCTGGCGCACGGCTCGCGCGACGGCGCCCAGGTGTACTCGCTGCGGACCGGAGAGCGCACCGTGCACCTGGCGGGGCGCGACATCCGCTCCGTGGCCTTCTCTCCGGACGGAACGACCCTGGCCATGGCCGACCGCACCACCCGCGACGACAACGGCGGGATCTACACGGCGGACCTGGCCTCCGGGGAGGTCACGCGGTACGAGACCGAGAGCCCGCGCGGCCACGGTGTCGCGTACTCGCCCTCGGGGGCCCGCCTCGCCGCCCAGGACGGCAAGGGCGACCTCCGGGTCTGGGACACCACCAGCGGCGAGGAACTCCGCATGGCCCGGAACCTGCCGTTCCCCCGGTTCCGGGCGCTGGACTTCCTGGACGAGGACGTGGTGTTCACCCTGCACGCGCTGGGTCCGCTCGTGGTCGACGTGGGCGAGGACGAGGGCGGGCTCTACTACGAGCCCGACGAACCGCCTCCCGGCGACACCGCCAAGGTCGCGGTCAACCCCGTGCACCGACTCGCGTACGCCCTCTACATGTCCGACGTCGACGACGAGGGCGGGGCGACCCTGGGGCACCGGGTGCTCGACCTCGACACCGCCGAGGACGTCACACCGGAGGTGGAGGAGGGAAGCGTCGGCTTCGCGCTCCTGGACGTGCACCCGGACGGGGACGTCATCGCCACCCTCCCGCCGCAGGTGGACGAGGTCCAGATCCGGGACGCGGTCACCCTCGAACTCCTCGACACCTTCACGTGAACCCGCACCTACCAGCGAGACGGACGGAGACCATGCTTCCCCTGCGTCCCCATGACCCGCCCGGTGCGGGCCCCCACCGGTTCCTGGCCCGGCTGGGCGAGGACCCCCACACCCGCTCCTACCTGGCTGCGGCACTCGGCGACCCAGCGCACGGCGAACCCGTCCGGCTTGGACGGCCCGCCCTCCGGATCAGCGTCCTGCGGGCGTCCCGGGCCACCGACCCCGCCGCCCGCGCCGCCTTCGTCCATCGGGTGGAGGCCGCCACCGGGCTGGGAGGTCCGTACGTGGCCGTGGTGCGGGACGCCGACCTGCGCTCCCCCGTGCCGTGGGTCGCCGTCGAGCGGCCGCTCGGACCGGACCTCGCGTCCCTGGTGGGTGCGCACGGCCCGCTGCCGGTGGCGGCGCTGTCCGCCTTCGCCTCGGCCACGGCCCGTGCGCTGGCCTCCCTGCACGCGGCTGGTCACGCACACGGTTCCCTCACACCTGCGGGGGTGCTGCTGGCCGGTGACCGGGCCCTGATCGCCGATCCCGGGCTCCTCCCGCCTGGCGAAACGGGCGACGTGGAGACGGAGGCCGAGGGGGAAACGACGCGGCGGGCGTCGCGGGGAGCGGAGCCACCCGGGGCGGCGACTCGCGACTCCTCGGAAGGGGGCACCGCAGCGAGAAGCGCGGCGGAACGGCGTACGGCGGGGCGGAGCGTGTTCGAACCGGCTGAGGGCGGCGGCACCCCGGCGGGTGACGTCTTCTCCTGGGCCGCCGTGCTGTGCTTCGCGGCCAGCGGGACCGAGGGGCCGGGCGGTCTCGACGGCGTTCCGCCGCAACTGCGCGGCGTGGTGGACGTCTGCCTGCGAGAGGACCCGTCGCTGCGGCCGAGCGCGGTCGACCTCGTCGACATGCTCGGCGGCGGCACGGACCCGGTGGCGCCCTGGCCGCCGGAGCTGGCCGAGGCGATCCGGGCCGAGTCCGACCCCCTGCGCACGGCCCTGTCGGCCGGGTCCACTCCCCCGGCTGCGGCTTCCGGTTCCACTCCCCCGGCTCCGGTCCGCGGACCGTCCGCTTCCTCGGACGCGCTCTCCGGGTCGCCCCCGGCTCCGGCTCCGCAGACTGCTCCTGCGGCTCCTCCCGCCCGGAGGAGGTTCCTCGCGCTGACGGCGGGCGCCCTGGCCCTGACAGCGGTCGCGGCGGCGGGGGGCGCCGAAGCGCTGCGGATGTACGGCCCGCCCTGGCCGCCCGGTTCGACGACCGCCGACGAGGGGGCGCCCGCGCGGACGCCCGGGCTGATCACGGACGCCTCCTGCCTGGACGGTTCCGGGTTCCCCGAACCCGTGGATCTGCCCGACGACCTCGACGTCAGTGAGGCCGTGTTCTCTCCTGACGGCGACGTGCTGGCCCTGGCCGGGGACGGCCACGGGCTGAGCCTGTGGGACTGGCGGACGGGCGAGCCGCTCGCCACCCCCGTCCCCGACCGCGAGCTGGTGCGGGACGTGGCCTTCGCGCCGGTCGGGTGCGCCCTGTCGGTGACCTGGGCGGAGGACGT
This sequence comes from Nocardiopsis sp. NPDC006938, assembly GCF_042869555.1. Classification (NCBI taxonomy): domain Bacteria; kingdom Bacillati; phylum Actinomycetota; class Actinomycetes; order Streptosporangiales; family Nocardiopsidaceae; genus Nocardiopsis; species Nocardiopsis sp. NPDC006938. Next base: position 38,875 of record NZ_JBIAGA010000003.1, on the reverse strand, counting down.
CGACGGGGCCCGGGAGGAGGAACGGCCGCCGCACCGGGTGGCCAGCACCATCGACGTCCCCAGTGGTGAGGTGCTGGACCACCTCGGGGCCCAACCCGCACCGCGCCCGGACGGGAGCCGACGGCGTACGTCCGTGTCGGCCAACGCGTTCAGCCCGGACGGGCGGTGGCTGGCGCTCGCCTCCTGGACGGGGTACGCGGTCGACCGGGACGACTCCATCGGAGTGGTGGACCTGGAGACCGGGGAGCTGGTGCGCACCTTCAACGACCGGGACAGCACGAGCGACCTCGGTTTCCTCGACGAGGACCGGCTCGCGAGTTCCTCGGGTGACACCGTCTTCGTCTGGGACCCGGAGAGCGGTGAACGCGTCGGAGCGGTTCGCAACGTCTCCGTCAGCACCATGGCGACGGTTCCGGGACGGAACCAGGTGCTCTTCGTCCGCGACGACGAGGTGGTGTGGCACGACCTGGGGAACGGAACCGACCTGGGGGCGTTCCGGCTGGACGAGTTCGCGGAACGGCCGTTCGCCGCGCAGGTCAGGGCCCTGACTCCCGATCCGGAACGCGGGTGGGTGCATGTCAGCTGGTACTACTCCACGACGGAGGAGGACCCGGCCGACCGCACCACGATCCACCGCGCCCACCTGTGGGACGTGGAGACCGGCGAGGACCTCCTCACGGGGGACGAGGAGAGCCCCGTGCTCAGGGGGGTGGCCTTCCACCCGGAGGTGATCGCGGGGATCGACGCCGACGGGAACGTGGGGATCATCGACCCCGACACCCTGGAGGTCGTGCGCACCCTTGGGTGAGACCGGGGTTCGGGGGGAGACGCTGGACATCCGGGCCGGGCGCGATGGCCCGCGGTAGGAGGAGCGAAGGAGGCGTGAAGAGGGGCGCCGAGAAGTGCGGGACGGCGGACACAGGGGGCGAGTGGTGGGTTCGAGTAGATGCCCGATTCTCCACAACGCACGAAGACGTCATCCCATGGCCGACAGACGCGCAGATCAGCAAAACTGCTGCCCGCACCTCCAGACGTGCCTGACCCGGAGCACTACCGAGCCCAGCGTGACCTGGCCATGAAACAGGTCGTACCCTTCAACGAGTATTGGAGAGCGCATCCGCAGTATCACCGGGGCTGATGGACACACCTGCATCGTTCGAACGTGACCGCGCGGAGCTGGCCGAAGAGATTCGGCGGCTTCGCGCGGATTCCGGCATGTCCGGGGTGCTCGTCGCCGAGAGGCTCGGGTGGAGCCAGTCCAAGGTTTCCAAGCTCGAGACCGGCAAAGTCACCCCCTCCTTGGAGGATGTACGGAAGCTGGTCGACCTCTACCGGGTGGGGCAGCAAAAGCGCGACGCCCTCGAAACGGCGACTGCGGATCTGAACGACCGCTACCGATCTTTGCGCATGTTGCGCAAGCGTGGACTCGAGCAAGAGCAGCAGGGCATCAAGCGCGTGGAGTCCTCCACAACCCTTCTGCGGGTCTTCGAGCCGAGCACCATCCCGGGGTTGCTACAAACGGCTGAGTACGCACGTGAGGTGTTCAGCCGTCCTCTCTCTGGCGCCGGTGTCGACGTACCCGGCGCCGTGGTCGCCAGAATCGATCGGCAGTCCGTACTCTTCCGGCCTGAGCGTAGGTTCCACTTCGTCGTCACAGAGGCCGCTCTTCGCTGGCGCATGGGTGGCTCCTCGACCATGACGGCCCAGATGGACCGCTTGGCCACCCTCTCGACTCTCTCGAACGTGCGTCTGGGGCTGCTGCCCTGGCGGGTCGAAGTCGCCGAGTTCCCCAACAACGGCTTCGACATCCGGGATGATCGGGAGGTCGCCGTCGAGAACTTCACGACGCATCGGGTTCTCACAGACCACAGGGACATCGACTTCCACCTGAGGATCTTCCAGCTGTTCGCCAATGCCGCGATCTACGATGACGAGGCGCGCACCTTCCTCGCGGACCTGGTCCGCGAGCACGCCTGACGTTCATCACCTGAATCCCGCCCCGCCGGTCGCGAGAGAACATTTCACTATTCCTTGAACTTTGTTATTTCCAGGAATAGTCTGGCCATGCTGGAGGCAGACCGTCCCCCCGGACTCTCAGGGAGTGAACCTGCAGGAAGAAGAGGCGTACGAGCTCGGTGCTGATCGACCTCGACGATGCTCGTGAGGTCATCCTCGGCAACGGGGCGCAGGACACGGCGGACCTCAACACCTCCCACTACTACTGACCGACACCGTGCCGCGCCGCGCGCTGGTTCCCCGGCCGTGCGGCCTGTCTGGAGAACTCCCTCGCGGCCGCGCTCGCCGCGCTGCTGACACGGCGCTCCGTGGACTGGTGCATCGGAGCCCGTCTGATGCCCTACACGGCTCATGCCTGGATCGAGGTGGAAGGGGCTCGCGTCGGTGAGCCCTCCGAGCCCGATCGCCCCTATCTGCTGCTGCAACGGACATGACCACCACTGGTGAAGGGAAACGATGGACAAGACGAACGTGACCGCCGCGCTCGCGGCCGTCGACGAGGACCTCTACACGCTTCGGCCGGACGGGAACCTCGTCACGCAGAGCACCGCTACCTCGGCCATCGCCGAGCTGTTGGAGCGCCTGGAGGTGCGGGCCGGAATGCGAGTGCTGGAGATCGGTACCGGCTCGGGCTTCTCCAGCGCGCTGCTGAGCCACCTCGTGGGACCGGCGGGTTCGGTGGTGTCGGTGGACGTGGTTGCGGAGCTCACCACCCGGGCGCGTGATCTGCACGCATCCCAAGGGCGAACCAACGTCGCGGTCATCACTGGCGACGGCGCACTGGGGGCTCCGGGCTCGGGAGATTTCGATCGGGTCGTGGCCTGGACGACACCGAGCCTCCTTCCCCGGGCCTGGGTGGAGCAAGCGGCGCCGAACGCCGTGATCGTCACTCCCGTCGAACTGGCGCCGAGTGTGCGCAGTGCCGCGATCCTGCGCGCTCGTGTGGACCCCGAACTCGGTCCCGAAGGTGTGGAGCTCTTCGCGGGACGCTATGTGGAGATGCACGACGTGGAGCTGGAGCAGTGGTTGGTCCCACCGCGTGGAGTGGACGCCCTGGTGCGCTCCGAAGACGGCCTGGACCTGTGGATCTCCGCGCCCTGGGCGGGCCGGGACGGCGGAGCCGCACGTGGCCTGCTCAAGGCGTTGGCCGACGAGGGCACTGCGCGGACCGGTGTGTTGGAAACGGGGGAGTCGGCCGTGGATCTGACCGCCTACCTCTACGCCCGCCGCCCCGAGGAGATCAGCGTGGTGGGCCTGGGCGGCCCGCTCTGGGGCGTGGGGTACGCGGACCGCGATGGTGCGGCGGTGTTCACGGCCGCGAACACGGGCAGCGCCCTGCACGGCGGAGCTTCCGGTTCGCTGGAACGTCTGAGTACGTGGGTCGAGGACTGGCGCCGAGAGGGTCGCCCCGGCTACCCCGACCTGAGCCCGGTGCTCACTCGCGAGGATGACGGGTGGCGTGTGCGCGCCGAACTCGCCGGAGGCTGAGGGCACCCGGCACCCCCACTCCCCCGGATATCCCGGGCGCCGCTCCCCGCGCGTCCTGGGGCTGACGGACACACCCAGGGGTCGTTCCTCATCGCGTTCTCCGAGAACCCCCTATAGCGTGAAATCCCGCGACCCCACTGAAGGGACACCTCGGATGCCCAGGAACAGGGACCGGCGAGGCACCATGGCCGCACTCACCTCTCTCCTCGACAACACCCGCGCGGTCGCCGGTTCGGCGACCGCCTTCGGCACCCCGGTCACCTCCGGTGGCACCACGGTGGTCCCGGTCGCCCGGGTCAGCACCCTCAGCACCATGGGCGGGGGCACCGGCAGGCTCCCCTTCCTCGGTGGCGGCGACGGAGCGGGCGGCGCCGGTTACACCCGGGTCCGCCCGTCGGGTTTCCTCGTGGTCAGCCCCGACTCCGCGCACTACCGCCCCATCCGCCAGCCCGCCGCGGCCCTGGCGATCCCGCTCGCCCTGATCACCGCGGCCGCCGTCACCCGCATCGTCTCCGTCTCCGTGAAGGAGGCGCGGCGCCGAAAGATGGTCGCCGCCCTCGACTCCCGCCAGGAGTGCTCGCACGACGACCACGGGGGCTGCCGCGATCAGGACTCCGCCGAGGCCTGACCGGTCACTTTCCGTGGTGTGACGTGGGCCGTTTCGTTCCGGCGCCGACTCCGTTAGCCTCTGCGGGTCACGGCCGCACGGTTGTTCGGAGGGCGTTCCTTGTCCGGGGTCATCGTCGGTTTCGGGGTCATCGCCAGCATCGTCGTCATCGGTTACATGCTGGGCCGCATACCCCTACTCGGACCGGGGGCCCGGGAGGTCCTCAGCAAGCTGGCGTTCTTCGTCGCCAGCCCCGCCCTGCTGTTCACCATCCTGGCCCGCACCGACCTGTCCATCCTGGTCTCCGGCCCGGTCCTGGTGAGCGTGCTGGCCGTGGTCATCACCGCCCTCCTCTTCCTGGTGGTGGGCGTCGTCCGGCGCTGGGGCGTGGGCCGCACCACCGTGGGCGTGCTCGGGTCCTCGTACGTGAACGCGGGCAACCTCGGCATCCCGATCTCCGTGTACGTCCTCGGGGACGCCTCGCTGGTCGCCCCGATCCTGCTCTTCCAGCTCCTCGTGCTCGCCCCGGTCTCGCTCACCGTCCTGGACCTGGCCAACGGCACCGTTCGGGGCTTCTGGCCGGTCCTGCGCCGCTCGCTCGGCACCCCCGTGCGCAACCCGGTGGTCATCGCCTCGATCGCCGGTGTCGCGCTGTCCGCCTCCGGCTGGACCCCGCCCGCCCCGCTGATGGAACCGTTCGACCTGATCGGCGGCATGGCCGTCCCGGCGATGCTCCTGGCGTTCGGGATCTCCCTGCACGGCAGTTCCCTGCCCGGCCGCGCGGGCCCGGACCAGGTGCCGGTGCTGCTGGCGGTGGCCCTGAAGTCGGTGGGTCTGCCGGTGATCGCCTGGGCGCTGGGCTCCCTGGTGTTCGGGCTGGAGGGCGCCGCCCTGTTCTCGGTGGTGGTCCTGGCCGCCCTGCCCACGGCGCAGAACGTGTTCAACTACGCCACTCTGTACCGCACCGGTGAGACCCTCACCCGTGAGGTGATCCTGCTGACCACGTTCCTCACGGTCCCGGTGCTGTTCGCCATCACGTTCCTGCTGGGCTGACCGGGCGCCTCCCGGGCCCGCATCCGGGTTCCCCGGCGGGACACCCGCGCATCGCGCGTCGCCCACACCGACCCGTCATCGGGCGCGTCATCGGGCGGGCGCCGACCCGGCACCCGGTCGGCACGGCGTCGGAGTTCCGCTGATCGGAGTCCCACGGACCAGGGTTCCACCACCGGGCGTACTACAGCTGGCCGTACCCCAAGACGGTCGAGGACGCCAGTGCCCGGAAGGGGCCGGATTCCTAGCGTTGGTGGTGACACCGAACAGCCCGCTTGGAGCCCACCGTGCCCGCATCCTCCCTCCGCCTCCTCACCGCGCCGATCGGCCTCGCCCTCGCCGCCGGACTGGCCCTGGCCCCCGCCGCGGCGAGCGCCGCGCCAGCGGAGCCTCCACCCCCCTCTCCCGGACCCACCGAACGGACGGCCCGCGCGTTCGTCGAGGAACGCGTCCCGGAACTGCTGGAACGGCACGGAGCGCCCGGCGTGGTGGTCTCGGTCGTCGGTGACGGGCGCACCCTGGCCACCGCCGCGCACGGCACGGCCGACCTCGCCGCCGGAACCCCCATGGACGCCGGGGCGTACGGCCTGCCCACCGCGTCGGTCTCCAAGTCGTTCACGGCCATGGCCGTCCTCCAGCTCGCCGAACGCGGTGAGGTGGACCTCGACGAGGACGTCAACACCTACCTCCCCGACGACATGCGTCTCCCCGAGGCGTACGAGGACCATCCCGTCACCCTCCACCACCTGCTCACCCACAGCCCCGGGTTCGAGGAGGTCACCGAGATGGACGACCCCGAGGACCCCGCCGGTCAGCGCGGCCTGGAGGAGTTCCTGCGCGAGACCGTCCCCGAACGCGTCTTCCCGCCCGGCCGGTACGCCGCCTATTCCAACTACGGCACCGCCCTGGCCGGATACGTGGTGCAGGAGGTCAGCGGTGAGCCCTTCGAGGAGTACGTACGGCGCCACGTGTTCACGCCGCTGGGCATGGACGGCTCCCGCTTCCAGCAGCTCCACGAGGAGACCGGTCTGGTCACCTCGCACCGGGCGGACGGCACCGTCGCCCCCTACCCGCACATCCCGCTGGTGCCCGCCGGGGCCGCGGTGACCACCGAGGACGACATGGGGAGGTTCATGCTGGCACTGCTCGGAGGCGGCGAGCTGGACGGCGAGCGCGTGCTCGGCACCGAGTGGGCCGAGGCCATGCTCGACCGCCGGTTCGAGGTCCACCCGGGCGCCAACGCCATGGGATACGGCACCTACGAGTTCCGGAGCGACGCTCCCCGGGTCGTCGGCCACGGCGGTGACCTCGACGGTTACCACTCCGGCTACCTGGTCGTGCCGGAGATCGGCGCCGGGGTGTTCGTGTCGGTCAACGGAGACGACTCCGGGCCCGGCGCCGGAGCCAACCCGCTCCTGGACCTGCGCTTCGCGGTGCTGAACGCGTTCACCGACACGTTCGCCGCGCCCGAGGCTGGTTCGGGCGCCGCCGAAGGTGCCGGCGGCGCGGGTGGCGGCGCCGACGACGCCGGTTCGACGGACGCGGCGGACACCGCGAACACGCAGGCGGGCGACCTCGGCGCCTACTCCGGCGACTACGTCACCAACCGCCGCTCCACCTCCGGCATCGGCCAGATCATCACCCTCTTCGACAACGTCACCGTGCGGGACGCGGGGGACGGCTCCCTGCGCGTGCGGGGCGGCATCATCCCCGAGGAGCGCTGGCTCCCCGAGGGCGACGGCGTGTTCACGGCCCCGGAGAGCGGTGAACGGCTCGCGTTCGTCATGGAGGACGACCGCGCCGTGGCGCTGTACCTGGACGCCAACCCCACCAGCGGCTACGACCGGGTGCACGCCTGGGGCAGCCCCGGCGCGCACCTGGCCACCGTCGTCGTGTCCCTGCTGATCCTGCTGAGCGGCACGGTGCGGCTGCGCCGACCGCGCGGCGCCGCGCACGTCGCCGCCGCCGTCTCCGCCGGTCTCACCGCACTGGCCTGCCTGGCCGGGGTCGGCCTGGTCGTCTACGCGCTCCTGGACCCGAACCGGCTCCAGGAGTGGGTGCTCGGCGGGTCCGTGATCCTGAGCCTGCCGCTGGGGGCGGCCGTACCGCTGACCCTGGCCACCGCCGGGTTCGCCGTGACCGCCTGGCTGCGGGACTGGTGGGGCCCGGTGCGCCGGGCGCACTACTCGCTGCTGCCGGTCGCCGGTGCGGCCGTCATCGCGGTGGGGACCCAGTACGGTCTGGTCTGGCCCTTCTCCTAGACCGCCCTCCCCCGCCGGGTTCCCGCCACCGACCCCTGGTGAGCTGGGATGTCCCCGAGTCCCGACAGGTCGGCGGCGCCGCACGCGAAAAAGCGGGGGGTCAAGGGTTGGTCACACCCCCGGAACGGGAACACCAACGAGTAGGGCCCGCCCCCACCCCCTTGGGGGCGGGCCCGCCACACACGACGCGGCGCCGCCACACACGAGGGCGCGCGGTGACGCACGAGGGCCGGTGCGGTCGGGACCTCCCCCGACCGCACCGGCCCTCACCGTCAGCCCGGCTCGGCTACCCCCAGGCCAGAGCGGTCAGCTCCGGGTCCTCCAGGGCGGTGCCGATGTCCCGCAGCACCTTGGAGCCCAGCTCGCCGTCGACCAGGCGGTGGTCGAACGAGAGCGACAGGGTCGTCACCTTGCGGATCTTCAGCTTGCCCTTGTGCACCCACGGCATGTCGCGGATCTGCCCGAAGGCGAGGATCGCCGCCTCACCGGGGTTGATGATCGGCGTACCGGCGTCGACGCCGAACACACCGACATTGGTGATGGTGATGGTGCCGCCGGACATGTCGGCCGGGCTGGTCTTGCCCGACCGCGCGGTGTCGGTCAGCGCCTTCAGGGACGCCGCCAGCTCCGGCAGGGTCTGCGCGTCGGCGTCCTTGATGTTGGGCACCACCAGACCGCGCTCGGTGGCCGCCGCGATCCCCAGGTTCACGTAGTCCTTGACCACGATCTCCTGCGCCTCCTCGTCCCACGAGGCGTTCACCTCGGGGTGGCGGCGCACCGCCATGAGCAGGGCCTTGGCCACCAACAGCAGCGGCGACACCCGCACGTCCGCGAAGTCGCGGCGCTCGCGCAGGCGGGCCACCGCCTTCATCGTCTTCGTGACGTCGACCTGGAGGAACTCGGTGACGTGCGGCGCGGTGAACGCGCTGTTCACCATGGCGGCGGCCGTGTGCTTGCGCACGCCCTTGATCGGGACGCGGCGCTCGCGGGCGGCACGGTCCGTCGCCGGAGGCGTCTGCGGGGCGGTGTGCGTCGCGGCGGGCTCCGCAGGAGCCGTCGCGGCGGTGCCCCCGGCGGCGGCGCGCACGTCCTCCCGGGTGACGATCCCGCCCTTGCCGGTGGGCGCGACCGCGCCCAGATCGACCCCGAGGTCCTTGGCCAGCTTGCGGACCGGGGGCTTGGCCAGCGGCCGCCCCGTCACGGGGGCGGGCGCCGCCGCGGCCGGAGCGGGCTCGGGAGCGGGCTCGAAGGACCGGGGCACCGGCGGTGACACCGGACCGGACGGGGTCGGGCGGCGGCGGGCGCGGCGCTGCGTGGCGGCGGCCTTCTCGCCGTAGCCCACGAGGGGCTTCTCCCGGACCTCGGTCTCCTCGGCACCGGCCGCACCGTTCCCGGCACCGTCAGCTCCGGCACCGGTGTCGGCGGTGCCGGTGTCGGTGTCGGTGGCACCAGATCCGCCGGTGCCGTCGTCCACGGTGATGATCACCGAACCGACCTCGACCGTCTCGCCCTCGGCCGCGAGCAGCTCCCGCACCGTCCCGGAGAACGGGCACGGCAGCTCCACGACGGCCTTGGCGGTCTCGATCTCACAGATCATCTGACCGTCGGCGACGGTGTCACCGGGCTTGACGTACCAAGTGAGGAGCTCGGCCTCGACCAGGCCCTCACCGACGTCGGGCAGTTTGAACGCGTGCACGCCGTCGACCGCGGGCGTGCTCTTCTGAATCGCCATGTCTTGCGGTATCCCCGATCTAGTACGCGAACGCCCGGTCGACGCCGTCCAGGACCCGGTCCAGGTCCGGCAGGTAGTGCTCCTCCAGCCGGGACTGCGGGTAGGGGGTGTCGAACGCGGCCACACGGATGACCGGCGACTCCAGGTGGTAGAAGCACTCCTCGGTGACCCGGGCGGCGATCTCCGCGCCGGGGCCGCCGGTGAGCGTGGCCTCGTGCGCCACCACCAGACGACCCGTGCGCTTCACCGACGCGGTGATGGTCGCGTAGTCGACCGGCGCGAGCGAGCGCACGTCGATGACCTCGATGGAGTGGTCGGTGTCGGCCTCGGCCGCCTGGAGGGCGGTCTTGACCATCGGGCCGTAGGCCAGCAGCGTGCAGTCCGTGCCGGGGCGGGCGACGCGCGCGGCGCCCATCGGGGTGGCCTCGGCGATGGAGGCCTCGGTGTCGACCTCGGCCTTCTCGTAGTAGCGCCGCTTGGGCTCCAGGAAGATCACCGGGTCGTCCGAACGGATGGCCTGCTGGATCATCCAGTAGGCGTCCTCCGGGTTGGCGACGCTCACCACGCGCAGACCGGCCGTGTGCTGGAAGTACGCCTCGGGGGACTCGCTGTGGTGCTCCACGGCGCCGATGCCGCCGCCGTAGGGGATGCGCATGACCACGGGGACGCTGAGGGTGCCCGCCGAACGCCGGCGCATCTTGGCGAGCTGGGTGAAGGTCTGGTTGGCGGCCGGGAAGAAGAAGCCGTCGAACTGGATCTCCACCACCGGGCGGTAGCCGCGCAGGGCCATGCCGATCGCGGTGCCGACGATGCCGGACTCCGCGAGGGGGGTGTCGATGACGCGGTCGGCCCCGAAGTCCTTGTGCAGACCGTCGGTGACCCGGAAGACGCCGCCGAGACGGCCGACGTCCTCGCCCATGACCAGGACCTTCGGGTCGTGCTCCATGGCGGCGCGCAGGCCCGCGTTGATGGCCTTGCCGATCGTGAGGTTGGTGCCCATGGCCTAACGGCCCCCTTCCGCGCCAGCGCCCTCGAAGGAGGACAGGTAGTCGGCGAACTCGGACCGCTGCTGATCGATGAGGACGTGGGGGTCGGCGTAGACCTCGTGGAAGATGTCCAGCGGCTCGGGGTCGGCCATGGAGCGGCACTGGGTGCGCACCGTCTCGCCGACCCGGTCGGACTCCTCGTCCACGGCGTTGAAGAACGCCTCGTCCGCGAGCTCGTTGAGCTCCAGGTACCGGCGCACGCGCAGGATCGGGTCCTTGGCCTTCCACTCGTCGAGCTCGGCCGTGTCCCGGTAGCGGGTGGGGTCGTCGTTCGTGGTGTGGGCGCCCATCCGGTAGGTGAACGCCTCGACCAGTGTGGGGCCCTGGCCGGTGCGCGCGTTGTCGAGGGCGGCGCGGGTGACCGCGAGGCACGCCAGGACGTCGTTGCCGTCCACGCGCACGCCCGGGAAGCCGAAGCCCGCCGCGCGCCGGTAGATCGGCACACGGGACTGCCGCTCCAGCGGCTCGGAGATGGCCCACTGGTTGTTCTGGCAGAAGAAGACCACGGGGGCGTTGTTCACCGACGCGAAGTTGAACGCCTCGTTGGTGTCGCCCTGGCTGGTGGCCCCGTCGCCGAAGTAGGAGATGACGGCGCTGCCGTCCTCGCCGACCGCGCCGTCGCGCTGGACGCCCATGGCGTAGCCGGTCGCGTGCAGCGCCTGGCTGCCGATGACGATCGTGTAGAGGTGGAAGCCGTGCTCGTGCGGGTCCCAGCCCCCGTTGGTGACCCCGCGGAACATGCCGAGGAGTTCCTTGGGCTCGATCCCGCGGCACCAGGCGACGCCGTGCTCGCGGTAGGAGGGGAAGGCCATGTCGCCGTCGCGGAGCGCGCGGCCGGAGCCGATCTGCGCCGCCTCCTGGCCCAGCAGCGAGGCCCACAGGCCCAGCTCGCCCTGGCGCTGGAGGGAGACGGCCTCACTGTCGACCCGACGGACCAGGACCAGGTCCCGGTAGAGCGCGCGGATCTCCTCCGCGCTGATGTCCAGGGGGTAGTCGGGGTGCTCGGTCAGCTCCCCTTCCGGTGTCAGGAGCTGAATGAGCTCCGGTTCCTCGTGCGCGGCGATGTGCGACACGTCGCTCCTCGGGTTCTCGGGGCCGACTTCGCGTGGGTGAACGCTGGTCGGCCGAATCACGGTCCGTCCACCCGGGGTGTTGGGCGGGTGCGGACAGCCCTCCCCATATCGTGACAGAACTCACTATGGAGAGCGCAAGCCCCCAGCGGCACCTTTTCCCCTGCCCGACCATGATCCCGGACCCTGACGACAGCGCAAGTACCAGGGCTTCCTAGCTTTTACAAGGTCTTCCAACTACTTTGTGGCAACGTGTCCGCGACAGGACCGACCGCCGCCCCACGCGGACGCGAACGAGCCTCAAGGGACCTGACGGGCGCCGGACGAGGCGGGTGCGGACGGGCGGGGCACTACACGGGCCCCGCTCCGGACACGCCGGACGCGCCGGACACGCCGGGGGAACACCGGACCGGACGCCCACTACCCGATGACACCTGTCATACGGCGGACCATGTGTTTCGCAGCGAAAACGCGTGATGCGCGCGACTGCCGCGCGGACGTCCGCCGGACCTAGATTCGAACCATGCACCGCGACGACGACCACGCACCAGCGCACCCCGCCCACGCACATCCGGCCCCCTCCGCCCCCGGCCCGTTCACCGCGCCCCCGGGGGCGGTCCCCCACGGGGCGGCCCCGCCTCCGGGCGCCCCCGCACCGCGCCGACGCGGCCCGCGCCCGGTTCCCCCGGGACGCGAGTACCACCAGGTGCTCGCCACGGACCGGCGGCAGGTGTGGCGCGGGATCGCCGCGCTCGCGCTCCTCATGGGCGGGATGCTGGTCTTCACCTTCGGTTTCGCGTTCGTCGGGCTGTTCGTCGACCTCATGCTGGGCCGCGACACCATCATGCTCGGCGGCGACGAGTACACGCCGGTGCTGCACGCCAGCACCCTCGGTGGCCTCGTCCTGCTCCTGCCGTGGAGCATGCTCATCCAGCGGTGGCTGTACGGGGTGCGCGGCGCCTCGCTGCACTCCGTGCTGTCGGCCTTCCGCATGGAGGTCTTCGGTCGCGCGCTCCTGGTGATCCTGCCGATCTGGACGGTCTACATGGCCGTGTTCACCGCGCTCACCCCGACGCCGGAGGCGGACTGGCCGTTCCGGGACCTCGTCGCGATCTTCGCCCTCACGGTGCTGCTGGCGCCCCTCCAGTCGGCGGGCGAGGAGTACGGGTTCCGGGGTCTGGCGTTCCGGGTGGCCGCGAGCTGGGGCCGGGGGCCGCGCACCGCGCTGGTGCTGGGCGCGGTCGTGTCGAGCCTGCTGTTCATGACGGCGCACCTGGCGCTCGACCCGTGGCTCAACGTCTACTACTTCACGATGGGCGTCACCCTGAGCCTGATCACCTGGCGCACGGGCGGCCTGGAGGTCGCGGTGGTCATCCACGCGGTGAACAACACGATCGCCTTCCTGCTCAGCGTCGTCCTGCGCAGCGACTTCGCGGCGGGCTTCGACCGGTCGGCGGGCGCCGGGTCGGTCGCCATGCTGGTGCCGTGCGCGCTGCTCGTCGCCATCACGGCGGTGGTGTGGTTCCGCACCCGGAGGACCGGGCCCGCGCTCACCCCGGCGGAGTACGGCGGGTCCGCCCCGGGTGCGAACGCAGGTGCGGAGGCGGGCCACCGAACGGGGGACGGCGTTGAGGCAGCGGGCGCGGGAGGCGGGGCTCCGGGCTCGGGCGCCTGGGGACCGGGCGGACCGGCTCCGTCGGGGAGCGCTGGCGGCCGCGGCGGGCGTCTGCCGGATCACGGTTCCTGAGTCCGCGAAAGCCCCGTCCGTTCGCGAAGACGGAGAATGCGCCGGCGCCTCCCGAGGGGGTTTCCGGTGCTTTTTCCGTGGCGGCGGAGCGCGTGGGGCGAACTCGGGCCGCGGGCCGCGCGGGCCCGCCCATTCCCTCGCAACACGGGCCGTTGGGGCACGAGGCCTCGGTGCCATTCCACGCGGTTTTCCGGTGCGTTCGCGGTCGTTCTCCGGGCGTGTACCGACGCCCGTCCGGGAGCGTATCCGCACCCCTTTCCCGGAGCCGTCTCCGATGTCGCGGAGTGCGCTCCGGGCTCCGGCGCGGGGCGTTTCGGCGCACCGGTTCCGGCCACGGTCGCGGCCGGTCGGTCGCGGGCTCCGGCCGGTTACTCGGACGCGGCGGGAGCGGGTATGCGCATTCCGCGCTCACGGCCGTAGTCGGCGAGCATCTCGCGGAGCTGGCGGCGCGCCCGGTGCAGCCGGGACATCACGGTGCCCAGAGGCGTACCCATGCGCGCGGCGACCTCCTTGTAGGCGTAGCCCTCGATGTCCACGAGGTAGATGACCTCCTGGAACTCCTCCGGAAGGCGGGCCAGGGCCTGCTTGATGTCGGAGTCGGGCAGGTGGTCCAGGACCTCGGTCTCGGCCGAGCGCATTCCGGACGAGGTGTGCGTCTCGGCCGCGGCCAGCTGCCAGTCCTTGATCTCGTCCGTGGTCTCCTGGCGCGGTTCCCGCTGCTTCTTGCGATAGCTGTTGATAAAGGTGTTGGTCAGGATGCGGTAAAGCCAGGCCCGTAGATTGGTTCCGGCACGGAACTGGTGAAAATTCGCGAAGGCCTTGGCGAAGGTCTCCTGGACCAGGTCCTCGGCGTCGGCCGGATTGCGGGTCATCCGCAGGGCCGTCGGGTACAGCTGGTCGGCGAACGGTGTCACCTCGGTGGCGAAGTCCAGTGTCTGCGCCTCGTCACGGGCCCCACCGGTCGTGGAGATCTGATCCTTTTCGAGAGTCGTCAAGATTCCCCCTCGGGACGACCGAACGATCACTTCCACCCTGTAAGACGCCGCCACACGCTGCCAATGATGACATCAATTGTGGTGATACGGGTCACGGGAGCCTCCAATCCGTCCCCCGCCCCGGCAAGGGCGGGGCAAAGACCCCGCGTGGCACCTGGCCAGGACGCGCGCCCGCCGCCGGGTGTCATACGCTGGCGACGCCCGCCAGGCGCGTCCGAACGAGGCGCCCGACAGAACGGCGGACCAGTGGCATACCCATTTTTCCTGTGGAGGACCTGTGGCCCGCGTCGTGGTTGACGTCATGCTCAAGCCCGAGATCCTGGACCCGCAGGGCCAGGCCATCGCCGGCGCCTGCCCCCGCCTCGGATTCGAGGGGATCGGACAGGTCCGCCAGGGCAAGCGCTTCGAGGTCGAGGTCGAGGGCGAGGTGGACGAGGCCAAGCTCGCCGACGTCCGGCGCCTGGCCGAGACCCTGCTCGCCAACACCGTGATCGAGGACTTCGAGGTCCGTCCCGCCTGATCCCGACCCCCGGAACCGGCGCCGGTTCGTGCTCACACCGGGCTGGCCGGAAGCGGCCCCAGCGTCACCGCGGGCCACCGGATCACCGGGGTGACCGCACCCACCGGCACCACCGGGGAGCACCGGACCGCCCGAGACACCCATGGGTCACCCGCGTTCACCTGCGGGAACGTCACCCGGGCCGAAATCGGTCGGTACCCACCGCTCCCTGGGTTCCATGAGTGTCGGAAGTGTCCTGAATGTGCGGTCGCGTCCCCTTGGGGGCGCGGCCGTTCGTTTTACCCGGAGCGGCTCCGGGAAGGGTTCCTGACGTGCCGAGCCGATCACCGACACGGAGCACGAGAGGTGCACGGATGGACACCGCTTTCTCGATCTCCCTCCCCAGGCAGGCGTACACGGTCGCCGTCGTACGCGACGTCCTCGGCGCGCTGCTCCGCCGATCGGGCCTGTGCGCCGAGTGCGTCGACGACCTGCTCCTGGCCGCCTCCGAGGCCTGTTCCAACGCCGTCGAACACGGGGAGACCTCCCCCGACTACGAGGTGGGAGTCGACCTCGCCTCGCACTGGTGCGAGCTGCGCGTCTCACAGACGGGACGGGCACCCGACACCGAGGCGCTCGTACGCAGGTTCACCTCGGAACACACGCCCCTCCCGGGTCTGACGTCGGAATCGGGCAGGGGCATCTCACTGATGCGGTACCTCATGGACGAGGTGGGACTGGACATCGAACCCCACACCACGGTGACGCTGCGCAAACGGGTGACCACCTGCGATCCGGCCCACCGGACGGACGCGGAGCGGGGAAGCTCCTCGCCGCGGTTCGTGCTGCTGTAGGGCACGGCTGCCAGAGCGCGGACCGCCCCGCCTCCGTGCCGCAGGTCGCCAGTGACGTACGCCTCGCGACCTGTCGAGTCGCACACCCGCACCCCTCCCGTACGGGCCTTCCTTGGGAGGATCACACAGTCGTCACCCCCTCGAAGGGGGTGAGGGTCGTACCCGAACACAGGTGAGCGGGTACGCTGCGGGAGTAGGGCGCGCTTTCCGTGGAATCCTCCGCGCTCGCGTCGCCAGGCTGCCTTCCGGTCCCGGCGACGGGCCGTCCGCCGACTCCTCCCCGTCGAACAACCAACTCGGAGTGTGCTCATGACAGCCCGTGTGGGCGTCGTCACCTTCCCAGGCTCCCTTGACGACAAGGACGCCGCTCGCGCGGTCTCCCTGGCGGGTGCCGAACCCGTCGCGCTCTGGCACGCGGACAGCGACCTCAAGGGGGTCGACGCGGTGGTCCTGCCCGGCGGCTTCTCCTACGGGGACTACCTCCGCTGCGGCGCCATCGCCCGGTTCGCCCCGCTGATGTCCGAGCTGGTCCCGGCCGCGCGTTCGGGCGCACTGCCGGTCCTGGGCATCTGCAACGGCTTCCAGATCCTGTGCGAGAGCCACCTGCTCCCCGGTGCCCTCACCCGCAACTCCTCGCTGCGGTTCGTCAACCGCGACCAGGTCCTGCGGATGGAGAACACCCGGACCGCGTGGACCAACGGCTACGACGAGGGCCAGGAGATCCTGGTCGTCCTCAAGAGCGGCGAGGGCAGTTACGTCGCCGACGAGGAGACCCTCGACCAGCTGGAGTCCGAGGGCCGGGTCATCGCCCGCTACGTCGGGGACAACCCCAACGGCTCGCGGCGCGACATCGCGGGCGTCACCAACGAGCACGGCAACGTGGTCGGGCTGATGCCGCACCCCGAGCACGCCGTGGAGGCGCTCACCGGACCCTCCACCGAGGGACTGGGCTTCTTCACCTCCATCCTCGGTCACCTGGCCGCTCCGGCCCGGGCCTGACCCGCACCGAACCGACGCACCCGACAGGGGGACATCCTCGCGATGATGGCGCTGCTGCGCTCGCGGAAGCTGCTGTACGTACTGGTGGGCCTGGTCGTGGTCGGCCTCGTGGTCTCCGGGGCCATCGGCCTCTTCCAGTCGTTCAACTCGCCCCCCGTCGTCTCCCCCGGTAACGGCCAGGGGGCGCAGGGGCAGCCCGGCCCCGGGCAGCAGGGCGCCCAGCCCCCTCCGGACGTCGACGCGCTCGGCAGTCCGCCCCCCGGGTTCACCTACGTCGACGAGGACGAGGCGCAGTGCGCCCAGGGGCAGTGCTTCCGCCTCGTCACGATCGGCGGTGAGGACGGCGAGGAGCTCGACGGAGACCCCCGGGAGGCCGTCCGGGCCGTGTACGAGCACCTGACCGACCACGGCTGGAACCCGGTGCTTCCGCCGGGGACCGAGTCCTCCGACGACGTCCCGCTCGTGGACACCGTCCTCACCGACGAGACGACCCTGGTGGCCGACTCCACCGCCGACGACTCCGACGCCGTGCCGGTGCTCATGCTCGGCAACGCGAGCCCGTCCGCAGACTGACCCGGTGCCGGGCGGCGGACACAGCCAAGGCTCGGCCTCCACCCTCTCCGCGCAATCCGCGACACCCGAACGGAACCACCGCATGTCTGAAGCACCCGGCCTCGACACCGTCGCCACGGCGACCGACAGCCCGGACACACCCCAGCCGTACGCCGAACTGGGCATGGCCAAGGACGAGTACGAGCGGGTCCGCGAGATCCTGGGCCGCCGACCCACCTCCGCCGAGCTGGCCATCTACTCGGTGATGTGGAGCGAGCACTGCTCCTACAAGTCGTCCAAGGTGCACCTGCGGCAGTTCGGGGAGAAGGCCCCCGAGAACGACGCTCTTCTGGTCGGCATGGGCGAGAACGCGGGCGTGGTGGACGTCGGCGACGGACGGGCGGTCACGTTCAAGATCGAGTCGCACAACCACCCCTCCTACGTCGAGCCGCACCAGGGCGCGGCCACCGGTGTGGGCGGCATCGTCCGCGACATCCTCACCATGGGCGCCCGCCCGGTCGCCGTGATGGACGCGCTGCGCTTCGGCCCCGCCGACGCCGACGACACCAAGCGCGTGCTGCCCGGAGTGGTCTCGGGCATCTCGTTCTACGGCAACTGCCTGGGTCTGCCCAACATCGGCGGCGAGATCGGCTTCGGCGCCGGGTACATCGGCAATCCGCTGGTCAACGCCCTGTGCGTGGGTGTGATGAAGCACGAGGACATCAAGCTGGCCCAGGCCCCCGGCCCCGGCAACAAGGTGGTCCTGTTCGGTTCCACCACCGGCCCCGACGGGATCGGCGGCGCCTCGGTGCTGGCCAGCGCCACCTTCGACGACGAGTCGCACGCCAAGCGGCCCAGCGTGCAGGTCGGCGACCCGTTCATGGAGAAGCTGCTCATCGAGTGCAGCCTGGAGCTGTACGCCCAGGACATGGTGGTGGGCATCCAGGACCTCGGCGCGGCGGGCGTCTCCTGCGCCACCACCGAGCTGGCCGCGGGCGGCACCGGCGGCATGAACATCCAGCTGGACCGGGTCCCACTGCGCGACCACCGGCTCACTCCCGAGGAGATCCTCATGAGTGAGTCGCAGGAGCGCATGATGGCGATCGTCGAGCCCGCCAAGATGGACGACTTCCTCGCGGTCTGCGACAAGTGGGGCATCGTCGCCACCGAGATCGGCGAGGTCACCGACGTCACTGCCGAGGAGGCCGAGCGCGGCGGACGTCTGGTGATGACCTGGCACGGCGAGACCGTGGTGGACATGCCGCCCCGGACCGCCTCCGACGAGGGCCCGGTCTACCAGCGCCCCTACGCCCGCCCCGACAGCCAGGACGCCCTCCAGGCCGACGACGCCGCGAAGCTGCCCCGCCCCGAGGGCGACGCCGAACTGCGCGAGCAGCTCCTGAGGGTCCTGGGCGCCCCCGGCGTGTGCGACCCCACCTGGGTCACCCAGCAGTACGACAGCTACGTGCGCGGCGACACGGTCGTGTCCACCCCGCACGACTCCGGCATGATCCGGATCGCCGACGACTCCGACCGGGGCGTGGCGCTGGCCACCGACGGCAACGGCCGGTTCACCCGCCTGGACCCGTACACGGGTACCCAGCTGGCGTACGCCGAGGCGTTCCGCAACGTCGCGGCCACCGGCGCGCGGCCGCTCGCCGTCACCAACTGCCTCAACTTCGGTTCGCCGGAGGACTCCGGGGTCATGTGGCAGTTCGCGGAGACCACCCGCGGGCTGGCCGACGCCTGCCAACAGCTCGGCACCCCGGTGACCGGCGGCAACGTCAGCTTCTACAACCAGACCGGCGACGTCGCGATCAACCCGACCCCGGTGATCGGTGTGCTCGGCGTGATCGACGACGTCAACACCCGCCTGCGCTCGGGCTTCGACACCGACGGCTCCCGCGTGTTCCTGCTGGGCGAGACCCGCGCCGAGTTCGGCGGCTCCGCCTGGGCCGACACCGTCCACGGGCACCTGGGCGGACTGCCGCCCCAGGTCGACCTGCCCGCCGAGGCCTCCCTCGCCGAGGTGCTGGCCTCCTCCGCCGAACAGGGCCTCGCCGTGGCGGCGCACGACCTGTCGGACGGCGGCCTGGCCGTCGCCCTGGCCGAGGCGGCCCTGCGCGGGCGCCGCGGCCTGCGGGTGGAGGTGGACGGCGACGCCTTCACGTCGCTGTTCAGCGAGTCCGCCGCCCGCGCGATCGTCGCGGTGCGGCCCGGTCAGGAGGAGGCCTTCGTGGCCCTGGCCGACCAGCACGGCGTGCCCGTCGCCCAGATCGGCACGGTCGGCGGCGACAGCCTGTCAGTGAGCCACCCGGGCGGTGTGCTGGAGGTCGGCCTGGACGAGCTGCGGTCCACCTACGAGCGGACGCTGCCCGCCCTGATGGACGGCGTGTAGTCGACGACGCGTGTGAGGAGGCGCCCCGCCAGGGGCGCCTCCTTTCGTTTCCGGGGGCTCCGCACACCAGCCTCTGCCCATTCTCGTGCGGGGCACCGCTGTGGCCGGTCGGAGGCGGGAACGCCCGACGGAGCTCCCGTGGGCGTCCACCTTCGCGTTCTCCGGGCGACCGGACCACGGCTCAGCCGACCTTGAGCTGCTCGTCCCCGAAGTCCGCGATGATCATCAACGTTCCGCCGAGAGCCGAGACGTAGCGGTCGAGGACGTCGCGCGTGGAGACGTCGCCGGACTCGATCTGCGAGACCCTGGCGACCGACACCCCCATCCGTTCGGCCACCTGGGACTGGCTCATCCCCCGGTGCTTGCGCATCTCCACCAGGCGCCAGGCCTGCGCCCGGTCCCGCAGGCGGGCCACACCCTCCTCGAAGGCCTCGTCCCCGCCCGCCCCGGCCACCGCCCGTTCCAGGTGCCCGCTGTCCCGCCAGCTCAGATAGTCACCCATCAGTCGGCCTCCCCTCACGTTCCTTCAGATACTTCCCGTAGAGGCGCTCCGCCTCGGGAACAGCCACGCGATACCACCTTCTCCAGTGTCCGGACTTGTCACCGGCCACGAGGAGGATCGCCGACCGCCAGGGATCGAAGGCGAACAGAACGCGTACCTCGCTACCAGCGGCCGAACCCGGTCGTAGCTCCTTGAGGTTGGCCATGATCGATCCGGCGACCGTGTCCACCAGGGGGCGTCCCTCCGCTGGCCCGTTCCGTTCCAGCACTGCGGTGTCCCTTCATGGTCGTGTGTAACGAAGCGCAGTCAGTTCGGGGTGGACTCGCACCGGATGTTCCACTGCGAGCACTCAGGTGCGAAGGCGCCCACCACGTCCTTGAGTCTTACTGGTCGGCGCGGATGGCGCCGAGGGCGGCGGCCCACTCCGGACCGGCGAACCCCAGAGCGCCAAGCTCCCGGTTCTGGGTGTCACGAACGGCGGCACCGTTGGGGAGGTCGGCGATCTCCACGCAGTTCTGGCCGGTCGCGCTGCTGTAGCTGCTCTTGCGGAAGGTGAGTTCGTTGGTGTGGGGGTGCATGGGTGGGACCTCCGCTGGGGGTGGGGACACTGACGCATACAGAGTCCTTCCCGAAAACGGGACCCGCGCTTAGAGGAAAACGTCCCTAGGAGCCGAAGGTAACGCTTCGCGAGGAGCGCTTTGCTGGTACGAGGGAGGACGCTCTGTAACAGAGCGCTCAGGTGCAACAGGCCCCCGGCCAGAGCGGAGGGCCTGTTTGCTTCCCAGGGGTCTACTGGTCGGCGCGGATGGCGCCGAGGACAGCGGACCACTCGGGCCCGGCGAACCCCAACGTGCCGAGATCCCGGTTCTGGGTGTCACGGACCAGGTGCTCACCGGGGAGGTCGGCGACCTCCACGCAGTTCTGGGACGCACCGCTGTAGCTGGACTTGCGGAAGGTGAGTTCGGTGGTGTGGGGATGCATGTGTGGGACCTCCGCTGGGGGTGGGAGACACGGATTGACTCACACACTGTCCTGCCCACCTTCGGGCCACTGCTCAGAGGAGAACGTCCCGAACCCCTGTCCGGCTGCGGACAGCCCATGCTGCTTCCCCCGTGCAGGCCGGGGAAGTACAGTGCGCGCGCTTTCAGGAAAGCGCAGCGAAGACCCCCAGCACGTGCATGAGCTGAGGGCCTGTTTGCTTCCCGGCAGTTACTCCTCGGTGCGGGCTGTGGAGAGCAGAGCGGCCCACTCGCGGCCGGGGAACAGGATGTGCCCCAAGCTGCGGTTCTGAGTGTCGCGCACAGCCGACACTCCGGCGAGGTCTGCGACCTCGACGCAGTTCCCAGCACTGCCGCTGTATGAGGAAGTACGGAAAACCAGGGCAGCGGGTGTAGAGGTGTGCGTGCTCATGTGAGCCCTTCCAGAATTTCAGTGATCAGCGCCCGGGAGTCGGACGAATTCATCGCCGCTTTGCGCAGGTGCTCGAAAACACGGCGGTAGGTACCGAGGTCCTCGGGGGAATCCATGAAGAAGTCGGACGTCGGTCCTTCGAGATAGACACTCGAAAGTTCAGCCTCCTTAACTGTGAGGATGGCGAAACTCGCGAGCTCCGTCGCGGCGTGTGCCCCGGCCGAGAACGGGAGCACTTGCAAGGTCAGTATGTCGTGCTGATCTGCGAGGGTGAGCAGGTGGTCGAGTTGCTCGCGCATGATGTCGGGCCCGCCCACCAGGGTTCGGAGCGCGGTCTCACCCACGATGGCCCAGAGGTGGGGTGTTCGCCGCTCGGCCCAGCGCTGCTGCCTTCGCAGACGAACCGCCACGCGGTCCGTGATGTCCTCGATCGGCACTCGGGAAGGCGCATGGGCTGCGAGCGTCACCGCGCGTGAGTACCGCTCAGTCTGGAGTAGCCCAGGCACGAAGGACTGCTCGAACGAACTGATCTCGTTCGAAGCATCTTCAAGCCCGATAAACGTGCCGTACGGTTTCTGGACGTCGTGGCCTTGCCACCATCCGGGAGTGCGAGCGATCTCCCGAAGCGCCATCAGCCGCGCGGCTTCGCTCTCGCTGACTTCGTAGACCCGCAGCAGCCCTTCCAGGCGGGCGACACCGGGGACTTGCCCGGCGGGGCCTCCGTCTTCCCAGCGCATGAGAGACGTTTGCTGCGCGCGGAGCGGCCGGACGACATCGGCGGGGGATCGGTCCCCACGGAGCCTACGCAGCTCGCGTGCGAGGACCCATCGGGCCACAGTCGGGCCCTGTGTCGTGCTGGTCATGGGCCCAAGGATGCCATATGTCCTGTTCGGCAGTCTGCCCTAGCAGACAGTCAAAGCAAAATACGAAAGCAGATTGCTTTTTAGGGTGTGAAGGGTGACACTTGAACCTCCTTCAAGGACGTCAAGAAGCCCTGAGGCCTGGCACGCCTGGGGCTTGGCCAACGCTGCGATCAAAGGGAGCGCTGCCATGCCCGACGATACCTCTGACATCTGGGACAAGTTGCTCGCCATCCTCCCGTTGGTCCCCCTCACTGCTGGAGGAGGCCGGTCCCCCCAGGTCCGGCCCTGCGCCGCCTTCATCCAGTGGCCCCTACTACCAGGAGGTGTGCGCTGATGGCGCCCCGTTACCTGAAACTCTGCGAGCTGGCGTGTACGCGCTACCTCGCTTCCGAGGCGATACGTCATCGTCGTCCCCGGCAGGCGGCCCGTGTGCGGGCTTTTGCCGCGAACCCTCGCCGCCACCACCCGTCCCGCTCTTGGGTCCCGGTGGTCCCTTCTCCCCGGCGGCCGATCGACGCGGTCCCGGTGGAGGTCCTGCGGGCCGTGCTCGCTGGGTTGCGGCGTTTGGTGGTGGTCCCGTGAGGCCCGCTCCGCCGTTCTCCCCTGAGCTTGCTCGCCGTGAGGTGGTGGCTCCGGTGGCGAGTTTCATCAAGCCGTTCCACTCGCACTACTTCTCCCGCACCGTCGGCCCGCCCTACCGGAAGCGGCAGTACTCCTTCGCCGGACTCCCCGGACTCATGCCCTTGGTCCGCGCATTCCTGGACACCAGCGCCGCCGAACGGTGTGAGGAGTACCAGTTCCTGTTCACCCTGCTCGGATCGGAGTTGGCGAACAACGCCATCGCCCACAGCAAGTCCAGTGAACGCGGCAGTACGTACACGTTGACGGTGGATCGGGGTGCTAAGGGGATGACGTTGATCTGCCGCGACCGGGGCAGCCGTCTCCCGCAGGAGAAGGGCAACTCCACCGCCGCCACGTTCGCCGACATCGAAGCCGGAACCGCGACGGGTCGGGGGTTGGCGCTGATCGACGCGTTGGCGGACCGGTGGGGCGACAACGGGGACCCCAAGTTCCGGCAGGTGTGGTTCTTCCTGGCCTACGACCTCACGGACAACCCGTGGATGCAGATCGACACCGAAGACACCGAAAAATTCCTCAAGAACGAGGTGGAGTGCTGATGTTGGACATCGACACCAGGGACCTGCTCGAAAGCGCCGAAAACGCCCTCACCGCACCCGCACACCTGACTCCCGCGCAGGAGGACGTGTGGCACAACCACACCCTGCGCAACCGCATCCCCCTGATCCAGGAGGCGCTGCGGATCGCCCGCGAAGAAGGCGACGCCGAACGGGCCATGCAGTTGATCGACCAGGCGGTACATGACTACCCCGCCCCCACCCGGATTCCTGGGAACAGGCCGGTACCGGGGTCCCGGCTGCTCTCCCAGCGTCACCGCGCCGATCACAACGACGACCCGGAACCCCCGACCGCCGCCTGAAGCCTGACCAAGGCGTTCATGAAAAGGCTCTGGCGGGTGCGACAACACCCCCAGAGCAGGCCGACAACCCACACCCGTTCAAGAGATGAGTTTGCCGACATGGCCATTGTGCCGCACACCCCTGCCCTGAACCACACGAACAACCCTCCCTCCGGCGGGCACCGGTGGGAGTGCCGGGTCTACCCCGGACAGCTCTCCCACACCAGCCGAGTCCGGACCGACCTGAACACCGACCTCAACCGCCTGCTCACCCTCCCGTCCGAGGTGAGGGAGGAGATGGTGTTGTGCGTGAGCGAGATGTTCGCTAACGCCTGCGAGCACTCCCGCTCCGGACGGGACCCCGAAGGCCGGGTGGTCCGCACCCTGGAGACACCGGTCCCGGGCCTGGTGAGGGTGTCGATCATCGACGACGGCACCCGCACCGACACCACCACCGACTCCCTCCCGAGGGTCCCGCGCAGGCGCACCCGCAAGGACTGGGAGCAGGCCGAACGCGGCCGAGGCCTGCTGATGGTCGGCCACCTCGCGTCCCGGTGGGGGTTCCGGCCCGTGCTGGACTTCCCCTTCTGCCAAGGGCTGGGCACCGTCATCTGGGCCGAGTTCACCCTCCCGGCCTCGGCCACCGCTGGGGGAACCCGATGACGGCGCACGTCAGCGCCCAGGTGCGGTCGGTCCTGACCGCACCCCGAGGCCACCGCTTCACCCGACCGGCCGGGCGTCCGCTCCGGGCTCTCCCCGTTCCGCCGAAGGCACCCCAAGCGGAGGCAACCCGTTCGGAGATGCCCTGGGAGGAGACCCACGAGGAACGCCAGGAACGCCTGCTGCGCCAGATGCACGGCAACCCCCGAGTGGCCTACATGCTCCAACATGGCCCGGTGCCGCACTGGGTCAAGGTCGCCCGTCAACACCGCGAACAGAAGGCCCGCGAAGCCCGACAGGCCGCCGCTCACGCTCGGGCTGAACCCGAGACAGAACCACAGCCCGCCGCACGCACCCGGGGCCGCCACCGGGCACCCCGCCGCTGGTGGGGTTGGCCCGCCACCGCGCTCGGAGCCGTTCTCCTCCTCGGACAGACCGCCATGGAAACCCTCGGAGCGAGCCTGGCCCCCGACATCGGCATCCCGATCTAACCCGACAACCACAAGCGGGGCCCGGTATGCGCCGGGCCCCACGCACGTTCTGGGACGGGTCCATGCGCTGTGTGTAGCGTCCGTCGTCGCAGTTGAGGTCCGCGACCAGCTGTCGGTGGGGCGGCCGAACGCTGACCAGTGGTGAAATCGGCACGCTGGGAAGGTCGGTCCTGATGTACGGTCCCAAGGAGTCCCGGTCCGTCCGAAGCAAGACATCCAACCGACGCAGATTCGGGAAACGCTGAGCCCTATGGAGATTGCTGTCCGTATGTTTCCAGTGTCCGTATTCCGAGAAGTTGGAAAAACGGCCACTTGCCGCTGGTAAGTTACCAGGTCGAAGAGTCTACTCCCCGCGCACGCGGGGATGGACCCTGCCACTCCTGGCCGCACTCGTGGCAGATCAGCTGCTCCCCGCGCACGCGGGGATGGACCTCCAGTCGATGAGCCCGGTGATGACCCCGCCCCCGGACCCGCGAGCGGCAATCCTGCTCCCCGCGCACGCGGGGATGGACCCTCCACGTCCTCCGGCTGGGTTTCGTGCCAGAGGCTGCTCCCCGCGCACGCGGGGATGGACCCTGGAGGAGGGCACGCTCGTCGCCCAGGCCCGTACTGCTCCCCGCGCACGCGGGGATGGACCCAGCTCAACAAAGCAGGACATACACGGGCCAGCGGGCGCTCGTGTACGCGTTCGGAGTGGGGTGACGGTAGCGGGTGCGTCACTGACACACCAGCGTTGTCCTGGCCTCGTGAGGGATGCACGGGCGTGTGGGTGTCGGCCCCTGGGCCGCCGCACTGGATTGAGCATTCGCGCCAAGAACACCAACTACGCCATGTTGGCGTTCAAATGGGCACGATGGGAGCCATGGGTACTGATACCAGCGATGCGCACGAGCTGTCCGTGACCGAGGCCCGCAATCACTTCTCCGATCGGGTCAACCGCGCTGTCTACGGCGGGGAGGTCACCTTCGTCACCCGTGGCCGTCGCCACCAGCGAGCCGCAGCGATCGTCCCGGCCGACATGGTCGAGCACTACGAGGAGCTGTTGGACGAACGTGACGCTCGCATCGCCGCCGAACGTCTGGCCGACATCGATGCCGGGCGGTCCACGACCGTGCCCTTCGACGAGGTCATGCGCCGGATCGGTCTGAGCGCGGACGAGCTGGGTCAGTGAGCGAGTTCTACGCCGTTTCCTTCGCTGAACAGGCGTACAAGCAGCTCGACAAGCTCGACAAGCCAGTGCGGTTGTGAATCGCCCGCAAGATTCACGAGCTGGCGGCCGATCCTCGCCCGGCCGGGAGCATCCCGCCCAAGGGCGGAAGTGATTCCTGGCGGGTCGGAGTGGGTGACTACCGGATCGTGTACGCGATCCGTGACGGTGAGCTGCTCGTGCTCGTGTTGAGCGTGGCGCACCACCGCGAGGTTCACCGCGACCTCTGACCGTCTCGACCTCGAGGGCGTTGGGGTGTCGGGAGACTTGACCACTGGCGAACCGCCTTTCGCGTACCCCGGACCGTAGGACGCGCGGGGGCGGGGTAGGACTGTTCACAGGGAGGTGTCTACGACATGGAACGTGCCAGACGCGGCAGGTTGAAGGGGGCGCTGGGCACCCACGACCGCCCGGCGAGCGCGCTGGGGTTCCGCCTGGTCCTGGCGGTGTTCGGCGCCGTGGTCATGCTGGTGGGAACGATCGCGGCCATCGTGATGACCCACCTGGCCTGGCTGGTGGTCGTCCTGGGGGTCGGGTTCGTCGCGACGTGCGTGAACGTCTACTGGGTGAGCCGCCGCCTCCACTACGAGCGCCCCGCCCGCTGAGCGACCGCGCCGAGCGGTGAGGCCTTCGGGGCCGGTCCCGGCGTCGACGGTGTCCTCGGCTGACGCCGTTGGCCGGGGATCGACCCGCGACCCCCGACGCAGGGTGGGGGCGGGCCCTTCCGGACCCGCCCCCTACTCAGACCGTCACCAAGGGCACGTCCCCCTGGACGGAATCCACCAGCTTCGCGAGGTCCACCGGGTCCGACGTGATCACCGCGGCACCCGCTTCCATCGCCACGAGGGCCACCATGGCGTCCACGACGTCGGTGGTCCCGGACATGCCCAGGAGCGTGCCGATCCTGCGCGCCATGCGCTCGTCGAGTTCGACGGTCTCGGTCACCTTGACCACGCGGGCGATCGCGGCCTGTCGGGCTCCTCCACGCCAGATCTGGGCCAGCACGGCGGACGGGAGCAGGGGTTGGCGGCCAGCCTGGTTCTCCCTGCGGCACAGGGACCACACCACCCCTCGGGGGTTGGCCTCGGCCTCACGGAGCGCGCCCGCGTCCAGGACGAACCCCTGGGGCCGCAGTACCTTCACTGGTCACTCGCTTCGTCGAGCCGGTCGAGGTGGGCCAACGCGGCCTGGTTCGCCCGTGCCCTGTCCATGGGGATCGGGCGACCGACACCGGTCCGTTCGGTGACCCGCTCAGCCTCAGCCTCGGCCTCGGCCGTGGGTTCCCCGTGTTCGGCGAAGTGCTCTTCGAGGGCGATCGACCCCTCCTCCAGGTCCGCTGCTCTGCGCGCGGCCCTGTTCAGCCATCTGGAGAGCGGCACCCCCTCCCGGGCGGCCGCGCGCCGGGCGCGCTCCAGGGTCTCGGTCTCCAGGGAAACGGACAGCTTCTCAGCGGACATGCGACCAGAGTACGCGAAAGGTAGCACCCTGGTAGCACCAATCGCGCGAAGGGTCACCCCCGGCCTCCCGAAACCGCTCACGTGCCAGTCACCGCGACCCCCGACACGTAGTGGGGGCGGGCCCTCACGGACCCGCCCCCACCGCACCGCGCCGCTACCGGTGCTCGTGACCCTCCGGGAGCCACGGCTCCCAGACGTCACGGTTCTCGTCGACCCAGATCTCCGCGGCCTCGGGCGGCGAGATCCCCTGGTCGGCGATCATCTGCGCGACCTCGTTCTGCTGGGAGTTGGTCCACTTCCAGTTGTCCAGGAAGCGGTACGCGTAGTCGTCCTCCTCCACGAAACCGGCCCGGAAGATCTTGTTCAGGTCGTAGACCGGGTAGTCGCAGGGCACGTCGTCCAGGTTGGCGTCGCAGCCCTCGTGGTAGTCGGGGAAGTCGACCTTGACCAGGTCAACCTCCTCCTGGAACCACTGCGGATCGTAGAAGTAGAAGAGCACCGGCTCCTCGTTGGCGTAGCGGCGCCGCACCTCGGTGATCTGCGCGGCCTCCGAACCGGCGTAGACGATCTCCAGGTCCAGACCGAAGGCGTTGATCATGCCCTGGTCCTGGCTGACGAACCCCGGAGCGCCCGCGAGGAACTCGCCCCTGTCACCGGTCTGGGCGGTCCGGAACAGGTCGGTGTTGGCCTTGAGCCCCTCCAGGGTGGTGATCTCGGGAACCTCCTCCGCCAGGTAGGCGGGGACGTACCAGCCGATGACCCCCTCGTTGCCGTTGGGGCCGCCGTCCACGGCGGTGCCGTTACCGTCGGGCCCGTAGAGCTCGAACAGGTCCTCGTGGCCCCAGTTCTCCACGATGACGTCCATGACGCCCTGGTCGAGCGCCTGCCAGGAGGGCTGTTCGTCCACGCGCACGAGCTGGACCTCGTAGCCCATCTCCTCACGCAGGATGTTCGCCAGCACCTCGGCGCTGGCCTCGTAGCCCACCCACCCGTTCACCGCGATGCGCACGGTGTTGGGGTCGCGGGCGATCTGGTCGGTGCGCACCGCGCAGGAGCTCACCATCACCAGGGCCAGCCCGGCGGCGAGCAGCCGGAGCAGGGCGCCCCTCCTCGTCAACCTAGGCACGGGGTGCCCTCCTTCCCTGCGTCACCCGGTCCAGGAACAGACCCAGGAACACGATCGCCAGACCCGAGGCCAGACCCAGCCCGAGCTCGTTCTGCGCCAGTCCGAGCACCACGTCGTTGCCGAGCGCTCCGGCGCCCACCAGCGCGCCCATGACCACCATCGAGAGCACCAGGATGATGCCCTGGTTGACCGCCAGCAGCAGGGAGCCCCGCGCCATGGGCAGCTCCACCTTGGTGAGCAGCTGCCACTTGGTGGACCCCTGCGACACCGCGGCCTCCAGCGTGCCGCCCGGGACACCCCGGATGCCATCGTTGACGAGCCTGATCACGGGTGGCAGGGCGAAGATCACCGCGGCGGCGAGGGCGGGGACGGGCCCCAGGCCGAGCAGGGCCACCGCGGGGATCAGGTACACGAAGGGCGGCAGGGTCTGCATGAAGTCGAGCACCGGCCGCAGCAGAGCCGCGAACACGTCACCGCGCGACATCAGCACGCCGACGACCACACCCAGTGCGATGGTGACGACCGTGGCCACCAGCACCTGGGACAGGGTGTCCATCGCGTTGTCCCACACCCCGAGCAGGCCGATGGCCAGGAACGACAGCGCGGAGACCACAGCGACCCGCCACCCCGCGAAGATCAGGCCGAGCGCGGCGGCCACCAGCACCACCAACCACCAGGGCGAACCGGTGAGCAGGGTGTCCAGCGGCCCGAGGACCCAGGTCTGTGTCCAGGAGCCCAGGGCGGCGGCGGCCGGGCCGATCGCCGATTCGATGGCCCGGTCCACGGCGTTGACCGGGATGTCGACGCGGACCGACAGGTCGCGCGGCCAGCCGCCCAGGCCGAGGAGTCGGCCCACGGCGGCCGCGCCGACGGCCAGGGCGAGCATCCCGCCCAGGAGCGGCATCCGGTACCGCGACGGAACCCGGGGCGTGTGCGCTCCGTGGCCGACGGCGCCGGTGACCCGGTCCATCGCGATCGCGAGCATGACGATCGCCAGGCCCGCCTGGAACGCCTGGCCGACGTTGATCTTGGTCAGGGCCTGGTAGATGGCGTCGCCGAGACCGCCCGCGCCGATCACCGAGGCGATCACGACCATCGACACGGCCAGCATGATGGTCTGGTTGACGCCGAGCAGGATCGTGCGCTTGGCCAGCGGAAGCTGCACCTTGGTGAGGATCTGCCACGGGGTGGAGCCCAGCGAGGTGGTCGCCTCGACGGCGCCCTTGTTCACCTCGCGGATGCCCAGCGCGGTGATGCGCACGACCGGCGGGAGGGCGTAGACGGCCGTCACGACGGCGGCCGACGCGTTACCGATGCCGAACAGCAGCACGAACGGCAGCAGGTACGCGAAGGCCGGCATGATCTGCATGAAGTCCAGCACCGGGCGGACGGCCCGGTAGAACCCGGCGCTGCGCCCGGCGAGGACGCCGAGCGGGATGCCGAACAGCAGGGCGATGAACACCGAGGTGATGATGAGCGACAGGGTCGTCATCGACTCGTTCCACAGCCCCGTGAGCGCGAACACGCCGAACGTGGCCAGGACCAGCAGCGCCACCCGCCACCCGGCGACCCGCCAGGAGGCGACGACGCCGATGACGGTCACGCCGAGCCAGGTGAGCCCGTTCAGGAGCTGGTTGATCAGCACCACGGCCGATCCGAGCCCCACGGATATGTAGTTGAAGAAGTAGAGGAACAGCGGGCTGTCGTTGCGGTTGGCGACGATCCACGCGTAGACCCCGTCCAGCCACGCCATGAACGCGTCGCCGATCCCGGTCGGGAACGCCCCGGCCCAGGCCGGATGGCCCAGCGCGCGGTTCACCCAGTAGCCCGCGACCAGCACCGCGACCGCGACCAGCGCCTGGAACCACGTGCTGCGTACGAGGCCTCCGGTGTCTCCCCGGTCTGCCGGTCCTCCCGCGCCGGTGCCCGCGGCCCCGGCGGTTTCGGTCACCGCGGCCATGTCACCCACCGTCCCCGGTCGGCTTCGGGGAGGCGTGGTCGGTGGCCTCGTCGGAGATCTCCTCCACCGTCTCCTCCTCGATCGCCGCCACCTGGTCGGCGTCGTCCAGCTGGTCCTCGGCGATGGCGCGCAGCACGTCGTCGCGGCCCACGTAGCCGAGGAGCGTGTCGCCCTCCACGACCCGGACCGGGGCGGTGCTCGCGGCGAGCATGGGCAGAACCTCGGCCAGGACGGTGCCGGGTTCGGTGGTGGGGCCGTCGGTGCGCTCGTCGGGGTAGGCGTCGCGGACCAGCCACCGGGCGGTGAGCACGGTGGTGCGGGCGACGTCGGAGGTGAAGTCGGCGACGTAGGCGTTGGCCGGGCGGCCCACGACCTCCTCCGGGGTGCCCACCTGGACGAGTTCGCCGTCACGCATGATGGCGATGCGGTCGCCCAGCTTGAGCGCCTCCTGGAGGTCGTGGGTGATGAACACGGAGGTCTTGTTCAGTTCGCGCTGGAGCCGTACGACCTCGTTCTGCATGTCGCGGCGGATCAACGGGTCGAGCGCGCTGAAGGGCTCGTCGAACAGCAGTACCTGCGGGTCGACGGCCAGGGCGCGAGCCAGGCCCACGCGCTGCTGCATACCGCCGGAGAGTTCGCCGGGGCGGGACCTCTCGTAGCCGGAGAGCCCGACCATGTCGATCATCTCCATGGCCCGCTCGTAGCGTTCGGCGCGCGGCATCCCGCGCACCTCCAGCCCGTAGGCGACGTTGTCGATGATCCTCCGGTTGGGCAGGAGCCCGAAGTGCTGGAAGACCATGGCCATCTTGTGCCTGCGCAGCTCGCGCAGCCGCTGTTCGGTGGCGTTCTCGATGTCCTCGCCGTCGAGCAGGACGGACCCGGCGGTGGGTTCGATCAGGCGGGTCAGGCAGCGGATCAGGGTGGACTTACCGGACCCGGACAGGCCCATGACGACGAAGATCTCACCGGGGCGGACGTCGAAGCTGACGTCGCGCACCGCCACGGTGCAGCCGGTGCGCTCCTTGATGAGGTCGCGGTCGGCCCGTTCGAGGTCGGTGCCCACGATGGAGTCGGCGTTCTTCCCGAACACCTTCCACAGGTTGCGGACGGAGAAGGTGACGTCGGTGGGGCCGGTCGCGGGGGCCGTTTCGGCGGCCGGGGCGCTCATCGGGCCTCCCCCTCGGCGGCGGCCCGATCCTCTCGGATGAGGTCGGCGGCGCGCTCGCCCAGGGCGAGCACCATCACCATCGGGTTGGGGGTGGGCAGGGTCGGGAAGACCGAGGCGTCGGCGATCCGCAGGCCGCGCAGGCCGCGCACCCGCAGGCGGGGGTCGACGACGGCGGTGTCGTCGTCGGCGGCGCCCATCTTGCAGGTGCCCGCCGGGTGGTAGACGGTGTGCGCGGCGCGGCGCCCGTACTCGGACAGCTCCTCGTCGGTCCGGACCTGCGGGCCGGGGGCGACCTCGCGCTTGATCCAGGAGCGGAACGGCTCGGTGGCGGCGACGTCGCGGGCGATCTTCAGCCCGTCCACGATGGTGCGCTCGTCGTACCCGTCGGGGTCGGTGAAGTACCGGAAGTCGAGGGCGGGCTGGGCGGCCGGGTCGCTGCTGGTGAGGTAGAGCTTGCCGCGCGAGCGCGAACGCGGGATGTTCGGGGTCATGCAGACCGCGTAGCCGTCCTCGGGCGAGTCGTAGCCGAGCCGCTTCGTGTTGTCGTCGAAGGGGATCTGGTAGATGTGGAACATCAGGTCCGGGCGGGGGTCGCCGCCGTCCTCGCGCCGCACGAACAGGGCCGCGTCGGAGTCCATCACGGTGTTCTCGGGGACCCTCCTGGTGGTCTCCCACATGATGATCGACTCGGGGTGGTCCTGGAGGTTCTCGCCCACGCCGGGCAGGTGGTGGCTGCTCTCGATGCCGATCGCGCCCAGCTCCTCGGCGTCGCCCACACCCGACAACATGAGCAGGCGGGGGCTGTCGACGGCCCCGGCGGCCACGATGACCTCCTGACGGGCACGGACGGTGATCCGCTCGCCGTCCTTGGTGGTGGCGCTGACCCCGGTGGCGCGGTCGCCGTCGAACAGCACGCGGCCGACCCAGGTCTCCAGGAGCACGGTGAGGTTGGTCCGCACGTCCATGATCGGGTGCAGGTAGGCCACGGAGGCCGAGGAGCGGTAGCCCGTGTAGGGGTCGTAGGCGATGGACAGGAACCCGGCGCCCCCGGAGAAGCCGTCGCCGTGGGAGGTCAGGGCGTTGAAGTCCTCGATGACCGGGACGTCGGCCGCCTCGGAGGCGGAGGACACCCAGTCCTTGACCATCGCGTTCCGGTCCTTCTCCGCGATGGGGATGATGTTGCACTTGATGCGGTCGGCGTAGGACTGCACGGTGGCGTTGTCCCAGCCCTCGGCACCGGCCGCCACCCAGTCGTCGAGGTCCTCGGCGAACGGCCGGAAGCTGATCAGCGTGTTGTGCGAGGAACAGCCGCCGAGGACCCGCGCGCGCGAGTGCAGGATGTGCGAGTTGCCCCGGGGCTGTTCGGTGGTGGTGTACCCGTAGTCGAGGTCGCTGTCGAGGACGCTCAGCCAGTCGCGGAGCCGGAGCACGTGCTCCAGGTCGCGGTCGTCCGGCCCGCCCTCGATGACGCAGACGGTGGTGCCGGGGTCCTCGGTGAGGCGGTTGGCGATCACCGACCCCGCGGTGCCTCCGCCGACGATGACGTAGTCGTAGGTGGTTTCGTTCGTGGACACGGGCCGAATCCTCTCGTTCGTGTTGCTCAGGGGGATGCCGGGGGGAAACCGACCCGCGTGCACTCGGTTGGCATGTGCGTCGGGGTGCCGCGACGGTCGCGGCACGGGTTCGGGAGGGCACCCGTCGGCGCGGAGGACGGAACCGCGCCGACGGGTGGCCTGGGGTCTTCCGGGCGCCCCCGCCGCCCGGACTCCGGAGGCCGGTGGTCAGGTGGTCCCGCGTCCCCGTCGTGCTGAGGTCGGCGGGCCCCGGACCGGGTTCCGGTGGTCTGGTGGCCTGGTGGTCTGGTGGTCTGGTGGTCCGGGCTAGCCGAACCAGCGCTGCGGCTGCGGCGACAGGTTCCGGTAGACGTGCTTGGCCTCGCGGTACTCGTCCAGTCCGGCCAGGCCGAGCTCGCGGCCGACTCCGCTGCGGCCGAACCCGCCCCACTCGGCGCCCGGGAAGTAGGGGCCGTAGTCGTTGATCCACACCGTGCCGTGGCGCAGGGCGGCGGCCACGCGCTCGCCCCGGGCGGTGTCGTTGGTCCACACGCCGCCGGAGAGTCCGTAGTCGGTGTCGTTGCCCAGCTCGATCGCCTGCGCCTCGGTCTCGAAGCGCTCGACGGTGACGACGGGGCCGAACACCTCGGTCTGGACGATGTCCATGGTGCGGTCGCAGTCCACGAACACGGTGGGCCGGTAGAAGTAACCGTCCCGGAGCCCGTCCTCGTCGGGGCGCCTGCCGCCCGCGATGATCCGGGCGCCCTCCTCGACACCGCGCGCCACGGCCTTCTCCACCTTGGCGCGGTGCTCGGCGGAGACCAGCGGCCCGCAGCGGACGCCCTCGTCCTGGCCCCGGCCGATGCGGACGGCCTCGGCTCGGCGGGCGAGTTCGGCGGTGAAGGCGTCGTGGATGTCGTTGTGCACGATGAGGCGCGCACCGGCCGAGCACACCTGGCCGGAGTGGAAGAACGCGGCACTGAGCGCGTAGTCCACGGCCGTGTCCAGGTCCACGTCGGGGAAGATGATGTTGGGGTTCTTCCCGCCCAGCTCCAGGGCGATCTTCTTGACCGTCTCGGAGGCGGCCGCCATGATCCGGCGCCCGGTCACCAGGCCCCCGGTGAAGGAGACCAGGTCGACGTCGGGGTGCTCGGACAGCGGTGCGCCCGCGTCGGGCCCGCTGCCCAGGACCAGGTTGACCACACCGGCGGGAACCCCCGCCTCGGTGGTGAGCTCCACCAGTTTGGCGGTGGTCACGGGGGTGACCTCGCTGGGCTTGACCACCATGGTGTTGCCCGCCGCGATGGCCGGGGCCATCTTCCAGGCCAGCTGGAGGAGCGGGTAGTTCCAGGGTGTGATCATGCCGCAGACGCCCACGGGCTCGTAGACGATCCGGCTGTGGACGCCCTCGGGGGCGGACACCAGGCGGCCGGCGTCCTTGTCGGCCAGTCCCGCGTAGTAACGGAAGACGTTGGTGACGTCGTCGACGTCGATCCCGCCCTCCTCGATCGTCTTGCCGGTGTCCAGCGACTCCATGACCGCGATCTCCTCGCGGTCGCGCTGGAGCAGGTCGGCGATCCGTTCGAGGACGCGCCCGCGCTCCTCGGCGGTGGTGCCGCGCCAGTCGCCCTGGTCGAACGCGCGCCGCGCCGCCGCGATGGCGTCCTCGGTGTCGGCCCTGCCGCCCTCGCTGACGATGGTCAGAACGGAGGCGTCGGCCGGGTCGAGGATCTCCCGGACGCGTCCGTTGCGCGCCGCCCGCCACTCGCCGTCGATGTACAGGCTGGTGGCGGTGGCCGCTCCCGGTTCGGACAGGTAGGGCACGGTCGGCAGGGTTACACGGGTCTGGTTCACGGACCCCTTCTGCCCAGGTTCGCTCGTCACAAACAGCCTCGTCTCGTAGGTCGCATACGCCACAACGTTCCCATAACCCCCGCTGAACAGGAGAAACGGTGCGCCCGGGGGCATATCGGCCGTGGCTCATATCACCAGACCACGTGGACAGACCTACGCCCCGGCCCGCTCCACGAAGCGGCGGACACACCGCGCTGGGAAAGACCGCGACGAGTCTTTGACGTGCGTTTGTGTGGAACTCCGGTGGTTCGTCGGCGCCCGTACGCGGCACCCGGACGGATGCCGCGCTGGACCGCAGGTCCCGAGGGCCGGGAGGCCGTCGCCGCCGACCTCAACAGCCGACCTCAACAGCCGCCCTCAACAGCCGCCCTCAACAGCCGCCCACGCACAACGCTCGGCTGGGAAACCCCAGCCGAGCGCCTCGCCAAGCCACCGGACCCGGCCAGCCGACCAGCGGTGTCGCAACGACCCCTCGACTTCGCCCGGTGACGGGGCCCCTTCGAACCCGGAAGGTCAGGCGGCGGCCTCGTCCACGACCCGGCGGACGGCGTCGACCGCGACGTCGGGCTCGTCGACGTGGATGTAGTGGCCGCTCCCCTCGGCGGTGCTGAGCCGACTGCGGTCGGAGAGCGCCAGCCACTTCTCCTGACCCTCGGACCACACCCGCTCCAGGTCGTCCCCGTACTCGGCGATCTCACCGAGGTAGGGAACCCCGTGCTGGACGACCTCCACCGGGACCTCACCCGCCGAGCGGACCTCCGGGTCGCTGTCGATCACGATGGCCTCCGGGTTCTCCCCTTCGAAGATCGCCATGTTCTGAGCGCGCACCTCGGCTCCCTCGCCCGTGGCCGACTCCGGGATCACGTCGCTGATGTCGTCGATCATCGTCGGCGACGTGGCGTCGAGCAGCACCAGCCCGCTCACCCGGTCCTGGTGGTCCGGGGCGTAGCGCGCGGCGATCAGGCCGCCCAGCGAGTGCCCCACCAGGACCACCGGGCCGTCACCGGCGACATCCTCCAGGACGACGGTCAGCGTCCGGCCCGCGTCGTCGATGCTCTGCCGCCCCTCCGGCTGGTCGCTCTCGCCCTCGCCGAGCCGGTCGTAGGAGCAGACCCGCTCGTCCTCGGCCAGGGTCTCCTGGAGCCCCTCCAGCGTGTCGAGGCCGTCCCCCATCCCGGCCATCAGCACCACCACCGGCCGACCGTCCGACGGCGTCCCGGAGCAGGAGACGTGCACGGAGGCGCCGTCGACGTCGAGCGTCTTCGTCCCGGTGAACAGCTGTCCCTCGGTCAGCACCTCCCTGGCGGCGTCCTCCAGTTCCGACTGCACCTCGTCGGCGGCCGATCCCAGCTCCGACCCCACCTCGGAGAACACACCGCAGCCGACCAGCCCCGGGAACACCGCCGCGCAGCACAGGGCGGTCAGGGCGGTGGTCCGGGCGGAACGGACGGTGCGGAACATGGGGTGCCTCCAGGCAGCGGGTCCGGCCGAGCGGTGGGCGGCCGGGAGGGGTCTTCGTGACACCGGAAACGCTACGGAACCAGGGGCCGGGAGTCGTCACCGCCGAGTGGACACCCGCCCGTAGCTCGCATGGGGGACAAAGGGAGCGGAGCCGTCCCTCCGCGCCACTACACTGCGTCCGTGACCTGGTACCGACGTCTCCCCCTGCTGTGGCGGCGGCTCGACGTCACCGTCCGAGACCTCCCCCTCGCCCTGGTCCTCCTGGCCGCCTCCTGCGTTCCGTCCCTGCACGGGTACGGGACCCAGGTCGGCGGGGTCGCGGACCGCCCCATGGACGCGCTGGGGGTCGTCGCGCTCGCCCTCCAGTGCCTGCCGCTGGCCGGGCGACGGCGGTGGCCCGCGCTGACCCTGGCCCTGGTCGCGGTCGGCTTCGCCCTCGACCAGCTGAGCGGCTACCACCTGATCGCCGGGACCGCGATGCCCCTCGCCCTGATGAGCGCGGGCGTGCACCTGGAACGCCACCGGCGCGCCACCCTGCTGGTCGGCAGCATCGCGTTCGTCGCCCTGGCCCTGGCACTGACCCGGCTGGGCGAGGGAGAGACCCCCGCGGAGTGGGTGGTCTTCTACCTCGCGCACGGTCTCGCCTGGGGAATCGGATCATGGGTGCGCTCCACCCGTGTCGCCGAGGCCGAACGCCGCCGCCGACTGGCGGCCGACACCCTCGCCGCCGAACGCGCCCGCATCGCCCGCGAACTCCACGACGTCGTCACTCACCACGTCACGGCGATGGTCGTGCAGACCGAGGCCGCCCGCTACCTCACCGCCGCCCCCGAGCACCTCGACCGCACCCTGGGGACCGTCAGCGAGACCGGCCGCCAGGCCATCACCGACCTCCGGCAGCTCCTCGACGTGCTCGACCCCGCCAACCCCGCACCCGAGAACGACGAGGCGATGCTCGACGTCGTGGAGCGCACCCGCCG
The DNA here is from genome assembly GCF_042869555.1 of Nocardiopsis sp. NPDC006938. NCBI lineage: Bacteria > Bacillati > Actinomycetota > Actinomycetes > Streptosporangiales > Nocardiopsidaceae > Nocardiopsis > Nocardiopsis sp. NPDC006938. Next base: position 1,392 of record NZ_JBIAGA010000003.1, on the reverse strand, counting down.
GGCCGGTCAGCCGGTGCGCTTCAGCGAGGAGGGCGTGCCCGCCCAGACGCGCGGCGGCGCCGAACTCGTCGCGCAGCGGGTCGTGCGGGAGGCGCTGACCAACGCCCTCAAGTACGCGCACGGGAGCCCCACCACCGTGAACGTCCGGCACCGACCCGAGGAGATCACCGTGAACGTCAACACCGAGCGCCCCGGCCCCCGGGGCGTCTCGCCCGGCGGAAGCGGGCGCGGGCTCACGGGTCTGCGCGAACGCGTCGAGGTGCTGGGCGGCGACTTCACCGCCGGTCCCCGAGGCGACGGCGGTTTCACCGTGCACGCCCGTATCCCCTCCGCGCGATGAGCGTCCGGGTGCTGGTCTGCGACGACCAGGTGCTGATCCGCACCGGGCTGGTGACGATCATCGGAGCGCAGCCCGACATGGAGGTCGTCGGCGAGTGCGGCGATGGTCGGACCGCCGTGGAGATGGCGCGGGACCTGCGGCCCGACGTCGTCGTGATGGACGTGCGGATGCCCGAACTCGACGGGATCGAGGCCACCCGGCTGTTGGCGGGCGAAGGGGTGGAACATCCGGTGAAGGTGCTGGTGGTCACCACGTTCAGCCTCGACGAGTACGTGTACGAGGCGCTGCGGGCGGGCGCCAGCGGGTTCCTGCTCAAGGACGCGCCGCCCGACCAGCTGCTGAACGGTATCCGGACCGTCGCCACCGGCGCGGCCCTGCTGGACCCCGAGGTCACCCGTCAGCTGGTGGGCCGGTTCGCCGCCCGCATCCGGCCCTCACACGGTGCCGGTGCGGAACTCCCCCTCACCCCGCGGGAACGGGAGGTGCTGGGGCTGATCGCGGACGGGTTGTCCAACAGCGAGATCGCCGCGAGCCTGTTCATCAGCCAGGAGACCGTGAAGACCTTCGTCTCGCGCATCCTGACCAAACTCGACCTGCGCGACCGCGTACAGGCGGTGGTGTTCGCCTACCGGCACGGGCTGGTCGCCTAGTGTTCTGAGTCGTTAATTCGATGAAGAATTGGTTACGATGGTCTCATGGCGCAACGCGGCAGGAAGAAGAGACCCCTGGTAGTCAGTGACGAGGACCGGCGCACGCTGGAACAGATCGCACGTCGGCGCACGTCGGCGCAGGTCATGGCCCAGCGTGCACGGATCATCCTGCGCTGCGCCGAGGGCGGCACCGATGCCGAGGTCGCCCGGAAACTGGGGGTCTGGCCGCAGACGGTGGGCAAGTGGCGCAACCGCTACATCGACGGCGGACTCCAAGCTCTCTCAGACAAGGAGCGTCCGGGCCAATCTCGCAAGATCACCGACGCCCACGTCGAAGAGGTCATCCGGCAGACCCTGGAGCAGCCCCCACCGGACGGGGGTACGCACTGGTCGACCCGGTCG